>VGYW01000427.1 GCA_016872875.1 Planctomycetota bacterium | reverse complement strand
CTCTCCCCGAGGGAGAGGGGGTGGGCGCCCTCACCCCAACCCTCTCCCCGAGGGAGAGGGGGTGGGCGCCCTCACCCCAACCCTCTCCCCGAGGGAGAGGGGGTGGGCGCCCTCACCCCAACCCTCTGCCCGCGGCTTCGCTCGGGCCAGGCCCCAAGGGAGAGGGGGCAGGCCCGTGGTTCCTTGACAGTGGGGCCGCGGGGCTGCTAGAATCCACGGACGAAGAGAGGACACCCCAATGCCCGAGCGGCCACGGCTGTTTCTCATTGACGGCCATGCGCTGGCGTATCGCTCGTACTTCGCGTTCATACGCAGCCCGCTGATCAACTCGAAGGGGCAGAATACGAGCGCCATCTACGGGTTTGCGTCGGCGGTGCTGCGGCTGATCGAGAGGGAATCACCCGACCGCATCGCGGTGGTGTTCGACAGCCCTGAGCCGACGTTTCGCCACGAGCGGTTCGCCGACTACAAGGCGACCCGCGAGAAGATGCCCGACGATATGCGGGACCAGCTCCCGTTGATTGACGAGGTGGCCGCGGCACTCGGCCTGCCCATCCTCCGCTGCCCAGGCTACGAGGCGGACGACGTGATCGGCACTATCGCCCGCCGCGCGGAGCACGCCGGCTGGGACGCCTTGATCGTGAGCGGGGACAAGGATTTCACGCAGCTCGTCAGCGACCACGTGAAGCTGCTCGACCTGAAGAAGAAGGGCGGCGAGGATGAGCTGATTGACCGCGCCGCTGTCGAGGCGCGCTTCGGCGTCCCCCCAGAGAAGGTCATTGATGTCCTCGGCCTCATGGGCGACGCCTCGGACAACGTGCCAGGCGTCCAAGGCGTGGGCGAGAAGACGGCGGTGGAGCTCGTCCGGACCTTCGGCTCGCTCGAAGCCGCCCTGGAGCACGCCGCGGAGGTGAAGAACAAGCGGGTCCGCGAGGGGCTTCTCGCGGGACGCGACCAGGCGCTCCTCTCGCGCGAGCTGGTGACCATTCGCACCGACGCGCCCGTGGGCTTCGACCCCCAGCAATTCGGCCGTCACACGCCCGACGCCCCGCGCCTCATCCAGCTCTTCGAGCAACTGGAGTTCCCCTCACTCATCGAGAAGGTGCGGTTCACCGGCCCAGCCCGCAGCGAGGCGGAAGGGGCCGCTCCTGCCGACAAGGTGGTTTACCACACGGTGAGCGACGAGGGCGCGTTCGGCGCCCTTCTCGCCCGCCTGCGCGCCGCGGAGGAGTTCGTGCTGGATACCGAGACGACCTCGAGCGAGCCGACCTGCGCCGAGATCGTCGGCCTCTCCTTCGCCTTCCGCGAGCGCGAAGCCTTCTATGTGCCCGCCTACGATTGCGGATTGCGGATTGCGGATTGCGGATTGGAAGCCCGAAGACCCCAATCGGACAGCGACCTGCCACTGTTCAGCGGCGGCGCGGCTTCATCTTACCCCCAACACCGAACACCGAACACCGAACACCGACTGCGGGCGGTTCTCGACCGCCTTCGCCCGATCCTTGAGGACCCCAGGATTCGCAAGGGCGGGCAGAATATCAAGTACGACGCGGTGGTCCTCGCCAACTACGGCATCGAGGTGCGCGGCATCGGCTTCGACACGATGGTGGAGTCGTACCTCCTCGACCCCGCGCAGCGGCAGCACAATCTGGACCTGTTGGCGCTGAAGCACCTGAACTTTCAGAAGATTCCGACGAGCGCCCTGATCGGGAAGGGGAAGACGCAGATCAGCATGGCGGACGTGCCCGTGGCCGAGGTCGCCCCCTACGCCTGCGAAGATGCGGACGTGACGCTCCGCCTCCATCGGCTCTTCGAGCCGAAGCTGGAAGAGCTGGGGCTCAAGCGCCTCTACGAGGAGGTCGAGGTGCCCCTCGTCAGCATCCTCGCCCGGATGGAGTCAATCGGCGTGCGGGTGAACCTCGGTCTCCTCGCCGCCCTCTCCGCCGAGTTCGCCGCGAAGATAGACGCCCTGGGCGCCGAAATCCACAAGCTCGCGGGCGAGGAGTTCAACATCAACTCCACTCAGCAGCTCGGCGCCATCCTGTTCGAGAAGCTCCAGATTCAGAAGGGCAGGGGGGGCCGCGTGCGGAAGACCAAGACCGGCTTCGCCACGAGCGTGGACGCCCTGGAGGACTTCGCGGAGGAGCCAATCGTCAAGCTCATCCTCGAGTACCGCGGCCTGGCGAAACTCAAGGGAACCTACGTAGACGCCTTCCCTGAACTTGTCAACCCCAGGACAGGCAAGATTCACACGTCGTTCAACCAGACCGTCACGGCCACGGGGCGGCTGTCGTCGTCCGAGCCGAACCTCCAGAACATCCCGATTCGCACGGAGCTGGGCAAGAAGATTCGCGAGGCGTTCGTGCCCAGCGACCCGTCGCGCGTGCTCGTGTGCGCCGACTACTCGCAGATCGAGCTCCGCATCCTCGCCCACTACACGGGCGACCCCAACCTCATCGCCGCCTTTGGGCGCGGCGAGGACATCCACCGCCGCACGGCCTCCGAGGTCTTCGAGGTGCCCATCGAGGCCGTCACCCCCGAGATGCGCGCCCGCTCGAAGGCCATCAACTTCGGCATCATCTACGGCATGGGGCCGCAGCGCCTCGCGCACGACACGGGGATCAGCCTGGAGGACGCGCAGGAGTTCATCGCCCGCTACTTCCGCCGCTACCCGCTGATCAAGAAGTTCACGGAGGACACGATTGCCGCGGCCGAGCGCGACGGCTTTGTGACCACGCTCCTCGGGCGCCGCCGCCCCATCCCCGAAATCTCCAGCGACAACCAGGGCACCCGCTCCGCCGCCGAGCGCGCCGCCGTCAACACCCCCATCCAGGGCTCCGCCGCCGACCTCATCAAGGTCGCTATGGTCCGCCTCGACCCCCGCCTCCGCGCCTCCCACCCCGACGCCTGGATGATCCTTCAGGTCCACGACGAACTGGTCTTCGACGTTCCTGCCGGCGAGGCCGAGGCCGTAGCCCGCGCCGTCCGCGAGGAGATGGAGGGCGCGATGGAACTCAAGGTGCCCGTCAAGGTGGACGTGGCCATTGGCACCACGTGGGCGAAATGACGCGTGATGCGTGACACGTGATGCGTGAGAAGAGAGGATCGGAAGCCAGTCTTCTCTGGTCACGTATCACGCATCACGTATCACGCATCACGTATCACGCATCACGTATCACGCATCACGTATCACGCATCACGTATCACGCATCGCTCGGTCACTTCTTCTCGGCAGGGGGCTTTGGTGCTGGCGCGGGTGCTGGTGCGGGCGCGGGAGCTGCCGCGGTGGGCAGCGGGCTCATCCACCGCCCCCAGCAGTAGCTCCAGTTGTTGCGGTCCTGCCCGCTTGGCGGGTTGAAGATCTGGCCGCGGAGCTCCTCCGCATAGGCCGAGGTCTCCAGCCCGCTCTCCCAGGGCCAGAGGCCATAGCGGTAGCCGTCGTCGCCGCAGATGTCGAGGCCGATGATGCCGAGAGCGAGGTCGACCGCCTGGAGCCAATTGGCGTTGGCGAAGGCGCCGACCCAGAGGAGGTGGAGATGGTGGACGGAGGAGGGCTGCCAGCCGGGCCTGCCGAGCGGCCCTGTGGCCAGGCCGCCGAGGCCGACCGCCTGGGCGTTTCCGCCGGCCACATTGTTGATGTCGAAGTCGGCGAAGCTCGCCTCCTCGTAGCCCCACACAACCGCGCCGACGTCGCCCGACGAGAAGCGCATCCAGCCGATGTTGCCCCCGCCGATGGCCGTCGCGTAGCCGTCCACCTGCCCGTACCCCACGGGCAGCAGCGAGAAGGCGTCGGCATAGAGCGCGAACTGCGGGTCCTGAGAGAACGAGAACCCGACATCCGCGCAGTCGAGCACGTCCTTGGTGCGGTCCAGGCAGTAGTTTCGGGTGGCCTCCCCAATCCCGCTCGCCCCGATCAGGTTCCTCGAGCAGCCCTGGGAACCCAGGACCGCCAGAGCAAAGCCCAGACACGACACCTTCCGCCACAGCGCCCTGCGCACATCCATGCTGTGCTCCTTTCCTGCGGAGGACCAAGACGCCCCTGGGCACGCTTCCGCCGTGCGGCCCGGCACTCTCGAGCCGGCCACGGTTGAGCGGCCATTCTTCTCCTCTCCCTCCCACGCTTAGGCATCTTAGCGCAAGATGGCGTTCAACGCAAGCCAATCTGATGAGCGATTCCTTCGGAGCTGCGCCGGGCGATGCCAGACGGGGACCCGTGGACTCTGGCCCCCGATCTCGGGGTTCCCAATCGTCGTCGTTGTCGTCGTCGTCCTCGTCGTCGAATCCCCTGATGACGCAGAGAGGCATCGGACTCGACGACGACGACGAGGACGACGACGAGCACGAGTGGGCACTTGCAGGCAGGCCCCAAGACCATGGCCAGACTCGAACCTGTGGGCCGCTTTGACACGGCGCCATCGGCCCGCTAGAATCAGCCGGTCCCGATGAAGGAGCCAAGCGGGTGTTCACCGGCATCATAGAGGCCCTGCGTCCGGTGGTGGAGGTCCGGCGGGGCGCCGTCTGGCGCCTGGCCGTGGACCTCGGCCCCCTGGCCGAAGGCACCAAGCCAGGCGACAGCATCGCAATCAATGGCGTCTGCCTCACCGTCGCCTCCCTCGATGGCGCCCGCGTATCTTTCGACGCTGTCGGCGAGACCATTGCCCGCACCAACCTCGCGGCCCTCTCGCAAGGCCAGAGGGTGAACGTAGAGCGCTCGCTCCGCGTCGGCGACCGCCTCGGCGGACACTTCGTCGCAGGCCACGTGGACGCCGTGGGCACCATCCGCGCGAAGGACAAGTCCCCCGCCCAGACCCTTCTCCGCGTCGCTGCGCCCCCCGAGCTCACCCGCCTCATGGCCACCAAAGGCTCCGTGGCCGTGGACGGCGTGAGCCTGACGCTCGTGGACGTCGCCCGCGACGCCTTCGCTGTCGCTCTCATCCCCTACACCCTCGCCGAGACCACCCTGGGCACCAAAGGCCCCGGCGACCCCGTGAACATCGAGGTGGACATCCTGGCCCGCTACGTCGCCCGCCAACTGGGCGGCGAGGGCCTTTCCGCGGACGCACTCCGCGAGCACGGCTTCTCCTAGTGCTTCTCCCTTTCGTCCCTACGCTCCGCGTGGGGACGCATTGCCCGGCCGCTCCGCGGCCATTGGCGCTCGGTGCGCAGGTGAACGGACGCGGAGAGCTTGTGAAGAAATCACACGGACATCCACGGACAAGCACGGACGGACGGATTCCCCGGCAATGGGCGTGTGTCCGTGTCCGTCCGTGTAGGCCCGTGTCATTCCTTCACAGGCTCGGAGCGTCCGCCGCCCCGTCCCCCCGCAGAGCGGAGGGGCGAGAGGTCCCGCGTGCAGGTATGCACGCCCTACGTAAAGGAGGTCAGATGGCCAAGACATTCCAGTGTGTGAAGCCGAACAGCGTGATCGCGGGCTGGGACTTCTCGACCGGGGCGGTGAAGTGCCTGGCCTTCGACCTCGACGGCCGCCTGCTGGCCGAGGTGCGCCTGCCCACAGACCTCTGGCACGAGGGGGACGAGGAGGGCATCTCGGAGCTGAACCTCATGCAGCTCGAAGGCCAGGCGCGGGCCAGCACCCGCGCCATCGCCGCAAAGCTCCGCGAGCTGGGCAGGCTCAACGACTGGGCGGCTGGCGGCATCTCTGCCACCCACCACACCGCAGGACGGATTGACCGCGACGTTGTGCAGGTCCGCCGCGCGATCTGCTGGAACGACCACAGCCTCGCCCGCTACCACGCCATCGGCCTGGAGCGCCTCGGCGGACAGGAGCGCGTCCGCGCCCTCATCGGCGGCCCCTGGGCCATCCGCTACAGCCTGAGCCACCTCGTGAAGGACGAGGCAAAGCTGAGCGAGGCTGACTGGCGCCGCACCTGGCGCACGCTCCCCCACGGCCCGCTCTCCGCTGGCTTCCTCACCGGCAACTACGGCGTCACGAGCGTCTCCGCCGCGGCCTCGACCGGCATCATGGACCTCCGCCGCCGCAGGTGGTGCAAGGCCATGCTCGGCGCGCTGGCCTCGCCCGACTACCGCGCCCTCGCCTGGAAGCAGCTCCCGAAGATCGTCCACCACTACACCCCCGTCGGCCTTCTCGCTGAGCACGTGGCGCTGGAGGCGGGCATCGAGAAGCGCCGCAGGCCCATCATCTTCCCAACCTCCGACGACCAGCAGGCGGGCCTCGTCGGCGGCGGGGCCGTTGACAGCGGCCAGATGGCAGTCATCCTCGGAAACTCGGCGGTGGTCAACTCGTCCTCGAAGGAGCTGCCGGCGCGCGGGAACCTCGATGTGATGGCCCTCAACTGGGGGCCGTATCTGTACATGCGCTGCTACAACAACGGCGCCCAGTTCCTCGATCAGGTGGTCGGCCCGAAGCCGGACTGGAAGGCCATCGAGGCCGCGGCGCGGGCCTGCCCGCCGGGGTGCGGCGGCACGGCTGTGATGCCCTTTGCGGTTCCCGAGCCGTCGCTGGGCGTGGACGCCGCCAAGGCCGGTCTCCGCTGGTTGCAGGCGGAAGGGGCCTCGGCGGGCACGAAGTTCCGCGCCAGCCTCGAGGCGATCGCCTACCTCATCCGCCGCGGCGTCGAGGAACACGAGTTCGCCGGCCAGAAGATCGCCCGCATCACCGTCAGCGGCGGCATCGCGCGGAGCGACCTGATGTGCGAAATCCTCGCCACCGTGCTCGAGCGGCGCCTCGAGCGGCTGGAGAGCGACGAAGGCCCGGCCCTCGGCGCGGCGGTGACGGCGCTCGCCGCCCTGGAGAGCCACCTCCGCAAGCAGCGCGGCATCAAGGGCCGCTGCTCCGTCGCCGACGCCGTGGCCCGGCTCATCCGCTTCAAGGCGCCCGTTGACCCCAATCCCCGGTGGCTCGAAGCCTATCGCGGCGGCTGGCGCACGTTCAATGGGCGGCTGGAGCAGGGGTGCGTGTAATCTCCTACGGACCAGTTTCCGCTTTTCTTCTTTGGCCGTATGTGATATAAGTGTATACGCTTATGTTATACGGAGTCCGACGTGGAAGACTCGGCCCAACGTAGCCTGGAACGCACGCGGAAGGCCCTCATGGGGAAACTCGCCTCTTGGGGGAGCTTCGTGCGAGGGTCTGTGGTGCTCATGAAGCGGCGATGCATGTATCCGCGTTGCCGCAAGTGCGCCGCGGGG
>VGYW01000426.1 GCA_016872875.1 Planctomycetota bacterium | reverse complement strand
AAAGGGCCTACCGGTAGCGGCCGCGGAGGGCCCGGAACCGGATTCGCAAGAGGTCGCAGAACATCCGCGCGGGGTCGCGCAGGGGATGGACGCGCGAGTCGCGCGAATCGAGCCAGCGCACAGGGACCTCTTTAATATGATACCCCAACCTTCGGGCAATGAAAAGGGCCTCGACGTCGAAGGCGAAGCCGTCGAGGCTCTGGCGGCTGAAGACCTCTCGTGCGGCCTGGGCGCGGAAGGCCTTGAAGCCGCATTGGGTGTCGCGGAACCCGCGCAGGACGAGTAGGCGGACGATGTTTCGGAAGACCCAGCCCATCGTCCTGCGGAGCCAGGGCTGGGGGCGTTCGAGGCGGGACTCAGGGAGCGCGCGGGAGCCGATGGCGACGTCGGCGCCGCCGGAGCGGAGGGCGTCGAGGAGCTTCGGGGCCTCGCTCAGCGGCGTCGAGCCGTCGGCGTCGCTGAACAGCACGATGTCGCCGCGCGCCTCGAGGACGCCGCGGCGCACCGAGTAGCCCTTGCCGCGGTTCCGCTCGTTGCGGACGAGGCGCACCCTGGGCTGGGCGCGCGCGTAGGCGGCCACGAGCTCCGCCGTGTCGTCCGTGCTCCCGTCGTCCACCACGATCACCTCGCCGTCCGGGGCGGCGCGCGCGAGGTAGGCCAGGGCCGCCTCCACCGCCGCCTCGATGTCGGCACTCTCGTTGTAGGCCGGGATCACGATAGAGAGCGATGGGGCCGATTTCGGATTTCGGATTTCGGATTTCGGATTGCCCATTGCGGATTTCAGTCAGGGGTAGGTTGCGAAGAGGCGGCCCCAATCGGTCTTAAGGGCCTCGCGCACGCGGCGGCGGCCGACGAAGGGATACCAGTAGAAGTCGTGATAGAGGATCGAGGCGGCGTAGGACCAGGGGACCAGGAAGGTGCGGAGGAGGAGCCTTTCGAGGAACTTGAGGGGTCCCCAGTAGATGAGCTTCTGGCCGCGGCTGGCCAGGGTGTTCTGGTTGGCGTGGAAGGCGAGGTTGACGGCTGAGATGTCGTCGCCCGCGAGCTCGATCTCGCGGGTGTCGCCGCAGCCCAAGCCGTCCTCGTGGGCGAGGCGGATGAAGTCGAGCTTCAGCGGCTCGAAGCCCATCATCTTCGCGGCGACGGCGTCAATGGCCACCTGGTCGCCGCTAGCCAGGATGTAGCCGGGCGTGTGCGGCACCATGCACCGCGGGCCTGGGCCGTCGCCCGCGAACGTGCCGTCCATCACGGCGAAGATGCCCGAATGGATCTCCTTCTGGATGGTGAGCAGGTCCACGAGCGTCTCGTGGATGTGGCTGTGGGTCCAGTGCCGCCGCTCGCTCAGGAGGCCGCCGAAGGCGTTCTTCATCGCACCCGTCATCGTGGTGAAAACGTGGGTCTTCATGGTCGGGAGGTGGACGATGTTGCAGCCGATGAAGCGCTTGGGAATCCGCACGCCGTCGGGGAAGATGTCGTGGAGCACGCGGAGCCTGGCCTTGGGCTCGTAGCGCACCCACTCCTCGCCCTTCTCGTAGAGGTGGACGTTTCGGACGCTGTAGCGTTCGAGGACCGGCTTGTGCTTGTTGGCCACCTCGCCCTTGCGCGCGCTGACGACCACGGTGCGGTTCTGTGCGCCGAAAAGGCTTTCGGCGGGGTAGCCGGCCGCGACGAGGGCGCGAATCACCCCCTCGAGCTGCCAGGGGGTCGTCGAGCAGGCGGGATACCAGTGGTGCCACGAGATGTTGATCTTCAGCGCCGTCTCGTGGCCCTTGGGCAGGTGGACGGCAACGTCGGCGAGGCGCATGAGCCGGCCATAGTCGTCGAGGACGCTTTCGGGCGTGGTCTTGAGGATGGCGACCTTGCTCATGGCTGCGGCCCTCGCGTGCCCCATTGCCAGATGATCCAGCCGCTGACCAGGGCGTAGAGGAAGACGTTGATGAGGAGCGGCCTGTCGGTGAGGAGGTGGCGCGACGGGTTGCCCCCGCCGCTCTTGGAGTAGACGAGGTACAGGTATCGGAAAATCCCGTAGAGGACGAAGGGGATGGTGTACTTCAGGTTGTCCGTTTGGAACTTCTTGACGGTCTCGGCGTCAATCGTGTAGAGCGCGTAGCCCATGAGGGTGGAGGCAGTGACGACTGCGATCATCTGGTCAAGCAACTGTGGGCTGTATTCGGCCAGGATGGGCCTGTGGTTGAGGGCATCGCCGACCTCGACCAGCTCGTGGCGCCGCTTGGCCAGGGCCAGGAATAGGGCCAGGAGCGCCGCGCAGATGAACAGCCAGTGCGAGAACTCCACGCCCAGCACCAGCGCCCCCGCCCAGGCCCGCAGGACGAAGCTCGCCGCGATGCACAAAACGTCCAGGATCACCGCGTGCTTCAGCGCCAGGGTGTAGGCCACCTGGAGGGCGAGGTAGGCCCCGAGCGCGGCGGCGAGCCGCCAGGCCAGTAGCCAAGCTCCGCCCACCGCGGCCGCGGCGAGAAGCCCGGCCGCCAGCAACGCGCTCCTCACGGGCAGGGCGCCGCTGGCCACGGGACGCAGCCGCTTGAGCGGGTGCGCGCGGTCGCTCGACGCGTCGCAAACGTCGTTCAGGAGATAGGCCGCGCCCGACGCCATGCAGAAGAGCCCGAAGGCCGCAAGGCTCAGGAGGACCGACTCCACGGCCTCCGGGCCATAGAACCTCTTGGCGAACACCAGCGCCGCCAGAACCAGCAGGTTCTTCGTCCACTGCTCCGGCCGCATCGCCGCGAGCAGTGCCCCAATGCGATTTCTGATTTCTGATTTCTGATTTCTGATTTCAGAAGACAATCGGGGAGACTCCTCGCTCTTCATTATAGGATACTATGGCAAGGAGAGGGTTTCAACTCAGGGTGCAAGGGGGCGGCGGACCCAACTGTGGCGCGCGGCGGCCGCCTCGATGGCGGGGTGCTGCTTGACGTAGAGCGCCACGACCGCCCAGGAGTCGTCCACGGGAATCTCCAGCACGGAGGCGCCAGCCAGGAGCTCGTCTGGCCCCCCGAGGCGGAACCACCACTTCTCCTTGAAGTCGCGGAGTGCGTAGTGCGGCGGGGACGAGGCCGAGCGCGGCTTCATCGTCGGGTGGCCCACGATGAGGTTCACGCCCCGCTCGAGCACGTGCGCGATGGGCGCCAGACGCCTGTGGCCGATCCGGTTCCCCGCCTCCACGATGCCGTGCCGGGCCACCCAGGCGTCGTTCAGCCCCAGCATGTCCAGGGTCTCAAGGCGCGAGTAGTAGGGGATGGCGCCCGCCGCAGTGACCGCGATCTTCACGTCGCGGGACGGCCCGAGCGCGGCGCTCAGCGCCTTGCCTATCCCCGCCCAGTTGTAATGGGGGGCGAAGACCGCGTTGTGCAGTTCGCGCGTCGTCGAGATGTGCTTGGTCCGCACGCTGCGCCCGAAGCCCCAGGCGTGGTGGAGTGAGCCCGCCAGGACGAGGAGCACGAGCGCCCCCTGCATGGCCCGCTCCGACGCCACCGCCAGGATCAGCCACGCCACGAGCACGAACGCCAGGGGCAGGATGGGCAGGAAGAACCGGAACTCCATGAAGCACCCGCCGACCGCGAACACATAGGCGACCCACAGTGCGACCAGGAGCGCCGCAACCGTGAGGGGCGACGATTCGCGGAGCTTCCTCAGCGAGCAAAGGCCCAGGAGCGGGAACGGCGCGAGGAAGTACGACACGAGGAACGCCTGGAGGTAGTAGCCGCCCTCCTCCCACGACACCGGCGTGCCCAGCTTGGCGTGGAAGGTGTTGGGAAGCAAGTCGCCGTAGTAATGCCACTTCCAGGCGAGCCACGCGCCGACGATGGCGGCGAATGGGAGCGCGAGGGGAGCGAGCTGCCTCAGCCCGCCCCGCCGCACGATGGCCGCGAGGCAGGCCAATCCGAGCACGCCCACCGGCAGGGCCGAATCGGGGCGGGTGAGGACCGCCGCGGCCATCAGGACGGACAGCCCCGCAAGCTGCCGCGGCGGCCACGCCCCCCGCTGAATGCCCCCGAGGGCCAGGAGCGCCGAAGCCGTCAGCAGGCAGGCCTGAAGCTGCGTCTCCAGGCCCCCCGTGGCGTAGGCGCTGAACGAGTAGTTCGTGCCGGCCAGGGCCATCGCAAGGAGGCCCGCGGCGTCCGTCCCCACCAGAACCCGCCCGAGCCGGTAAGTGAGGAACAGGCTCAGCGCGAAGCAGCCAAGCCCGAGCGCGTAGGAGGCGGCCACCGCCTCCACGCCGAGCGCCCTCAGGCCCGCGATGGCGAGCACCCAGAGGAAGTTCGTGTAGCCCTCCACCCGCTCGCCGTCGTTCCACACCAGGCCGCGCCCCTCCACCAGGTGGTCGGCGTAGCGGAAGGAGATGAAGGCGTCGTCCTGCACGAAGCGGTTGGCCCACGCGAGCGCGGTGAGCGCGGCAATCGCGAGCGCCACCAGCCATCGCTGACTGCGGAATGCGGATTTCATCTGTCACTTGCCCTCAAGGAGTGGAACCCTGCGCACCACGTGGAGGGTGCGCGGGAAGGGCCAGAGACGCGCGCGAAACGTCTCCCTCCGCAACACCTCGTAGCCCGTCAAGTCAATGAGCCGGGGGTTCTCGTCAGTGATAACGTAGTTCTCGATGAGCGCGGGGGTGAGGGTGCCGGGCCAGAAGACCTGGCCCTTCGTCGTCCCGCCCTCCTGCGGGTGGTCGAGGCAGTACCAGCGCCAGTGAAAGCCGTCGAGCTCCACCCCCGCGCGGATCTCCTTCGGCGGGACGCCCTCCGCAATGAGCCGCTCCCGCAACTGTTCGGTGGCCCCGAGCTGCGAGGTGTAGAGGTCGGTCCTCACCAAGGCATAAGCCAGGAAGACGGCGAAGGCGATCCCCGCCGCGGCCCACGACGGCTTCGCTTCTCGCCCTGCAATCAGCACCAGCAACGCTGCCGGCAGCACCACGGGCAGGAGATAACGCGGGAAGACGTCCCACCGGCTCATCACCACGACGAGGAAGAACAGGTATATCCCGGCGGGCAGCAACGCGAGGCGCACCCGCTCGCCGGCAGATCGTCCTCGTCCTCGTCCCTCGTCCTCGTCCTCGACTCTTCTCCAGCGCCACAGCCCGCGAAGCGCGACGGCCCCCACCGCGCCGCCGATGAAGCCGGCGAGAAGCGAGAGCACGAGCAGTTCCACGAAGCCCCACAGCGCCCGAAGGCCCCGCCGCGCCGTGGCCTGCCAGGCCACCTCGCTCAGCCCGAAGGCAAGGAGCACGCCGAGAATCACCGCCACCAGGTCCGTGGCACGGCGGGCCATTGTCAGCCAGTGGTCGAGTCCCAGGCCCCGCCCGGCTCCGCGCGCGTGGGCGAGCGACACGGCCTTCGCCGCGAGCGCCCGCCACAGCGGCATGCCCGCAATCAGCAGCACGAGCAGGCCGCCAATCGCTATGGCGGCCCCAAGCCGCCAGCGGGCGCTCCGAGGCTCCAGGCGGATTCTGGGAGCGGCCTCCCAGGCCGCGACGAGCATGGCCGCCAGTGCCACCCACGCCGCGGCGCCCACGGCCAGCCCCACGCCGCGGGGCACGATGTCGGCTCCGTTCCCGAGCAGCAGCCCGCTGCGGCACTCGGTGCAAGGGAAGCCGGCCCGGAGCAGGAAGGCCTCGAGGTCGAAGGGTGCCCACTCGCCGGCGGCAAGGTCAGGCACCGGAGCGGCGAGGGCCGCGAGGAGCACGAGGGCGCCCAGCCCCGCCCCAAGCCGGCGCCATGAGCATTTGGAGAGAACGCGCCAGTAGGCGAGCGCGAGCGGGAGGAGCGAAAAGGCCAGATAGCCCAGGCCGATGCTCGCGGCACGCGGCGCCGCGGCATACTGCTTCCGCAGCGAGGGCACGGGCAGGCCGGCCCTGTGGTAGTCGGGGATCAGCTCGGCCAGCTTCAGGCCCACGAACCCCAGCGCCAGCGGCGCAATCGCCGCGAGCCAGAGGGCCAGCGGCGCGTCCCGCCGCCGCCAGAGGAGATACGCGAGCACGCCCACCGGCAGCACCGCGGTCGTCTGACGGTCGAGGACCGCGATCAGCGCCGCGGCCGCGGCGAGAGCCACGGCCCAGCCACCCCCCCGGCGGAACGCCACAAGGTAGCCCCAGAGCGCCAGGAGCATGAAGGCCAGCGAGAAGACATCTGTCATCCAGGAATAGGAGAAGAAGACGTAGAGCGGGTTGGCGGCGAGGGCGAGGGCGCCGAGCAGGCTCCTGCGTCGGTCAAGGCCCAGCTCGGCGAAGACGCCGAACGCCGCGCACGAGCCCATCGCGGCGACCGCCAGGCCGAGAAGCCGCAGGTTCGAGAAGGTCGGCCCGACAAGCCTCAGCCAACCCGCGCCAAGCAGCACCTGGCTGAGGAGGCAGGGGACGTTGTAGCCCATGTAGCGGAGCTGCCCCGTCTTCGCCAGAAGGAGCGCCTGCGGGGCGAACGACCAGTCGTCGTAGAACGGCGTCTCGAAGAAGGGCGAGACGAGGAGCGCGGAGGCGACCACGATGCCGATCAGCAGGCCGAAGGGGGCGAGCAGCCGGATTGCGGATTGCGGATTGCGGATTGCGGATTTCAAGCCATCAGCCCCTTCGTTCCGCGCGCCGCGCAATGACGAAGAGCGAGTCGCCCCAGCCGGTGGCCCGCGCCGCAAGGCCGAGAAGCCCGAAGAGGAGCCACGACAGGGCACGGACTGCGTAGCGGGGGAACCGGGCAATGAGGGATCTCTGATTGCTGATTTCTGTTTGCTGATCTGTAATCTGTAATCTGGAATCTGGGATTCGGCGCTTCGCCGACCGGCCGGCGAGGACATCCATGATCGAGTTCTCCAGCTTGCCCACGCTGTAGGCGAGCGGGATGTGCTCCGAGCGCTGGAGCACGATCTCGAAGCCTTCGGCGTCGAGGGCCTGGCGCAATGTGCGGCGCGAGAACTGCACCAGGTGGCCCGGCGGCGTCGGGTGCTCCCACGCCCCGAGCGTGCGGGCGAAGAGCGCGTAGGTCACTCGCGGCACCAGGCCGCCAACGTTGGGCGTCGTCACCACCAGCAGGCCGCCGGGGCGGAGAACGCTGTGGCAGGCCGACAGGGTGGCGCGCGGGCTCCTCGTGTGCTCGAGCACATCGAACAGGGTGACCAGATCGAATTTTTGACTTTTGACTTTTGACTTTTGACTTTTGATTTCTGACTCCATGGAGCCTTGGGCGACATCGAGGCCT
>VGYW01000425.1 GCA_016872875.1 Planctomycetota bacterium | reverse complement strand
CGAGCTTCTCGATGACGCCCGTGAGCCGCTCGTAGGTGTCGCCGGGGATGCCGTGGTAGAGGGTGTACGAGTCGCGGAGGAGCGCATCCTTGTCCTTGTTCGGCTTGATGTAGCGGTCGCGGAAAGCCACGGCGCAGTCCACCCAGTCCGCCTCGCCGTCGCCGTTGGCGTCGCCGGCCGTCTCGACCTGCCAGGAAAGCGTCTGATGGCAGAGCTTGGTGGCGGGGTTCTTGAAGTCAGGCGGACGGAAGTAGAGGAGTCCGCCAAGCCAAGCGTAGGGGCCATCCTCCGCGCGCTCGACGCCGAGGTGCATGAATTGCGACGGGGTGAGCGGCTTGTAGAAGAGGATTCTGCCCCCGACGCGTGCGGCGGTGAAGTTGGGCACCGTGTTGTCGGCGTTGCCGCGGCGCTTGAACTCCATCTCGGGGTTGCCCTCTTGCGGGCGGAAGAGCCGTCCGCCTGGGGTGATCGCATAGTCCCCCGTGCCGAGTGCGACGCCAAAGACCCTGGGCAGGCCGACCGATGCCAGGAGCAGGTTGCCTTCCGTGACGGCGCTCACGTCGCAGCGGAGCGTGTCTTTGGCCGCGTGCCAGGCGACCTTGAATGAGGAGCCATCGCGCGCATAGGTGACGGCCACGCGGTCGTCGCCCTCGGCCTGCGCCGTGGCCTTCACTGCGGGATCGTCGGCGCCGAACTCCACGTTTCTGCCATCGCCGTCCACGCACGCGAAACGCGGATAGATGCCCTTCGGGCTGGGGGGGAGCCACATGCCCGCCACGCTTGCCCCCGCGAAGGCGTGGGCGCGAGCGGGGTCGAGCCAGAGCCTTGTGTCGCCGCTGGCTATTGCAGGCTTGGACTCCGGCTTCGGCGTGGGGTTCGCGGCGAGCTTTCGGGGCCGCGGCGGCTTCTTCTCCTTCGGCGGTTCGGCCGCCTTGGGCGCGGCAGCCTCTGCCTTGCGGAAGTCCGCCAGCAGGACCTCGTACTGCTTGTCGGGTCTGCCGCAAAGCTGGATGACGATCTTCGCCACCTCCTGGCCGGGGGCGATCTCCTTCGGCTCGAAGCTGTTCGCTCCGCTGCCCGGCCCGATGGCGAACGTGATGGGCTTCCAATCGGGGGCAGCAACGGCAAAGTAGTTGTTGCGACAGACGAGCTTGCCCTGAGCGTCGAGGAACGCGCAGCGGACGTAGGGCACGGCGCCGCCGGGGGTCTTGAGTCGCAGCGCGAAACGCTCCTTGTCGATGGCCTTGGGCGGGAAGCTCCACGACACGGTGGCCCCCGAGTTCTCGCGGGGGGTGCGGAACTGAATCGAGAGCGCGGTGGAGCCGCCCGGCCCGGCCTTCTCGATGCGCGTCGCCTTGACGTCGGCGCCGCCGAAGAATGCCTCGACCTTGTAGCTCGCCCCATCCGCGAAGTTCTGCTCCGGCCCCTGCTCGGCAAGGCTCGGCTGGCAGGCCAGGAGAGCCACCCCGGTCAGCAGCCACGCGGCCCGCATCGCACACGTCGCCGAGCGCCATTGCCTGGTTCCCATACCTCTGCCTCCAAGGACTCGCTATCGCCGCGCCGGCCCCGCCCGTGGCGTAGGCTCTCCTTCGGAACTGGCCCCACTCAGCCACGACACAGAGAATACCACAACCCCCGCGGCTACTCAATCCTGCGGATCTCAGGACGGCAGTCGGTGGCAGCACTCATCTCCCGAACGGGCAGCCCCGGCCCGCCGCGGAGGTGCCATCGAACGCTGTCGGCGGCCCGGGAAGGGGTTACCCTAATGCTTGCGGCGTATAGCGATTCTTCTCTGAGAGTGCGGAGGAGTTGCGTCCGGGCGGTCTGGCGGGCAGGATGGGGGAATTCGCTGTGAGCGTGCGGGCAGGGAGGAGCCCGTCCCTCGTGGCGAGGGTGGGTCCGGCTCCGTGGCCTGGCGGCGCGGAAGGAGGGGGGCGGCCCGTGTCGCTGCGGCGGCGGCGAGGGGGCCGCGGAGTGGCCGGGCGCACGAGAGGGCGAAGGGGCTGAAGTTCCGTGGGGAGCCGGTGGTGCGTGGCGCGGGCGTACATGGCATCGTAGCCGGGGAAGGCGTCGGCCTGGAGGTAGCCGCGCCAGCCCCGAAGGAAGGCCTCTGGCCGCTTCTTCTCGCGCGTCGGGCTGTACTCGAAGACGACGCAGGGGTGTGCCTCGAGAGGGGCAGGATAGCACGTGATGCAACACGCGCGCAGGTCGTCGTGTTGCAGATTCTGGGCACAATCTAGGCACACCCGGGCTCCGGACGGCCGGAGACACCGCCCGGGTGCGATTCCGTTGGCTTTCCATAAGTGATTGGGAAACAGAGGGTTAGAGGTGGTGCCGAAGGGGGGACTCGAACCCCCAAGGCCTTAACGGCCACTAGGTCCTGAGGGTAGAACGGGCAGTTTTCGCAAGTCGCACGCCCGCCAGAACTTACGACGTAACCACCCATGCGCCAAGAGCTTACGAGCGTCGAAAGCAACAAGATGCAACACGATCTTGTGGCATCATGTTGCAGATTCTGGTCACAATTCAGTCACACCCTTCCTGACGGTCCCGCTTGGCCGCATCACGGGAGCCCGAGCTTCGCCAGCAGTTCCACCCTTCCCTTCTCGTAGTTCGGGCTGCCCTGCGCTCGGTTGCTCTCGCCGCAGGTATCCCACCACACCGATGGGCAGACGCACGCCTCGTCCCTGCGGCAGACCTCCTGGGTCGTGGGAATGCGCTCCAGGATCAGGCGGAAGAGGTCGCTGGCCTTCATCGTGCTGCCGAAGTGGAGGCCCAGTCTCTGAAGCAGGTCCAGGTCGCGCTTCTCGTTCGACAGGCCGCACGACCCCAGGATGTGAACGCAGGCGTTGAGCTTGGGCACGCGCTTCGGGCAAGGGGCGCACATCATCCAGTCCGCCCCGCGGGCCATGCGGATGAGGAGGTCGGGCTTCCCCTTCAGGACCAGCTCCAGAAGCTCCGGCAGGTTGTCCTCCGGGTAGGGCGGCCGTGTGCCTCCGCCGTACTGGCACACGGCACACATCAGGATATGGGGACGAACCGGGACCACCTCGGCTGCGTAGAGCGCCGCCAGGGACTCCCTCTTCTCCCTTGCCATCTCCTCTTTGGTCCTCGGCGGGATGAGGGCGTCAATCCCCCTCTCGTGCGCCCTTTCGTAGGCGCCGCTGGCGGCTCTTGGGCAGCCCCCCCAGCCAGCGCCAGTCACAGTGTCGTAGCCGCAGATGCCCCGCACGCTGGCCACCCTCTTGAGCAGCGTCAGGAAGAGCGCCCTCGCGGGCAGCGTGCTCCCGGGGGCCAGGGCGAGGAGGTGGAGGATGTCGAGGTCGCGCTTGCGGTTGTAATCGGCCCCCTCTGGCGAATCCTCGGCGGTGCCGGGGTCCTGGTAGAGGTAGACATCGCCAACGTTGCAGGCGAGCGTGATCGGCATGTCGGGGTCTTCCCGCACGGCCTCGCGGACCCGCCTGAGCTTATCGCTCTGGCCCCCGGCCTGCTCCTCGCCTGAGTGGCAGACGACGCACAGGAGTTGGTAGGGTCGGAGCACACTGGGTGTTGCGAATTCGCCTCGTTCCACTGTCAGCTCCCTTCTATCGGGTGCCATTCAGACCATCATCCGGGGCGTCGGCGGGCTCATCAAGGCGCAGCTCGGTCTCCTCGGTCGAGTAGGCCTCGAACTCCGCCATGCGGGTCATCCCATCGGTTCGCTCCGCGAACTCGCGGCCGGCCCAGAAGTACTCGATAGTCCTGGTGTCTACGGGAGGAAAGGTGAAGATGCTGACCAGGTTGGTGTTGCCCACGACATAGCCAACCCGGCGGCCGTTGATGTAGAGTCCGTAGTGCATCGAGGCCATCTCCTGCACGCCGTCGGCGGTTGGGAGCGGCCCGCGGTTGTCCTCGAAGATGGCGATTGCGGAAATGGTTTCGGCTCTCTTGAACGCGGCCTTGGCGATGGCGTGGCTGATCGAGGTGCCAGTGACAGCGTCCTGGGCCTCCTGCCACTTCGTCTCTTGACTGCTGATTACACCGTCGGCAAGGGCGAGCGCTCGGCGCGGCGCGTTCCACGTCCATTTCTTGAACGTGGAGTCCCCGCCGCCCCAGCGGTGCAACTTGCACTCCAGCATTCCAGGCTTGAGCAGGTTGCGGCTCTGGAAGCGGAGCGCCGCAACAACCGTGTCGCCGATGAGCATGGGCATCTTGGCCGGCTCGGACGGCTCATAGGTCTCCTGGCGGCGGTTGCCCTCGCCCTTCTCGGTCGGGACGACGACCCGCAGGGACAGCGTGACTTCCGTCTCGCCCTCCGTACGGAAGGCCATGCGGCGGCGGGCCGGGGCCGTGCCGATAGGCAGGCGGCCAGTGAATGGCAGGTGCTTGCCCTGGCCGGCCCCGCGAACCGTGACCTCGATGCGCGTCTGCGGCGTGAGCTGGCCAGGGTCAGGCCAGGACTGCGGGAGCGAATTTCGACAGCTTCTTCGCTTCGCCAGGATTGCGGCGGATGATCATGTCGTAAAGGTGTGTCCAGTATTCGGTCGCATTCCACCTTCCCTGCATCTGGGCGCGGACGAACGCGGACGTTCGGAGTATCCTGTGTTGGCAGAGGTCCTCGTAGAAGATTGGGGCCTTCAATGTGCACACCCGCTTCATGTCCGCCATGCAATCCATGCCCTTCCTCCAACCCGCGCGAACCTTGGTTGCGCGTTCCCTCAGCGCGAAGACATGCTGGATGCTCATCTCTGGCCTGGTGAGGTAGAAGAGGACCAAATCGCCTTTGTGCGCTTGCGGCGGCGCACTCCACGAGATCGAATTGTACCGCCCAAGCTCTGCCTTGTAGGGAACCCTCACGGGGACGATCCAGACGTTGAAGCCGAGCCCGTACCACTTCCGGAGTTCGACGATCTGGATCCCGGCCGGGGCATCGGGCCAATTGTCCTCCCAACAGACCACCCAGTCGCATCCCTTGGGGGAGTGACCATGTGCGCTGAAGCTCCTCGATTTGAACTCAAACTCGATGCGGATCCTGTTCTCCCGCCCTTGGGCCTTCTGGTACGCGATGCAGTCAGGGAACGCGGAACGGATCTCTTCGATGCGCAGTCGCCACTTCGGAGCGAGATGGGCGAATAGGAAGACGACACCCAGTTCATTCTCGGGAGCATAGTGAAGTGGCGCTCCCTCAAGCACCTCTGAGCGGCTGGACCGGGGGCTGCTATCCTGCTTCATTCCGCGCGACTCCTTGGTTCAGGGCGCTCGATACGCTCGTGAAACATGCCACGATCAACAATGTCCATGAGTTCCTCCCACGTGGAGAAGCTACGCTGAGAGTCGGTCAACGACTGAATCATGCGCCAGAGAGCGAGCGTTGCGACTTTGAAGAGCCAGAGGGTTGTCCCCTCGTAGAGAATGCTCCGATCAAATGCCCCATGTACGAAGTCACACCTTTGATCATAGGCACGGCTCACTCTCTCCGAGAGGCGGCGCCTGTCTTCGTGCGATCTCCCCAACAGCTTGGCCGTCCGCTCCGCAATCCGGCGCGTGACCCCTCTCTTGTTGGAGCGACTGGAGAAGAGCGCCTCAAGGACAATCATGCTGTACAAGACGAGCGAGTCCGGGTCCCCAACCTCAGGCTGTTCGTCCATGTTGTCGAAGCCGTCGAAGCCCGCCTCCCAGGCCACTTCTTGCGCGCAGACGCAAGCCTTGGCCCAAATGCGAGTGGCGTACGCCAATCTTCTATCGAGTTCGCTCGAGCCCGGGCTGCACGCGCGTTCGGAATAGGCAATGACGCGCCTCGCTAGCTCCATGTCCAACAGGGAAGGGAGAAGCAGGAGCCGAGGAAAGACGGGCCGCTCACCCGGGGATCTGACCACGCTGATCCGCCCGGGCCCCCCCACAGCTTGTATTCGACCACTTCGCTACAGACCTGAGCCTCGCAGGCGCAGAACACAGGTTCGGTGGCGAACTCCGGGAAATCAGGGGGAGGGCGGTCCCCCTGCCACAGGGAAACCCATTCCTCTCGCAAGGGCGGAGGCAAGTCATTCAGATCGCCAAGATGAGTCAAGTACCCCCACCAGCCGATGTCGTCGGACGTATCCAGCTTGAGGGCTGTCACAAGGTTATGCAGGCAAAGGAGTGGCAACCCCAGACAACGGATAGCGTGAGGTCGTGAAGCATAGAAGCCACTGGTCTGGAACGCAATCAAAGGACAAACAAGAAGGCCCCCAAGTTCGCTTTGCGTGGGGTCAACTACTCCTTGGATAGGAGCGATCACGCCTTCGGGGAGGGGGTGCATGACCTTCTCGAGCAGCGGCAGAAGCCTGGCGGGTTCCCAGCACGGCTCGATGAGCCAGACCCCATCTCCCAGAGGATAGGCCGTAGGACGCTCTCTCACAGGAGCATAGGATCCGTGCAGCGGTTCGCAGACAAGCGCACCCCCCTCTGAAGGCCGCAAGGCCGTGAGTACTTCGTCAAGATCCAAAGCGGCGGCCCTCCCTTCCGCCTGGGAACGTTTGGCGCACCGTCTGACGCACCGCCACAAGACGTACTTCATGTGACCACTATCTGGCGCGCGGTCAGGAAAAGACCACATCTCTTGTACCTGCTTAAGCGCCGTGTCAAGTTCCTGGAGACAATCCCTGTGCTTTGCCACGAACTCCCTATCGTTTCGCCCCCACAGGATGTCGTGGACTTCGCGCAGGCCATGCTGCTTCAGCACGCCGTTGAGGGACTCCACTAACCTGAGCAAGGCTGCCCGAGTCTTGTCATGCATAAGCGTCTCTCAAGTTGGCCTCGCACGGCTTCTCACCATCTCCACTGTAGTGACCGGGCGGGCCGGGAGTCAAGCTTCCAAGCACCCGCTGGTGCGAGGACGCTCCCACGGCAGGATTGTAGCACGCGAACGCCCGAAGGCTGGAAGCCCAAGGCCACGTGGTAGGCCGGCCCCGTGGGGCTCCCGAACCCTCTCTGCTTGAGGCTGGCGAGCGAGATGAGCCAGCAGGTCGGCTCCCTCATAGGCGAGGGTCATCGGCGCGGCGACGGACCGCTCCCCCGCGAAGGCGCGAAGGGTCACGGGCCAGAGGGCCACTTCCACTAGGCCGCGGCCGGCCTGGATGGTCACGCGAGGGTCGTCGGAACTTAGCCTGCCGCGTTCGAGCGCAAAGCGGATGTCGCCGGGCGCCAGCACGTGCTTGCCATCGTGCAGTTCCACCTTTGCCGTGGACGGGCGA
>VGYW01000424.1 GCA_016872875.1 Planctomycetota bacterium | reverse complement strand
GCGGCCATTTTCCTGTTGGGGTGCCGGCGGCCCGAAAGCGGAAAATCCTGGGGGTTCGGGGGCAAAGCCCCCGACGCACCGGCCGCAGGCACACCCACGATCTCAAGGACTTGGGACGCTGTCAATAATTTAAGGAATGGAGACCTGACACCTGACACTCACCTGACACTCATCTGCGTGAGAGCCGGCTGCGCGGGGCGCTTACAAACTATTACGTTTCCGGGGCTTGCATTGCCCACGGGCAGCGGCTAGAATGGGGGCACGGGAGGGGTGCACGCGTTTTCAGGAGGAAGAGTCCTGATGCGGCCCGGGGCCGCAGGCGAAGGGGGTCGAGAAGTCCAATACTCAATATCCAACTCTCAGTGCTCAATGTCCAAGTGAGAAGGCCGGGGCGGTGGCCGCTGTGGCACTTGGTGATTGAGGATTGGGTGTTGGGTATTGAGTATTGGACTTTGGGTGCTCGTGGACTCGGGCGCAAACCGCGCACGTGTGACAACCAAGGGGTGTAGGCTCGGCGTCGCGGTCGTCGGCGGTCTCGCGTTCGGGCAGGTGGGTGCTCGACGACGACGAGGAGGACGACGACGAGAACGAGAAGAGGAAGCTGCCCATGAAGGTCGCGGAGCTTGGTGCGGCCGGCGTCATTCCCCAACCTATCGTTGAGAAGCTGCTGCGGCTGATCCGCCGCGTGAGGTGGCTGATCGTGCTGCGAGGGGCGTGCGCCATCGCGGCGACCGCCATCGGGTCGCTCCTGGCGGTGATGGCGGTGGATGCCTCTGTGACGCTCTTCTCGCTGACGACGCGCTGGGCGCTGACGCTGTCGGCCTATGGGCTGACGCTGCTGTCGGCTCTGTGGTTCCTGGTTAGGCCGCTGGCGCACAGCTTCACTCTGACGGGCACGGCTCGGGCTATCGAGGCGCATCATCCTGAGCTTCAGGAGCGGATCAGTTCGGCGGTGGAGCTGTTGACGAGCAAGGATTCGCCGGATGTGCGGGGCTCTGAGCAGCTCATCGCGGCTCTCGTGGTGCAGGCGGCGGATAGCGCGCGAGGGATTCAGCCGCGGCGCGAGGTGACGCTTCGGGCGGCAAGGCCGTACCTTGTGGTGGCGGGGGCCATCGCGGCGGTGTTCGCCGGGGTGTTCGTGCTGTGGCCGGACCAGGCGCGGTTCCTGCTGACGCGGGCCTCCGCGCCGTTCATCAACCTGCCGAATCTGCGGGCACGCGACCTGCGGGTGAACCCTGAGGGCTGCACGATCCTTGAGGGGACGCGGCTGGTGGTGGAGGTGGAGGTGCCGCGTCGGACCGCGCGGCGGGCGTTCCTGCTCTGCGGCGAGCGGGGCGCGAAGGAGTCGCCGTCCGAGATGGTGCCGCTGGGCGAGGGGGGCGGGGCGAGCCCGAGGTTCGCGTTCACCTGCCCGCCGGCGACGGCGAGCTTCCGCTACCGGGTGCATGCGGGCGACGCGCTGAGCGCCTTCTACACGGCGACCGTGGTGCCGAAGCCGGCCGTGGAGGGGCTGGAGGTGCGCTACGAGTTTCCCAAGTACACGCGGCGGGAGCCGCTGACGCAGGAGAAGGCGGAGGGGGACATCAAGGCTCTGCCGGGGACGCTTGTGACGTTGCGGGCGAAGACGAACAAGGGGATGGCGGGGGCCGCGATGCTGGTGAACGGGCAGGTGGCGGCCGACTCCAAGGGGCAGCCGCTGGTCGCGACGGAGGTCGTGAAGGGGGGGCAGCCCGCGGTGGTGTGCCGGTTCACCCTGGGCGCCGAGGTGGCGGGGAAGTGGACGCTGAAGCTCGTGGACGAGCACGGGTTCGAGAGCTCGACGGCGGAGCACACGATCGAGGTGGTGCCCGACGGGGCGCCGGTCGTGGCGGTCATCAAGCCGGAGGCGAAGCAGTTGCGGCTGCCGCCGACCGCGCCGCTGCCAATCGCGTTCACGGTCGAGGACGACGTGGGGCTGGCCGGGGCGGAACTGCTCATCGAGGTGGACGGGCGGGGGCGGCCGTCGCAGCCGCTGGCGCTGCCGCGCGACCCCAAGAAGCTCACGCGGGCCGTGGCGAGCGAGACCGCGCTCCAGCTCGGCACGATGGAGCTGCGGAACGCGAAGTACGTGACGTTCCAACTGCGGGCGACCGATAACTGCCCCAAGGAGTTCAGGGGGCCGCACCATGGGCTGTCGGACCTCTACCGCATCGAGCTGGACGTGCGGGCGCCGTCGTTCGCCGCGGCTCAGCTCATGGACCAGGAGAAGAAGCTCAAGGAACGCCTCCAGCAGGTTAAGCGCGACCTCCAAGCTGCGAAGAAGGAATCCGAAAAACTCAAGGAGAGCGTGGCACAGCACGACAAGCCGCGCGAGAAGGACCAGAAGCGGATTGACGATATGCGGAAGAGCCTGGCGTCGGCCGACGCCACGGCGCGAAAGGCCGCGCAGGAGATGGAGGGCGGCTACCTCGAGAAGCTCGGCGAGAAGGCCAAGGAGCTGGCCGACGAGCACATCAGCAAGGCCGCGGCGTCGGCCACAGAGCTCAAGGGCGCCGAGGATGCCGACAAGCGCGGGGCGCTCGCACGGGAGACCGACCGCCTGGTTGACCGCTCCCTCAAAGCGGTCGAGGAACTCCTCAAGGAGGTCGAGCCGGTCTCCGACGTCGTGCGCAAGGCAATCGAGATGAACGAGATGGCCCAGCGCGAGGCGGCACTGGCGAAGGAGCGCCTCGCCCAGGAGCAGGCGGCCGCCGAAGCGAACATGACGCCCGAAGAGTGGCAGAAGGCGCAGGAGGCCCTCGCCAGGGAAATGGCCGAGGCGCTCAAGGACACGCCGGGCGGCGTCCAGGCCGCCCTCAAGGCCGACCAGGAGGCCGCCGCGCGCATGGCCGCCGAAGCCCGCGAGATGGCAAGAGAGCAGAAGGCTCTTGCCGCGGAAAACCCCGAGCTCGCCAAAATCCAGCAGATAGACAAGGCTCTCGGCGAGCTGGCGAAGAAGCAAGAAGCCCTTGCCCAGGAGGCCGGCGCCGGCGCCGTCAGCCAGCCCCAGGCCAAGCCCATGGGCGAGGCGGCCAGGGAAATCGAGGCCGGCGACCTCGGCCAGGCCGTCAAGGACCAGGCCGCCGCCGAAGCCGCCCTCAACCAGGCCGCCCAGCAGATGGCCCAGGGCCAGCAGCCCGCCGCCCCGAAAGGCGGCGACCAGGCGGGCGCTCCCCAAACGCCGGGACAAGTGGCCGACCTTGCAAAACGCCAGGGAGAGCTCCGCGAGCAGACCCAGGCACTCGCCGCCGAGCGCCAGGCACTCGCCGGCCAGCAGGCCCAGGGCCAGATGGAGCGTCTCCGAGCCGAGCAGGGCGAGGTCGCGAAGCAGGCCGCGGCGCTTGCGGAGAACGTCGGCAACGCCGCGCCCCAGCCCGACGGCATCCAGAACCAGGCCGCCGCCGCCGCTGGCGAGGCCGCCAAGGCACTCGACAACAACCAGATCGGCGAAGCCGCGAAAGCCGCCGACCAGGCGGGGCGCCAACTCGATCAGCTCGCCAACCGCCTCGAAGCCGCTGCCGCTCAGCCCTTCGCCGGCCAGCCCCAGGCCCAGCAGGGCGGAGCGCAGCCCCAGCCCGCCGGTGACCAGGGCCAGCAGCCCGTCGAACAAGGCGGCCAGCAAGCCGGGGAGAAGGGCGGCCAGGAAGGCGGGCAGCAAGGCGGCCAACAGGCCGGCGAGAAGGCCGGGCAACAGGGCGGCCAGCAAGCCGGGGAGAAGGGCGGGCAGCAAGGCGGCCAACAGGCCGGCGAGAAGGGCGGCCAGCAGGGCGGCCAGGAAGGTGCTCAGCAAGGAGGCCAGCAGGCCGGCCAGCCTGCCGCCGATCAGGGCGCCACGGCTCAGCTCGCGCAGGAGGCAGCGGGACTCGCCGAGCGACAGCAACAGCTCGCACGCGAGATGCAGGCGCTCGCCGCCCAGAACCCCGTGGCCGCTGCCGCGGCCCAACAGGCGGCGCTCGCCGACCGCGCCGGCGACCTCGCCCAGGCCGCCAACGCCCTCCAGCAACGCTCCCAACAGCTCGGAGCAGGAGCCGAAGCCCAGGGCCAAGCGGCAAACGCCGCCAACCAGCTCGGCCAGGCCCAGCAGAACGCGAACAACGCCGCGAATCAGCTCGCCGCAGCCGCCGGGCAGCAAGGTCAACCCCAGAGCGGCCAGCCTAGCCAGGGCACGACACCATCGCAGGGCACCCCTTCTCAAGGGCAAGGCACCCCGTCGCCTGGCCAAGGCACGCCATCATCCTCCCCGGGCACCCCCTCGCCTGGCCAAGGCACCCCCTCGCCTGGCCAAGGCACACCCTCGCCCGGGCAAGGAACCCCATCCCCTGGGCAAGGCGCCCCTTCGCCGGGAGCAGCGGCCCCTTCCCAGCAGTCCGCGGCCCAGGCGATGAACGCCGCGGCGAACGCCCTCGACGCCCTCGGCCAGGCGCTCGGCCAGGCCGCAGCAGCACAGGGGACTCCCCCTGGCACCCCCGCCCCGCCGTCCCCCGGCACTCCGGGCCAGATGGCGCAAGCCTTCGGCTCCGCCAGCCAGGCCGCCTCCGCGCAATCGGGAATGGCCGCCGCTCAGGCGGCAGGGCAGATGTCCTCCCTCGCCGCCGCTGCGAACGCCCAGGCCATGGCCTCAGGCGGCAACCCCATGACCAGCCAATCCCACCCCAACAGCCGCGGCAACCCCACCATGGGCGTCGGCGCACAGTCCACCGACCTCTCCGAATCCAAGCTCCGCGAGCTCGGCATCAAGCTGGAGGACTGGGCGCGCCTCCCAGGCGAGCTCCGCGATCAAATCCTCCAGGCCGCCTCCGACCTCGGCCCCGAAGAATACCGCCCACTCATCAAGCGCTACTTCCAACAAATCGCCAAGCGCGGCTCCACCCCCAAGACCACCAAGCCCGAAGGAAAGCAGCCGTGAGCCCTACATCAAGCCACGAGCCACGAGCCACGAGCTTCGAGCCTCGGAATCTTCGGCTCGCCCCTCGCCCCTCGCCGCTCGCCACTGCCCTCTTCTCACGCCTCACGCCTCACGCATCACGCATCCTCTCACTTTCCCTCTCCCTTTCACTTTCCCTTTCACTTTCCCTCTCCCTCTCCCTTTCCCCCGCCCTCGCCGACGAGGAATCCCCCACCCTCGCCAAATACCGCGAGCCGGTGGAAAAGGCCGTTGACCGCGCCCTCGACTTCCTCGCCCGCCACCAGGAGCGCGACGGCTCCTTCTTCTCCAACCAGATGCGCCGCTCCACAGCCATCACCTCGCTGGCCGTCATGGCCTTCCTCGCAAAAGGCCACACCCCCGGCCAGGCCCCCTACGGCGACCTCATCAACAAAGGCATAGACTTCGTCATCTCCGCCCAGCAATGGAACGGCATGCTCGTCGGCGACACCCACACTCACGGCCCCATGTACTCCCACACCATCGCCACCCTCATGCTCAGCGAAGTCTCCGGCATGGTGGACCCCGACCGCCAGAGGCGCGTGGACGCCGCGTTGGGGAAGGCCCTCCGCCTCATCCTCGCCGCCCAGAAAATGCCCAAGCCACACCACCACCAGGGCGGCTGGCGCTACCAGCACAACTCCAACGACTCCGACATCTCCTGCACCGGCTGGGCACTCATGAGCCTCCGCGCCGTCCGCAACGCCGGCGGCGCCGTCCCACGCGAAGCCATAGACGACGCCGTGGCCTTCGTCCTCGCCTGCCGCCAGCGCGACGGCGGCTTCGGCTACCAGCCTGGCGGAGGGAGCGGCATGGCACGCACCGGCACCGCACTCCTCTGCCTCGAGCTCTGCGGCAAGCACCGCACCCGCGAGACCCTCGGCGCCGGCGACTGGATTCTCCGCCACCTCCGCGACGGCGACTCCGACGGCTTCTTCTACTATGGAATCTACTATTGTGCCCAGGGCATGTTCCAGCTCGGCGCCGAGCACTGGGACAAGTTCGCCGAACACCTCTACGACACCCTCCTCCGGCTCCAGCAGCGCGACGGCTCCTGGTCCGAGGGCCGCGGCAACGAGGCGAGAGCCGGCACCTGCTACTCCACCGCCATGGCCGTCCTGGCCTTGACGCCTGCCTATAGGCAGTTGCCGATCTATCAGCGGTGAGCCCTCATGCAAGGAAGGTGATTCGCAAGGAACTGTGTTCGAGTGCCTGCGGCGAGCCCTACCATTGGCCCTGGGGTGCAATAACGGATTTGCGCGGGCACGCACCGCGACGTAGCCGCAACCGTCCCGGTTGCGGACGGCAAGCGGGACGCTTGCCGCTACACCCGACCGTTCGGGCAAGGCTGCGCCGAGTGATTGGCGGCGATTGCCCGTGCAAATCCGTTATTGCACCCTTGGCCCTGCGGGGTCTTGACAGCGGTCCGGAGATCTGCTATCCTTCTAGTGCCGGGGTGACCACAGGCGCGGAGCGGCGCGGAGTATGGGCGAGTATTTGCGTATTTGGCTACCATTGATCTGGTTGGGGGCGATCATGGGTGTGTGGCTTCTTCTCTCGCGCCGAAGTGTCCTTTTGGGCCCTCCACCAGGGTACAGGGAAATCGTTACTTCGCCGCTGCGCCCAAGAATCCTATATGGCCAACCCAACGATAGAGTTGAGTATCTTGCCATCATCTGTCGTCAGACTTCCTGGTTCCAGATGAAAGCAATCGCCAGCGCCTTCTTCTTGGATCGACGGACCTTTTGGTTCAAGATGAAAGCGGCCGTCAGCGCCTTCTTCTTGGCGCGGCCCAGGGATCGGCGTGGTGGTTTGCAGGGTTTGCGTTGGAGACTAAGGTTCGGCTTGGAGAAGCTTCTCGAGAATGCGCAATTCCTCTTCGTACGGCCGCGGCGCACATACACGGTAGTCGGGTACTGCGCGAAGGAGGGCCTGCAAGATGACAAGATGGTTCTCTGCCTTGAGCCTTGGGTTCTCCATTCCCGTTGGTTTGCCGGCAGCGTCATGCACCACGAACTCCTGCACTGTGTGCAGCATGTCTTCCGGGGCGCTATGAACCTAGAATGGAGGCAGCCCCGTGGGCTCCTTGCCAATGCCATGTTTTTCGGCAAGTATTGGGCATATGAGGCTCACGCCTCGGTTCTAGCACTACAACGCTAAAAAAGGCCTAAAGTTTTCGAGGATTTCCCCGATTAAGTACTCCGGGGGGACTGTTTTCAGGCCAGAGAGCCCCGGAGAGAACGACCATGGATGCACGGCGTCTGAAGGCGTTG
>VGYW01000423.1 GCA_016872875.1 Planctomycetota bacterium | reverse complement strand
TACAACTGCTCTGCGCTACACTGTGTCATTGCCAGGTCGTCCTTTCTCTTGGCTATAAGCCGTTGTTGCCACACGGATTATACCAGAAAGGCGACCTGGCACCCAGGGGAGTGGTGAGAAATGCGGGCTAATCCCCGCCCAGCAACGCCTCGTCAACGATCCGCTCCACATGGCGGACCTCCTTTCGTCTGCGAGAGGGCGGGGCCTACCCCGCCCTCGATGCCGTAGCGCACGAGCAGGTCGGCGGCAGGGCGGACCAAGATGCCGTCAGCGACGGGGAACTCCCTATCGCCGAGGTAGACAACCCGGCCCGCGTGGATGATCCCCTCGTCGCGGGCGCGCCGCAGGTTGGCCCAGTCGTTGAGGCCCACGGAGGCCCCGCACTTGAACTCGTAGCCGATCCGCTCCTGGCCGCGGTCCACCACGAGGTCCACCTCGGCCCCCGCGTGGGTGCGGAAGAAGTAGAACTGGCTGCCGGGGTGCGCCAGGCGCTCGAGGGCGGCAATCTGCTCGATGAGGAAGCCCTCCCAGCTATTTCCGCGCTGCGGCGACTCCAGCAGCCGCCGCTCGCCGGCGATGCCGAGCAAGTGGTGGAGGACGCCTGGATCGCGGAGGTAAAGCTTGGGGGCCTTCACAAGCCGCTTGCCGACGTTCGCATGGTACGGCAGCAGGCGGCGAATGAGAAAGTGGCCTTCGAGGACGTCGAGGCAGCGCTGGATGGAGTGGTATGAGACGCCCATCGCCCGGCCAAGCTCGGAGGCGTTGAGGAGGCCGCCGTGCCGGTGGGCGAGCATGGCGAGGAGGCGGCGCATCTCGACCGGCGAAAGCGGGACCCCCTGGCGCGCGAGGTCGCGCTCCACCACCGCCCTCAGGTAGTTCTCCTGCCAGAGCTGCCACGATGCCTCGTCGGGCACCAGGAAGGCGTCGGGGTAGCCGCCACGGAGCCAGAGGCGCGCCGCGTCGCCGCCGATGGACTCTGCCACCTCGGCGAAGAGGAACGGGGTCAGCTCGGCGATGCCGACCCGTCCCGCCAGGCTCTCCGAGATGCTCCGCACCAGGGTGGGGTTCACCGAGCCGAGAAGGTAGAAGCGGCCCGTGCGGCCGCGCTGCTCGTCAATCAGTGAGCGCAGGACGGGGAAGAGCTCGGGGAGCACTTGAGCCTCGTCGAGGATGCAGGGGCCGGGGAACCGCCGAAGCGCCAGCTCGGCGTCGCCGGCGAAGACCTGGCGGTCCGAGGGCTTCTCCAGGTCGAAGTACTCGCCGCGGAGGAAGTGGCGGGCCAGGGTGGTCTTGCCACACTGCCGCGGCCCCAGGATGAGCACCGCAGGAAACTGCTCGGCGAGGCGGGCGATGAATCCGGTCGCTCTTCGGTCAATCATGCTTGAATTATAGAACATATTCGTCTATTTTTCAAGCGCAATGCCGCTACGGCAGACAAACGCTGGGGCGGAACGGCCTCCGTGGTCATCTGCGTCTCGTGGGGTTCTTGACGAGGCGCAAGCGGGCAGGAGGAGTCCTGGGTGGCGTACCCTATCTCTTGACCTGCCAAGAGGTTATGAGTTGGAGGTGGGTGCTTGCACGGGGTCCGCAAGAACCCCAAGACCCGTCGCGCGCATTTGGGGTTCTTGGGGTTCTTGGCGCCCGCCGCGCTGTCGTCACGGCGCCAGCCTCTCCGCCGTGTCTATGAAGAGACCGTGCAGGTGGGCGCGCGTTGGCGGGGCGTCTGTCTGTAGGCTATAATGAGGGCCGGCGCGTGAAGGGGGCGGACTATGCCGGAAGCCATGCCTCGCCGCAACCTTCTGAGGGCCGCCGGCCTGGGGGCCGCAGCGGTCGTCGCGCATCCCTGGCTTAGGGGGGCAGAAGCCGTGGACATCCCGCCGCCGAACTTCGTGCTCATTCTCTGCGACAACCTGGGCTACGGCGACATCGGCTGCTTCGGCTCGAGGAAGCATCGCACCCCGTGCGTTGACCGCATGGCCGCTGAGGGCGTACGCCTCACGAGTTTCTACGCCACCAGCGGGGTGTGCACGCCGTCGCGCGCCAGCCTGATGACCGGCTGCTACCCGCGCCGCGTTGGCCTGCACGTGAACGCCCGCGGCCAGGCGGTGCTCTTCCCGGCCGACGCCGCAGGGCTTCATCCCGACGAGGTGACCGTGGCCAGGGTGCTGAAGGGCCGAGGCTACGCCACGGCCTGCATCGGCAAGTGGCACCTCGGCGACCAGCCCCCATTCCTTCCCACCCGCCACGGCTTCGACGCCTACCTTGGCATCCCATACAGCGACGACATGGTGGGCACGCCCGACGGCTCCCGGCCGCCGCTCCCGCTCATGCGCGGCGAAGAGGTCATCGAGGCGCCCGTGGACAGGAACACCCTCACCCGACGCTACACCGAGGAAGCCGTGCGGTTCATCACAGCCAACAAGGACCGGCCCTGGTTCCTCTACCTCGCCCACGCCATGCCCGGGAGCACACGAAACCCGTTCGCAGGCGAGCGCTTCCGAGGCAAGTCGGCCAACGGAGCCTACGGCGACGCGGTGGAAGAGATTGACTGGTCTACGGGCGAGCTCCTCGCAACGCTCAAGAAGCTGGGCCTCGACGAGCGGACGCTCGTGCTGTGGACCTCCGACAACGGGGCGTTCGAGGGCAGCCGCGGCTCCAACGCCCCGCTCGCAGGATGGGGCTACACCACGGCGGAAGGCGCCATGCGCGTCCCCTGCATCGCGCGATGGCCGGGCAGAATCCCCCCGGGAACTACCTGCGGCGAGTTGTGCACGACGATGGACATTCTCCCCACGTTTGCCCGACTGGCCGGCGCCGACTTGCCGCGCGACCGCGCCATTGACGGCAGGGACATCTGGCCCCTCCTCGCCGCGCAGCCCGGCACGAAGTCGCCTCACGAAGCCTTCTTCCACTACTACATGGAGCAGCTCCAGGCCGTGCGGGCGGGCAAGTGGAAGCTCTACCTGCCGTTGGCGGCGAAGTGGCGCAGCTTTCGCGGGGAGGCGCGCCCCAGCCCAGCCGAACTCTACGACCTGGAGGCCGACATTGGGGAGAAGGCCAACGTGGCGGCGGCGCACCCCCAGGTCGTCGCGCGCCTCCTGGCCTTCGCCGAGAAGGCCCGCGAGGACCTCGGCGACCTCGGCCGCAAGGGCCGAGGCCAGCGTCCCGCAGGCCGCGTGGCCGACCCGAAGCCTCAGGTGCTCAAAACCTCGCCCGCTCCGCCGAATCAATGAAGAGGCCGTGGAGGGGGCTGTCCTCGGGCTTCTTGTCGTTGCGTTCCCCAGGGGCGAGCACCTGGTTGTTCGGGCGGCCGGAAGAGTAGAAGTCGGGGCCGCCGCCGGCGTCGAGGAGGAGCGACCAACTGAAGCAGCCCGTCTCGGCGTGGTGGTAGCTGTTGCCGGAGGAGCAGCCGTGGACGGCGCCGCCGCGGGCGACGTAGCGGTCGGTGCCGCCGAGGTCAATGAGCCAGCCGATGGCTTGCATGGCGGCGGAGCCCTGGGCCAGGCCCTCGGCCTGGTAGGAGTCGTTGCCGCCGCGGTCAATCAGCAGGCCGGCCGCAATGTCCCACGCCGCGCCCTGGCAGGCGGCGCACATGGCCCAGTAGGTGTCGTCGCCGGCGTCGTCGGCCAGGATGCCGATGGCCTGGTGGCAGCCGAAGCCCTGGCCGTAGCGGTTGCCGTAGTAGAGGTCGTTGCCGGAGCGGTCATAGAGGATGCCGAGCGCCCAGTAGTAGGCGCCGCCCTGGGCGAACTCGCCCGCCTCGTAGCGGTCGTCGCCCCCGAGGTCGGCCAGCACCCCGATGCCGCCGCTTTCGTACATGCGGAAGCCGAAGCCCATCCCCTGGCTGAAGCTGGCGTAGACGGCGGGCGTCTCATAGACCGAGCCTTTCGGGCCGTTGGCGCGATAGAGGTCGTTGCCGCCGGCGTCGAGGATGAGGCCGAAGCCGCGCGGCCCGCCGACCCCCTCGCTGAGGTACTCGGCGGTGTAGGTGTCCGAGCCGCCGAGGTCGAGGATCGCCCCGACGCCGTAGACCCCCGCCCCGAGCGACCAGGAGGTGCCGGCGTAGGTATCGTTGCCGGCGAGGTCGGCCAGGATGCCAACCCCCATCACGCCCACGCCACAGGAGCGGGCATTCCCTTCATAGCGGTCGTTGCCCGCGGCGTCCACCAGAATGCTGATTCCGAGCGTGGCGCTCGCCGGCCCGCCCTCATACTTGTCGTTCCCCGCGAAGTCTACAACCACTTGGATGGGTGGACGATCCTCCGATGAGTAGTGATAGGCGTCGTCGCCGCCAGGGTCAATCACGACGTCAATCTTCGACAGGTCGTAGCGGTTCGGGCCGAAGCCGCCGACCACGATCCAGCGTCCGTCGGCCTGCTCGGCGGCCAGGATGTCGCCCTCGACGGCGCCCCTGAGCTTGCGGGGGAGGCGGGCCACCTGTGGGCGGGGCGTCTCTGCCCCGCGTTCTTGGCCTTCGCGGGACACGGAGGTCCCGCCCACAACGATTCGCCCCACGGGCGGCTTGCCAGGGCGCAGAACCTCCCCCAGTATCGCCGCGGCGCTGAGGAGGGCCTGGTGGTCAACCTCCATGCTCGCGCGGAGCGCGGCCAGGATGCGCGCGGGCTCGGGGTGCGACATCAGGTAGTGCTCGGCCGCCGCGTAGTCGACGGTTTCGTGGAGGTCTTTCGCCAGCGCCTTCTGCCGCTTGGCGGGGATCTTGGCGAAGGCTTGCTCACGGAGCCTTGCGGCCTCGGCCAGGCGCGCTTTCATCCAGGCGATGGCCTTTGCGGGGTCGGAGAAGTCCGCATCCGGGCCGAGCGGCGGCGGAGCCAGATCGAGGTTGTCCGCCGCGCGGAGGAATACCTCGCGCGGGTCGGCGGGCAGCTTGGCCAGAGGGTCAGTGATGAGCTTCTGAAGCTCGGGCAGGCGCGTGGGGCGGTAGAAGCCCGCGGCGACGCGCGACAGGCTGTTCGCGCCGAAATCCTCGGTCTGCGTGTCGGCCAGATACTTCTTCAGCTTGTCGAGTGGCTCGCGGAGCTTGTGCTGAGCGATGAGCGGGTCGAGGAGCTTCTCAAGTGGCGTGGGGTCCTTCCCCTCGACAAGACCGCCTAAAGGCGGAACTACGAACGCGCGGCGGAAGGAAACAGGCCCCGACCAGTCGGCCTTCGAGGCGAGGACGACCTTGAGCGTCTTCTCCTCGCCGCCCTTGCCTGGCTCGGGCACCGCGGTGTCCTCTTTGCCTTTTGACAAGCGCACCCGGAGCTCGATGGCATCGCCCGGCTTCGAGCGGGCGAGGAGTTCCTCGAACGCCTTCTTCCCCATCGGCTTGCCGTTGACGGCCAGGATGATGTCGCCGCGATTGATGGACGGCGACGTAAAGGTCTTGCCCTTCAGCGGCCCTGGCATCACCCAGCCGACCAGCATCCCACCGGACTCGGGGTGGTCCCGGCAGAAGAGCCCAACGTATGCTTGCCCAGACAGGGGCCGCTGCTCATGCCGGGCCGCCGCGGCAGCGCTGCTCGCGCAGAGCACCATAAGAATGGGTGTCTTCGCGCTCATTGCTTCCTCGTGGTTGCTGGGGGCTTGCCCTTGGCATCCAGGGCGTAGAGGTTGCCGTCCATGCTGCCAACGTATAAAACCCCATCCGCGAGGGCCGGCAGGTTGCGGATGCCACTCGCTTCGAAGTCCGGCCCGCGGACCCAGCGGCCGAGGTCCTTGAAGCGCCACAGCTCCCGGCCCGAGGCGGGGTCGAGCGCGTGAAGGTGGCCGTCGGAGCTGCCGAGGTACAGGACGCCATCGGCCAGCAGAGGCCCTGTCAGCGTAACGTCGCCCATCTTCAAGCTCCACTTCGCCGCTCGGGCCTTGAGGTCCACCGCGTAGACGTAGCCGGCACCTGTGACCAGGTACAGGACGCCCTGGGACACGACAGGTGGGACCTTGTTCGCGTTGCCCGCAGCGTCAAAGTCCCAGAGCACCTTGCGCGTGAGCGGGTCCACGGCATAGACGTGGGTGTCTCCGCAAGCGAGGTATAGGACACCATCAGCGAGGACGGACGGAACCGACAAGCCCTTCTGGTCGGTGAGGTCCATTTCCCAACTCACCTTGCCGGTCTGGGGCTCAAGGGCGAGGAGGTAATCCCGGAAGCCGCTGCCGATCTCTCCCATCGTCACGCCCACACACAGCAGCCCTCCGACGACAACGGGGCCCTGCGCGTGCTCGATGGGCTGGGGGAGCTTCCACTTCTGTTGTCCCGTCGCCGCGTCCAGCGCGTAGATGCTGTCGCTGCCGATGTACACCAAGCTCTCGGACACGAGGGCCCGCTGGCCGATCTTGCCCTGCGTGGGGAACAGCCACTTGAGCTTCCCTGTCGCCGCGTCGAGCGCGTAGAGACGCTTGTCGAGGCTCCCCACGTACACGACACCATCGGCAACGGCGGGCTGGGCCCTCACCCCGGCCCCCGTTCGGAACGCCCATTTCTCCTTCCCAGTCTTGGCGTCCACAGCGTACACGTGGCCATCGAAGCTCCCGAAGTAGACGACCCCATCCACGACGGTGGGCGCGGAGACAGAGGCTGAGTAGGCGGGCGGGCCCAGCGGTCCTTTGTGGCCTGCCTCAAACTTCCAGAGCAAGCGGGACGGCTCTTTGTCTCCGCAGCCCAGAAGCAGAGCAGCGAACACGGGGAAGATGCTTCCGTATGCCGTTCTCGCGGTCACTTGGCGGCCCCCTCGATGCTCACCTTCGCCAGGTAGATGCTCGTCTTGCCCTCGTGGCTGGAGTAGTAGCTGAGCCAGAGTAGGCCGTCGTGGAGGACCATGCCGGCGTAGGATGTGTCGCCGCCAGAGGGCAAGGTGAGGATTTCGATGAGGGCGCCCTTGTCGGGGTCAATCGTGCAGAGGCCGGTGCGGACCTTCTTGTCGTAGAGGCGGACGGTGGCGAGGAAGCGGCCATCGGGCAGGCGAATCATCTTCGGGCCGCCGATGGTCACGCCGAGGTCCTTCCACGCCCATTGGGTGTAGGGCGGCTTGGCGGCGCCCAGTTGGGCGGAGGATGGCTTGTTGTCGCGGCGGAGGAGGCAGTAGCAGGCGTCGTCGGGCGCGAAGACGAGGGAGGTCTCGTTCGCGTAGGTGCCGCCGGGGAAGAGGTCGTCGGCGAGGGTGTCCCACTTCTTGCCGTCTTTGGTGTGGTAGAGGCGGATGAGGTGCTTGCTGGTGCAGGAGTAGCCGATGCAGTAGCCGACGCCCTTGTGCCAGGTGACGCTCCACAT
>VGYW01000422.1 GCA_016872875.1 Planctomycetota bacterium | reverse complement strand
ACGACGAAGAAGAGGATGGAGGCGACGACGACGGTGCCGATGATGATGAAGAGTCGGGCGCGCAGCTCGAGGAGGTGCTCGAGGAACGTCATGCGCCTCTGGTCAATGCCGAACTCGCTGTCGTCGTCCGGCTCGACGTCCAGAGGGTCGGCTTCCCGCCTCTTCGCATCGTCTGGCATGCGGCTCCGTTCCCTGCGCGGTTCCGAATGGCCTGTGTTCGGGGATGTCTGCCAGGCTGTCTATGCCCCATGCTACAGCATGCCCCCCGCCCTGTCAAGCAAGGCGAAGTTGGGTATTGACGTTTGGGTTGGCGTGTGCTACAATCTTTGCGCGCGGGCAGCCGCGGCCCCGGCACACGGCGGAATCGGTGCGTATCCCCCTGGCCCAAGGGGACTACAATGGCCCACCGCAGGAAGCTACTGGGGGCCATCCTGACCGAGATGGGCGCGATCAGCCACGCCCAGCTCCAGGAGGCCCTGGAACTCCAGAAGGAATCCGGCGTCCGCATCGGCGATGCGCTGCTCACGCTGAAGCACTGCACGCCGGGCGACATCGCCAAGGCGCTCTCCTCGCAGTTCGGGCGCAAGGTCGTGGACCCGCGCTCCGTGGAGATCCCGCAAGAGGCCCTCGCCGCCGTGCCCAAGGCCATGGCGCGCGAGCACCATCTCATCCCAATCGCGCGCGAGAACGGCCGCCTCACCGTCGCCGTCGCCGACCCTCTCGACCTCTACGCCCTCGACCATCTGAGGTTCGCGACGAACTGCGACATTGACTACGTCATCGCAGCCAGCGACGCCATCGAGGAGGCGATCCACCAGAAGTACGAGGTGGGCGAGGACACGGTGGACAACATGCTCCAGGAGTTCACCGAGAGCGACATCTCGTTCACGGACGCCAATGCCGAGGAGAACCTTGAGGGAGCGAACGCCGACGACGCGCCAGTCATCCGCCTCGTGACCCTCATCATCACTGAGGCTCTCCGCTCGCGCGCGAGCGACATCCACGTCGAGCCGATGATGAACCGCCTGCGCATCCGCTACCGCATTGACGGCATCTGCTTCGAGGTCGAGAACCCCCCCAAGACCCTCCAGGCCTCGATCATCTCGCGTATCAAGATCATGGCCGATATGGACGTAGCGGAGCGCCGCCGCCCCCAGGACGGCCGCATCCGCCTCAAGCTCCTGGGGCGCGACATTGACCTCCGCGTGTCCGCCCTCCCAGCCAGCCACGGGCCCAGCGTCGTCCTCCGTATCCTCGACAAGCAGTCGGTCCTCCTCGGCGTCCAGGACCTCGGATTCGGGGACGACGACTACCGCCGGTTCAAAGCCATCATCAAGCGCCCCAACGGCATCGTGCTGGTGACAGGCCCGACAGGTTCCGGGAAAACGACGACCCTGTATGCGGCGCTGAACGAGCTGAACACGCCGGACCGTAAGATAATCACGGCCGAGGACCCCGTGGAGTACAGCATTGCGGGCATCAACCAGTCGGAGGTCAGGGAACCGATCGGCATGACCTTTGGGCGCATCCTGCGCGCCATGCTCCGCCAGGCCCCCAACGTCATCCTCGTGGGCGAAATCCGCGACAAGGAGACCGCCGAAATCGCCGTCCAGGCCGCCCTCACCGGCCACCTCGTCTTCTCCACGCTCCACACCAACGACGCCCCCTCCGCCATCGCACGTCTCATTGACATCGGCCTCCAGCCCTTCCTCGTCTCCTCTTCCGTCCAGGCCATCATGGCCCAGCGGCTCATCCGGCGCATCTGCGCAAACTGCAAGGAGCCTTACGAGCCGAAGCCGCACGAGCTCAAGATGGTGGGCCTGACGCCGGAGGACGTGGCGCACGTGACCCTCTACAGGGGACAGGGCTGCCCCGAGTGCAACAACTCGGGCTTCAAGGGCCGCCTGGGCATCTTCGAGCTGATGGAGATGGACGGCCAGCTACGCGACATGGCCTTCCACAAGGCGCCCACAAACCGCATCCGCGACCAGGCGGTCGCGTCCGGCATGCGGACGCTTCTCCATGACGGCGTGCGGAAGGTCCTCCAGGGCGTCACCACCATCGAGGAAGTCCTCAGCAACGTCGCCGGCGACATCCTGGCCACCATGGCCGAATAATAGACATGCCTATCGAAGTCAACCGCCTGCTCCAGTTCGTCGTTGACCGCGGGGCCTCGGACCTGCACATGTGCGTGGACCGGCCCCCCACGGTGCGCCTGCACGGGCGCCTGCTGAAGCTCGACACGTCCCCGCTGACGCCTGAGGACACGGTGAGCTTCATGAAAGCCATCACCTCGGACCGCCACCAGCAGGAGCTCCAGGAGGTCGGCACCACCGACTTCGGCTTCGCCTTCCTCGACCAGGCCCGCTTCCGCGTGAGCGCCTACCACCAGAAGGGCCACATCGGCATCGCCCTCCGCCTCATCCCCAACCAGCTCCTCACCTTCGAGCAGATCGGCCTCCCGCACCACATCAAGGAGCTCCTCACCAGGCCCCGCGGGCTCATCCTCGTCACTGGGCCAACAGGCTCCGGCAAGACCACCACCCAGGCCACGATGGTGAACTTCATCAACGAGAACATGGACCACCACGTGGTGACGATCGAGGACCCGATCGAGTACTACCACAGCCACAAGAAGTCGATCATCACGCAACGCGAGATCGGAGTGGACGTGCCGAGCTTCAAGGAGGGGGTTCGGCGCGCGCTCCGCATGGACCCCGACGTGATCCTGGTGGGCGAGATGCGCGACCTCGAGACCATGGCCGCCGCCATCACCGCCGCCGAGACGGGCCACATCGTCTTCGCCACGCTCCACACCACCGGCTCGGCCCGCACCGTGAACCGCATCATAGACGCCTACCCCACCACCCAGCAGGGCATGGTCCGCGCACAGCTCGCCGTCTGCATCCTCGCCGTCCTCTCACAGGTCCTTCTCCCGCGCGCCGGCGGCCAGGGCCGCGTGGCCGGCTTCGAGATCATGGTCATGACCGACGCCATCGCCAACCTCATCCGCGAGAACAAGGTCGAGCGCATCGATTCCGAAATCCAGACCGGGCGCTCCAAGGGGATGGTCCTCCTCGACGACTTCCTCTTCTACGAGCTCTTCGCCAAGGGGACCATAGACTACCGCACGATGATCACGGCGGCCCAGCGGCCCGAGGACCTCCAGAAGAAGTACAAGGAACGGAGCCAGTGATGGCCGAGACGGAGACCACGGAGACCAAAGAGGCCGCGGAGGCCAAGCCGCGCCGCGCGCGCCGCCGCCGCAGCCGCAAGACCGTCGGCCAGATCCTCCGCGACAAGGGCTGGGCCACCGACCAGCAGTGCGAGGACTCCGCCGCCGAGGCCAAGCGCGAGGGAAAGGTCATCGGCGCCGTCCTCGTCGCCCGCGGCTACATCACCGAGGAGCAGCTCGTCCACGCCCTCGCCGAGCAGGCCGGCATGAGCGTCATTGACCTCGACGCCATCGAAGTGCCCAAGGACGTCATTGACCGCGTCTCCGTCTCCATCGCCGAAGTCTACCGCATCGCCCCGGTGAAGCTCGAGGACGGCGTCCTCACCGTGGCCATGGCCGACCCGCTCCAGGTACAGGCCCTCGACGACCTCCGCTTCATGCTCAACTGCGAGGTCGAGGGCGTCGTCGCCTCCGAGGCCGCCGTGGACCGCGCCGTCAAGAAGTTCTACGCCGGACAGCGCGAGTCGGTCGAGCAGATCATCCAGGAAATCGAAAACACCCGCGACGAGCTCACCCGCGACATCCAGTACGGCCAGCAGACCACCTCGATTGACATCGAGCAGCTCCAAGAGCTCGCCAACTCCATGCCCGTCGTCAAGCTCCTCAACCTCATCCTCATCCAGGCCATCAAGGACCAGTCGTCCGACATCCACTTCGAGCCGTTCGAGGACGAGTTCAAGGTCCGCTACCGCGTGGACGGCGTGCTCTACGAGATGATGCCCCCCCCGCGCCACCTCGCCCTCGCCATCACCAGCCGCATCAAGGTCATGGCCAACCTCGACATCGCGGAGACCCGCCTGCCCCAGGACGGCCGCATCGAGCTCAACATGGGCCACAACCCGGTGGACCTCCGCATCTCCACCCTCCCCTGCATCTACGGCGAGAGCGTGGTCATGCGCGTCCTCGACCGCAGCGTCGTCGCCCTCGACCTCCAGCGCATCGGCCTCCGCGACGACGACATGCGCACCGTCAAGGGCCTCGTCGACAAGCCCCACGGCATCATCCTCGTCACCGGCCCCACCGGCTCCGGCAAGACCACCACCCTCTACTCCGCACTCAACTACGCCAACAAGATCGACATCAAGATCATCACCACCGAGGACCCCGTGGAGTACGACCTCGAGGGCATCATGCAGGTGCAGGTCAACGAGGACATCGGCGTGACCTTCGCCCGCTGCCTCCGCAGCATCCTGCGCCAGGACCCCGACAAAATCCTCGTCGGCGAAATCCGCGACCTGGAGACCGCTCAGATCGCCATCCAGTCCTCCCTCACGGGCCACGTGGTCCTCTCCACCCTCCACACCAACGACGCCCCAACCACCGTCACCCGCCTCATAGACATCGGGGTCGAGCCCTACCTGTTGTGCGCCACGCTCGAGGCCATCGTCGCCCAACGCCTCGTGCGGACCATCTGCACGAACTGCAAGACCCCCTACGAGCCGAGCGCCGAGTCGCTGGCGTCCATCGGCCTTACGAAAACGGACCTTGAAGGGAAGCAGTTCTGCTACGGCAAGGGCTGCCAGCGCTGCAACAACACCGGCTACCGCGGCCGCACCGCCATCTTCGAGATCATGGTCATCTCCGACACCCTCCGCGAGATGATCATGAAGCACGAGTCGGCCAGCGCACTCCGCGCCGTCGCCCGACAGGAAGGCATGCGCACCCTCCGCGAGAGCGGCATGCTCCACATCTACGACGGCATCACCACCATCGAGGAAGTCGTCCGCGAAACCCAGCTCATGGTGTAGAACTTGACATGCGAGAGCCCAAGTCCTAACGCGGCCACAGGCCGCAACCAAAGAGGATGATTGGATGGATGGATGATTGGATGGTTGTCTGACATCCATCCACCCATCCATTCATCCATCGATCCCCCACGGTCCAAGGGCCGGGGGTTGAAAGGAGAAGCGATGGCAGGGGCTGGGAAGAAGGTGCTCATCGCCGACGATGAGGCGGACACGCGGGCGTTCGTCCAGGCCGCGCTCGAGGACGACGGCTACGCGATTCTGGAGGCATCGAACGGCGAGGCCGCCATCGCCGTGGCGAGGTTGGAGAAGCCCGACCTCATCATCCTCGACGTCCAGATGCCCAGGAAGACCGGCTTCGAGGCCTTCGACGACCTGCGCCACAACGAAACGACCAAGGCCATTCCCATCATCATGCTCACCGGGGTCAAGGAGCGCACCGGCATCGGCTTCAGCGCGAAGGACATGCGCGACTACTTCGAGAGCGAGCCCGAGGCCTTCATTGACAAGCCCGTGGACCCCGACATCCTCCGCGACACCGTGGCGAAGCTGCTCGCTAAGTAGAGCAGCGGACCGCTCGTTTCAGACTGGCCCTTGGTGCATTCGCGTCAACTCATTCGCAACACCCCGCCCCTCTCAAATGACAAATGAAGATGTCAACCCCAAGTACCTGAGGGCGGGACTGCAAGGCAACTTGCGCCCCTGCGCACGCACACACCCACCCAATCTGGATAACTCCGTAACCATCCTATCCTCAAATTGATACGCCCTTCCGCCTTGCCAACTTGCGCCTCATTTGGCCCCCAGGGGGCGCAAGTTGGCCCTACCTAAGTCCTACAGAAGTGCCTCGTTTCGGCAGGCCGCATCAACGGCTCATTCTGACAGGGGGCCGCCTGAGGCAATCCAACTCCCCACGCGCGATGCCCACGAAGTGGGCGTGCCATGGTGTTCGTATTACACGCAACGCCCCGCCCCTCTCAAATGACAAATCAGAACTCAGATCATCAGCTGCGGAAAACACCAGAAACTGCGCCACTGGGTGTCCTCCCGGATGGCAGGGATTTCCACAAGTCTATGCGGGACAAGCACTTGCACTTTGGGGGTTTCTGGAAAACGCCAAGAAAGCGGACTATTTAGTGGCGTTAGCGACGCACGTTGCTTGAACGCCAAGCCTGAGGGCGAAACACGGGTTTCACGGCCGTCCGCGCAAACGGTGATCTGAGTTCTGCAAATGAAGATGCGACCCCCGAGCCCACCCGAGCCCTCGACCCCCGAGCCCTCCGCACCCCAACCGCCATGAGGAGCACCGCCGCAACCCATGAGAGGGCGTCCCAATGGCGTTGCTGGGCTATTCAGTCGGGCTTGACAGCCCTAAGCGCTTGGCAGGGAATGCTTTATGGGTGGCAGGCACGGAGACGGCTATCTCATCTGCCATGCCAGTTGACTGGCGCTCTCCGAGGTCAGGAACCGGTCGAACCTTCGAGGCAAACCCCGCGCACTCAGCGCTGTGGTTTCTCCATGAACCGCTGCAGATCCAGCTTGTCGAAGTCTTCGGCGCGCGCAATGTGGACCCGGACAGACTCCGGCTTGTAGTATACCCAGCCCCAGTTCCGGTCGCATTGCGACCACCGCACCGCGATCGGTCCTGCCTTGACATGCAGTTGTCCGCCCTCATCAACCAGGATGCTGTCGCTCGGGTCCGCGCCCGGGACCCTGCGGTACTTCTCGAAAACCGATCCGTTACCCAAAACCTCCTTCTTTTCGCTCTTCGGAAGGAAGCGGAACAGGTAGTCGATTTGCTCTTTTGTGCGCGCCGAGAGAAGCACTGCGGCGACCCCATCGCGACCTGAGAGAACGAGGAGCTGGTTCGTGTAGCAAATCGGGGCAGTGACATCCTGGTCCGGTTCGGGATCGCGGCGCGTGTTGCCGGCCTGGTCCGCGCGCGTGAACAGAACCAAGGCAAACACGCCCGGTATCAGTCTCAATGAGCGGTTCATCGCCTTACCCCCTTGTTGTCAAGCTGTACCGCTTCCAGCAGAGGCAGGCCGCAAGAAAGTGTGCTCTCCCGAAGCCGGGCTCCGACTACGCCAGATCCCCGACACGGAACGTGCATGGAGACGGAATGCGCCACCAAGCACTGCGTTTCGGTGCCTGACACCCATAAGCCCTTGCCTTTCAAGCTGTTAGGGCGGCGAAACGGCGGCGTCAGCGCGCCTTCTGGCGGTGGAGGTGCGCTGGCCTCCACGGCGAGCAAGAACCAGAGGCACGACGCCTTGCCCTAACGGGGTAGGAGAGCAGTGGCGCCTGAC
>VGYW01000421.1 GCA_016872875.1 Planctomycetota bacterium | reverse complement strand
CTTCATGTGGGTGTGGAAGATGCGGTCGGGGAACTCCTTGAGGAACTCCACGGGGTCCACGAGCTGCCAGGCCAGGTGGCTGGGGTCGAAGTTGAAGCCGAACGCGGGATGCCCCTTGAGTGCGGCGACGGCCTTCTTGGCGCTGAAGAGGTCGAAGGCGATCTCGGTCGGGTGAACCTCGAGGGCGAAGCGGATGCCGAGCTTCTTGAACTGGCCGAGGATGGGGGTGAAGCGTGCGGCGAAGTCCTTGAACCCCGCCTCGTACTCCTCGGGGGTGGTCGGGGGGAAGGCGTAGATTTTGGGCCAGATGGCGGAGCCTGTGAAGCCGTTGACGACCTTGACGCCGAGCTTCTTGGCCGCCTTCGCGGTGTCCACGAGCTTCTGCGCGGCTCGCTCCTGGACCTTGGGGCCGACGCCGTCGCCCCAGACGTCGGGCGGCAGGATGCGCTTGTGGCGCTCGTCAATGGTGTCGCAGATGGCCTGGCCGACGAGGTGTGTGGAGACGGCGAAGACCTTGAGGCCGAACTGGGCGAGGATGTCGTGGCGGGTCTGGCAGTACTTGTCGTCGCTCAACGCCTTGTCAGGCTCGAAGTGGTCGCCCCAGCAGGCGAGTTCAAGGCCGTCGTAGCCCCAGCCCTTGGCCATCTCGGCCAGCTTGGCCAGCGGAAGGTCAGCCCATTGTCCCGTGAAAAGTGTGATCGGCCTCGACATGCCCTGCTCCTCAAAAAAGAGGCAACTCAGACGAACCCTGTCCTGCGACCGCCCGGTATGATAGAGCAATCCGCCCGCGGGAGTCAAGTTGAAATGCGCAGCGAGATGGCGTATAATCCGCTGTGTTGCGTCGGAGGCGTTCGACCCTTGTGGCGTTGCTGAGGGGGACCGGAATGCGAGTGCGAGCAAGCTGGCTTCGTGCGGTTCTCGTGGCAGGCCTGGCGGCGGCGGTGCTGGCGGGCGCGGCGGCGCCGGCCCGCGGGGGCGAGGCGGTGGTGCTGGGCTGCGCGAGCGCGGCCAACCTCAAGGGGCTGATCGAGAAGCTGGCGAAGCTGGCCGAGAAGTTCGTCCCCGGCACCGGCGCGCAGGTGCAGGGGATGAGCGCCATGCTCACCCAGGCCCCCGAATGGGCGGGGGTGGACTGGTCGAAGCCGGCCACCGTGGTGCTCTTCGGCGGCAAGGCATTCGGGAAGACCGAGCCCGTGCCGGTCGCCGTGGTCTCCCTGGCCGACGCCGCGCTCTTCCGCCAGGGGCACCCCGAGGGCGGGCCGGTGAGCTTCGATGTCCGCGGCAACTCCGCCATCGTGGCTCAGGAGAAGGCGGCGCTCCCCGCCATGACCGCCGAACGCTTCGAGCTCTACAGCAAGTTCCCGAAGATCGCCGCGACCGCCGACGCCTACCTGACCATCTACGCCACGCAGACGATGGGGGAGTACCAGGCCGAGATTGACGCCGGGCTGAAGGAGTTCGAGCAGGAGATAGGCCAGATGGCCATGCCCGGGCCGATGGCCATGTTCACCAAGATGGTCAAGTGCTTCGGCCCGCTCCTGAAACTCGCCGGCGCGCAGGCGCGCCGGATGAGCCTGTCGGTGGAGTTCAAGGACGACGCGGTGGAGCTCTGGGGCCGCCTCTACGCCGGCGAGGACACGGAGCTGGGCACGTTCCTCAGCGGCCAGCCGGGCGAGATGACCGACCTGGTGAAGCACCTGCCGGCGGAGGCCGTGCTGAGCGCGGCGGGGAAGCTGGACATCACGAAGGGCAAGCCGTTCGTCGAAGCGATCCTCAAGGCCATCGCGCCGCCCCTCGAGCTCGCCGCCGCCGACCAGCAGAAGCTCCGCGACCTCATCTTCGGCTCCACCCAGACCGGCGAGTCGGCCTTCGCCTTCGCCGGCGGCGCCAAGGCCCAGGGCATGCAAAGCGTCCAGGTCGCCCGCATCGGCGATGCCGCGAAGTACCGCGCCAGCACCAGGGAGGCCGTCGAGTGGCTCATGAAGAGCGGCTTCGGCGCCTTCATGGAGGCCGCGGGCGTGAAGGCCACCGTGGAGCAGAAGCCCAACGCCCGCCAGTACCAGGGGGTTGAGATTGACCGGCTCACCGTCACCACGGCCCCTGCCCCCGGCGCGCAGCCGAACCCCCTGATGGGCCAGCAGCCGCCGCAGGTCACTGAGTACACGGCCGTGGGCAGCGTGGCCGCCGCCGTGACCAACGACCCCAGCGGCGAGGTCCTCAACGGCGTGCTGGACCGCATCAAGGGCGGCGGCACGCCCGGGCTCGACACCAGCGCCGCCTGGAAGGCCGCGCTCGCCGCCGCCCCCAAGGGCGCGAGCGTCGTCGGGCACTTCTCCTTCAACAGCTTCATGGCCAAGGCGATGGAGGAGATGGGCAAGCAGCAGCCGGCCCTCGCGTTGATGGCGGGCGCCTTCTTCAAGGCCGACCCCACCGAGGAGCCGATAACCAGCTCCGCCGCCTTCGGCGCCAATATGGTGGACATTCGCGTCCGCATCCCCCACCAACCCGTCCTCGCACTCGTCACCCGCGTCCGCATGGTAATCGAGCAGGGGATGGGCGTGGGTCCCGGCAGGCGGCCCGGCCCAAAGCCGAAGGAGGACGACGACTTCTGAAGAGTATGACTTCCGGTATTGGCGCGGGCCCCCGTTCGCTTTCTCGTGCTCGTCGTCGTCGTCGGATCTCTGGCTCTTTTCCCCTCCGAGTTCGACGACGAGGACGACGACGATTCTGACGCGTGGCCAGCGCCAAGATGGGGACCCATGGTCACTTCTGAAGTTGACTCGCGTGCCCCTCGGCGCTATAGTGCAATGTGGGAAGGGTGAGACTGAAACGGCTGAACAGCCCCTTTGAGGTGGAAACAATGGGCACCATCTGTCCTCTGGCGCTCTTTCAGAACCTCGGCATGCCGGAGCTGATCATCATCGGCATCATCACGCTGCTGATCTTCGGCTCGCGGCTGCCCTCGGTCATGCGCTCGATTGGCAAGGGCATCGTCGAGTTCAAGCGGGGCCTCCGCGACACCGGCGAAGAGGTTCGCAAGGAGATCGAGAACGCCGACGAGCCCCCGGCCAGCAAGCAGATCGAGCACAAGTCCTGACCGCACCTTGCGTGTAGCCGACGAGTGACGGGACAGTTCTCTCAGGGGTGACTCCCTCTTCACTTTCACTCTCACTTTCCCTCTCACTTTCACTCCTCACTCTTCACTCCCCGGCGGCGTAGCCAAGTGGCCCAAGGCGAGTGATTGCAAATCACTTATCCGTCGGTTCGAATCCGACCGCCGCCTCCACTAGACCGCTGAAGCTCGGCAGGAGCGCGCGTGAGAGCCAAGCTCACCCTCATCGGCAACGAGGGCTTCCTGGTCGAGACGGGGGAGGCCCGCATCCTGATTGACGCCTTCTACGGCGCCATCCCCGGCCTGGCGAGCGCGGCGGCACTGGGCGCTGACGGCATCGGGCAGGCCGACCTGATCCTGGTGACGCACGACCATTGGGACCACTTCAGCGCCCACGAGGTGGCCGACGTTGCGAACCGCACGGGGGCGCGCGTCGCCGGCCCGGCCGCGGCCATCAACGCGCTCCGCCGCAATGTCCCCGCCGCGCAACTCGTCAAGCTCGAACCCCTCTCGGCCAGGAAGGGCGTCGCTCTCTCCGAGAAGGCTCACCTCTCCCTTGGGGAGAGGTCGCCCGCCGAACGGCGGGCGGGTGAGGGTGCTTCGGGCGCCGCGCCCAGCGCCTCAGGCACCCTCACCCCGGCCCTCTCCCCAGGGGAGAGGGGGGAACGCACTGTCACAATCACCGCCTTCCGCACGTTCCACGCGATGGGGCACAACTCCTACCTGGTGGAGACGCCGGCGTTCCGCTTCTTCCACGACGGGGATAACGAGGACACGCGGCGGCTCGACGCCGCGGCCCTCGGGCGGCTCGACGCCCTCCTCATCGGCCCCTGGCAGGGCTCGGGCTGGGTGGAGTTCGTCGAGCGGCTCGCACCCGCCCGCTGGTTCCTCATGCACCTCTCGGAGGAGGAGCTCGACCAGCACGAGGCCGGCGCCTTCCTGCCCGACTTGTGCGGCCACGTGCCGCTGCCCGACCGCCTGGTCGTCCTGCGGCCAGGGCAGTCCTTCATCTTCCCGTGAGCTCGCCCCACGTGCCAAGGGGGATGAATGGATGAGTGGATGGGTGGATGGGTGTCTGACAATCATCCATCCATCCACCCACCCATCCATTCATCCAACCCTCCAATCATCCCCTTTCGTGCTTGAAGCGCCGCGCCCCCAGAGGGTATACTGTGGGGAGTCAGCAAAGCCAGGAGGCCCGCATGGAGCGGATAGACCGCGTGCAGTTCGCCTGCCCGCAGTGCAAGACGGCGCTGGTGGTTGACCGGAAGTATGCCGGGCTGAGCGTGTCGTGCTCGGGGTGCCTGAGGAGCGTGCAGGTGCCGCTGGGGGCGTCGGCCTTCGTCCCGCCCGAGAAGGCCGGGCCGCCGAAGACCATTGACGGCCTGGCTTACCGGCGTTGCCCGTTCTGCACGGAGTACGTGAACCCGCACGCGCTGAAGTGCGACCACTGCGGCCACAAGCTCGAAACGCAAGAGACCCCCTCGACCTGGCAGCTCCACAAAGGGGAGAAGACGACGAGCCGCTATGCCATCGCCGCCGCCCTTTTCGCCATCCTCCCCCTCCTCTGCCTTCTCGCAATCTACTACGGCCACAAGGCCCTGCGCCAGATCAAGCGCTCGGGCGTCCTCTACAAGGGCGAGGGCCTCGCCGAGTGGACCCTGTTCGTCGCCTATTTCGCCTCCGTCGTCTACCTCGTCGCCCTTATCGTCTGGCTCGCGCGCCAGCCTGTAAGTTCGTAGTGCGGGCCTCAGCCCGTCTCTTGGTTAGTAGTGCGGGCTTTAGCCCGTATCAGCCGCACCGCCCCCACGGCGCCCTCGGCCTCGGGCGGGCCACAGGCCGCCTCGGGGGCGAACGCGCGGATGCGGCTCGCCAGGGCCTCCCGCGCCGCAAGCTGATTCATCAGCACCCCGCCGCTGAGGACCACCCGCTCCGGCCGCGCCGGCGGCGGCCAGAGGGCGTCCGCCGCAGCCTCCGCCGCGTGGGCCAGCTCGGCCACCGCGCCCTCGACGATCCGGCGGGCCACCGCGTCCCCTGCCTCGGCCGCCTCGAAGACGATGGGCGCCAGGCCCGCCACGCGGTCCTTGGCGAACGGGCTGGCCCAGGCCACGAGGGCGTCGAGGCCGTCCAGCCCCAGCCGCTCGGGGATGAGGGTTTCGAGGAGGGACTTCGGGCCGCGTCCGTCGGCTGAGCGCAGCGCCGCGCGGAGGGCGCGGTGGCCGATGTCGAACCCGCTCCCCTCATCGCCGAGAATCGGGCCGCGGCCGCCGACGAACCGCTCCGCACCGTCCGCCCGCCGGGCGTAGGCGAGCGAGCCCGTGCCGCAGACGACCAGGACGCCCGTGCCGTCGGGGCTGCCCGCCATCAGGCCCGCCGCGGCGTCGTGGGTGAGAACGGCCGGCACGTCGAACCGACAGCGTTTCTTCAGAATCCGCCGCCACGCGCGGCGGTCGGCCTCCGCGCGGATGCCGGCGATGCAGATGCCGGCGACGATGTTGTCCCGGTCGAAGCCGCCGCGGGAAAAGAGATGCAGCAGGATGTCGAAGAGCACCCCTGCTGCGTGCTCCTCCCCGATGGCGTACACGTTGCTCGGACCCGAGACGTGCCGCGCCAGAACGCGCAGCTCGCCGTCGGTCAGCACGCCGGTCGTGCGCGTCGCCCCGCCCTCGATACCAAGGAAGAGGCGCTTCCTCATCGTTTCGTCTTCTCCCTCGCGCATGTGTAGGGAAGGCTCCGGGCGCGCTGCTCCTATGGCCCCAGGGTGATCGAGATCGGGTTGGACACGAGGGTGGTGGGCCGCCCTTCCTTCGTGCCCAGGACGACTTGCGCCTGCCAAGTGACGGCGTAGCCGTGCACGCGGCCCTCCGGCTTCGGCCCCCAGTCCAGGCCACTGAGATCGGCTGTCACGCGGTGGCTCTCTCCGGGCTTCAGGAGGATGGGCTTCGCGAGGGGCTTCGATGGGTTCGGGGCGGGCCTCTCGGCGCGTTCGCGCTGACGCCGGATGAACACAGACTTGGCGTCGAGCTCCGACCAGATCGAAAGCGCCTCCCGGCCGGCGTTCTGCACCTCCAGAGCGACGACGACCGGCTCTCCCGCCCTGTAGAAGAGCTGGTAGTCGGCCCCCAGCTTGCACCGGACCAGCAGGGTGGACCTCACCCAGGGATAGAGGTCAAGGAACTGCGGGGTCTGGGCCGTGGGGCCGTGGGAGACATATGCATCGCGGCGGCGGTTCGTGGGGGTGTCGTAAGCCGCCTTCACGCCCTCGTAGCTGCCGTCGTCGCGCAGGCGCACGCACCAGACGGCCCGTTCCCCTTTCTCGAGGGCTCGCTCCCGCCCTTCGCCTGCCTCCTCAATCTCATAGCGAAGCTCGACCGGCTCCGGCCCGACCTGTCCCGCGTAAAGCTCAGCGACCGTGAACTTCTGGCTCACGGGGCACTTGCCGTTGGCATCCTTGTCCCCGAACCGCGGCTCATCCGTGGCTTGGCACAACCCTGCGAAAGCGTACTCGTGCCGCTCCACGGGCATGCCCCAGAGCGCACTTCCGGCCAGCCAGCGGGCATCCTTCACGTCGTTGGGATCAAGAACCTTGAAGGACACCACTTCGGTCGCGAAGTCCCCATTGATAGCCTTCCCTGTGCGCCGGCCCGCGATGAGGACGGGGTAGCGCAGCTTGGCGTCGTACCGGAGCGTGTAGGCCACATCGGTGGATCGCTTCGGGCCCGTGCACCATGCCGCCTTTGCGAACAGCCCGGGAACAGTCTCCGCCTGGACGTGCTCTTTGCGCATGTCGGCGCCGGGCATGATTGGCTCGAACGGCTCTTGGGCCACGTCCCGGACTCTGCGCTGCTCCGCCGACGCGATGCGGGTGCCGACGACCTGGAGCCGCATCTCCGACGTCCCGCGGCCGTGGTCGTCTCGGACAACGATCTCGTAGGCCCCAGGCGCATTCTTCTCCCATTGAGCCTTCGCCGCCGCGAGGGCCTGGGCCTCCTGCGATAGCGCGCCGCTCCCTTCTTCCTGGCCGCAGCCGGCCACGGCGCAGAGGAGCCACACACTAACCCGCATTTCTCACCACTCCCCCCGGGTGCCGGCTGACGGCGGGATTTGTGGTGGACCCGGGTTCCAGGGGGCGTCAGAGATGCTTGGCGTGCCGGGGCAGTGACACCACCCCCTTTCCCCCACACG
>VGYW01000420.1 GCA_016872875.1 Planctomycetota bacterium | reverse complement strand
TCGCCCGAACGCGAAGGATGTCGGCAGGATCGGCTTCCGCGTCGTCGTGGAGGAGAGATAGCCCCGAGCCTGGAATACAAAGCAATCTCAAGCCTATGAACAAGGAGAACACGATGAAGAAGACCACAGGAACCCGTAGGAAAAGCACTCAGGCGCTCGCCGCGCTGCTGGTTGGCCTGTCCGCGGCGGCCCCGCTGCCGGCGGCCGAGAACGCGCAAGGGCCGGTGCCGACGACCGAGGAGTTCGTCGGCCCCTTCCCGAGCTGGGCGAACGTGAAAACCGAGTTCGGCGCGGTGGGCGACGGCAAGGCCGACGACATCGGCGCCCTCCAGAAGGGATTGGACGAGCTGCGCAAGGAGGCGGCCGTCCGGAAGTGGTTCGCGCTGTATCTCCCGGCCGGGGCCTACCGGATCACCGCCCCGCTGCGCCTCCCGCGCGCAAAGCACCACGAGGCCTTCTGCGTCAGCATCGTCGGGGAGGACCCCGAGCGGACAACCATCGTCTGGGACGGCCCGGCCGGAGGGGTGATGCTGGACTTCGGCCCGTGGTATGCCAGTCTGAGCCGCCTCACCTGGGACGGCCGCGGCAAGGCCCGCACGGCCATTGACTGGCACGGCGGCTTCTCCACCGCCAACGAGATCCGCGACGTGACCGTCAAGGACGTCCAGTTCGGCATCGAGGGCGGCCACATGGGCACCGCGGGCATCGCCGAGACCGCGGTGACGCGCTGCAAGTTCCACCGCTGCTCCAAGGCCGCCGTGAGCCTCCAGAACTGGAACTCGCTGGACTGGTACGTGTGGGACTGCCTGTTCGAGGACTGCCACCTCGGGGTGACCAGCGAGTACGGGACCGGCAATTTCCACGTGTACCGGAGCGTCTTCCGGCGATCCAAGAAGGCGGACATCAGCGTCCATCACACCCTCTACTTCAGCTTCCTCGACAACTACTCCGAAGGCTCCGGGGCCTTCTTCCTCGGCGACCGGTCGCCCAGCTGGAAAGACCGCCATACCCACGCCGCCAATATGACCCTCCAGCGGAACACCATCGTCAACCCGGTGAACACGGCGTGCATCCGCGTCCGGAACAACGGGATGCTGCTGCTGCTGGACAACGTGATCGTGAGCCGGGAAGACGCCAAGCGCGGCCCCGTGGTGGTCCACGACTGCCCGGGCACCGGCGATTGCGTCGCGATCGGCAACAAGTTCACGCTCAAACACCCGCTGAAGATCGAGGAACGATCGCTTCTGGTTGACAACCAGACCGTGGACCGGGCGAGCCTGCGCTACGCGGAGCCGAAGCTGCCGGCAACCCCCGCGGTCGCCCGGCGGCAAGTATTCGAGGTCGCCCCCGGGGCGGACGCGGCGGCGATCCAGAAGGCCGTGGACGAGGCCTGCGCGGTGAAGGACGGGAAGGCGGTGGTGCATTTCGCGCCCGGAAGGTACAGCGTCAACCGGACGATCGTCATCCCCGCCGAACACGAGGTCACGCTGCTGGGCGACGCGATCGGCGAAGCCACGCAGATCGGCTGGACCGACGGGAGGAGCGGTCCGGTGCTGCGGCTGAAAGGCCCCAGCCACGCTTCGCTGGAGCATCTCGGGATCGGCGGCGGGAAGTCTGTCGGCGTGGTCGTCGAGGTCGCGGACCAGCCGGGCGGCTATATCGGCATGGACGGGGTGGTGGCCGCCGGCGCGGAGTACGGAGTGGTCATTGACGGGTTGGACGAGACCCTGGTAGAGATGCGGAACCTGTGCATGAACGGCCTGAAGGTGACCGGCGGCCCGAGGGCGGCGGCGGGCGGGCAGACGCCGGCGCGGGTCAACATCTTCCAGGGCGGGACCTCCCGTGACAAGGGGCTCGACAATATCCCCGCGATCTACGACGTGCGCAAGGGGGGCCGGGTCCTGGTCCGCGACATCTGGTACGAGGGGCACGGCACGCCCCTGATCAACATCGACGATGGCGAGTTCACCTATTGCAGCGGGCTCTACGCGGCGGATCCCGAGCCCATGCGGATGGACAAGATGAATGGCAGGTTGATGGTCGGGCAGTTGCGAGGCTCCGGAACCAGCTTCGTCGGCGATCCGGCCAAGCTCAAGATGCTGCTGTTGGGTTTCCAGTTGGGCGAGAAGGACGAGCTCAAGCTGGACATCCCCGCGGAGGCGCCCATCGGCGTGCTGGGCTGCCGCCGTCACATTGGGGAAGAGGGAACGGCGACGCTGGACAACCGTGGCCGGAACGAGCCGGACTTCGTTCTCGAAATGCTCGGCCCCTTGCGCGCGGAAAAGCCACTCCCCGTCCCGGAGGCGAAGAGCGGCGTCACCCGGCTTCTCCTGCGACGGGTGGGGACCAGCCTCGTCATCCAGGGTGGCCGGCGGGAGCCGTGAACGGACGGATACTCACAAGAAAGGGAAACACAACGATTAAAGAATGGAACCCCGCCATGGAAGAAAAGACCGAACAGATGAAAGGGCACTTCGCTTCACGCATCGCGGCATGCGCCCTGTTTGCCGCCGCGCTGGCTTTGGTGACGTCCCGCAACCAGACCATCGAGATCCCCCCGGACCAGCCCCCGCCGGCACCGCCGAAAACCAGCGCCCCGCCCCCCGCCCCGAAGGTGGAGGCCCCGACGCCGGCCGAGAAGTCGCCCAAGGCCAAGCCCATCGCCGCCAAGAAGCCCGCGGTCCCGGGTGAACCGACCCCGGTGGATGAACGGATGGAGTTCTACGACACGGCCGAGGAGTTCGTGGGCCCCTTCCCGAGCTGGAAGAACGTCAAGACCGACTACGGCGCGGCCGGCGACGGCGAGACCGACGACACGACCGCCATCCAGAAGGCCCTGGACGACATGAAGACCGTCCAGAAGAATGGCTGGTGCGTGCTCTATTTCCCGGCCGGCACCTACCGGATAACCAAGATGCTCTCCACGCTACGCAAGGCGCACCAGGACTACCTGGGCTCGAACCTGGTCGGCGAGGACCCGGCCACGACCGCGCTTGTCTGGGACGGGCCGGCGGGCGACGACAAGAATCCCGCCCTCATGCTGCGCTACGACTCCTGGTACTGCAAGGTGAGCCGGCTCACCTTCGACGGCCGCGGCAAGGCCAACGGGGCCCTGGTGCGGGCGGGCGGCTTTGCGACCTACTGCGAGCACAGCGACCTGGTCTTCAAGGACATTAAAGGCATCGCCCTGAACTTCGGCAACTGCGAGGAGCAGGGCATCGCCGAGACCGCGGTACTGCGCTGCAAGTTCCTGCGCTGCAAGGAGGGCATCTCCACCATCAACTGGAACACGCTCGACATCTGGGTCTGGTACTGTCTCTTCGAGGATTGCGGCAAGGGCGTCCACAACCGCATGGGCAACTACCACTGCTACGAGAACGTCTTCCTGCGCTCCAAGGAGATGGACGCCGGCTCCCAGGTGCGCAAGGAATTCGCGATCGGCCAGCCGCGGGCCGCCACGGTCTTCCGTCTTGAGATCCCGGCCAACGCCAGCGGCACCCCCCGCATGCGCTTGGCCGAGGTGGAGTTCCTTGACGACCAGGGAAAGAACGTGCTCAAGGACGAGGCCTGCCTCGGCAACGGGCGACAACGGCGCGGACGGAATCGTCGTGGAGGACGCCGACCAGGAGCACGGCCGCATCTACACGGAGCAGCTGAACACCAACGGCAGCGGCGACCAGCGCTGCCGGAACGCCGTGAACGTGGACGGCCTGGTGAAGAGCGAGGTCACCATGACCTGCGGCCACTTCAGCGGCTGCCTCACCGGCGTGAAGGCGCGCGGCAACCCGGCCGCCGAGGCGAAGAACCAGGTGGCCTTCCTCTGCGGCGCCTCCAGCTCCGGCTGCCGGCTGCTCGACGTGGCCGACGGCGGCCAGCTCGTGGGCGAGACCTTCTGGTACGAGGGCGACTTCGATTACCCGGCGGCTTTGCTGGACCTTTCGCCGGCCTCCTCAGGCCGGCTGACGCTGGCTTCCGCCTCCTGGCACATGGCGCATGACAAGCGCTTCCAGCAGACGGAGGAGAAGCGGGAGCCGATCTTGAGCGTGGACGGCTTCCGCGGCCTCTGCACCGTCATCGGCGCCATGTTCGACAAGCGGGAGAAGCCCATCGCGCGGCTGACCGGGGACGGAAGCAAGGCTGCCGTGGCCGTCCTGGGGAGCGTCGCCTCGAATGGGGGCATGGACAAAACCTGGCCGATCCAGGACGCCTGGTCGGACCAGACCAAACCCGACGCGCAGGTCGCCCTGTTCGGCTACAACGGCGCCATCCGGTCGCACAAGCAGGCCGACGCCCTGCCCGATCCGGCCCTGATGCGCAAGGCCCTGGAGCAGATCCGCGGCGTGCTCATCGCGCCGGCCGGGGAGCAGCCCGCGGAGGCGACCGACCTGAAGATCTTCCGCGTCATCCTCGGCGCCGCCCCGGGCAAGGACTGCATCCGCTTCCAGGCGGGCCAATCGGCAACGGGCGACAGTGGTCAATCCAAATGAGAAGCAGAAGGGCAGCCGCGCAGTCACGGAATCCACAGAACAGGAGGATGCGATGAAGAAAAGGACGACAACGCCGTTTCTCGCCACGGCGGCGATTTGCCTGGCCACGACGTTCACGGCCAACGCGGCGGAGCGGACCCTGGCCATCCGCGACACCATCGGCCGCGACTGGGCGGAGGAGCCCATCGCCTGGTCCGTGGAGTTCAAGCCCGACGAATGGCCCGGCAAGACGGCGGGCGAGGGCAAGGCGCTCCTGCCGGCGGTGACCCGCGACGGCCGGCCGATCCCGGCCCAGGCGCAGGTCCTCGAACGGCACGCCGACGGCTCGGTCAAGAGCGCCGCCGTCCGCTTCCTCATCGACAAGCTGGCCAGGGACCGCGCCACGGAGATCCGTCTCGACACCGCCAAGGCCGGCCCCGTCGAAACTCAACTCCGCGTCGAGAGCGGCGACGGGTTCCGGGTCCTCGCCAACCCGCATACCGCCGTCAAGCTGGCGGCAAGCGGCAAGGCCGATGGGCCGATCCTCGGCATCCGCCTGGCCTCCGGCAAGTGGACCGGCTCGAACGCCTACGCCACGACCACGGCCAAGCCCGTCGGCTCGAATCTCGAGCTGTTGCAGGAGGGGCCGGTGCATGTGGCGGCCCGGGTGACCACGACCTTCGACAACGGGCGCCGCCACGCCCCGACCGTCGGGCTCTGGGCCGGCTCGCGCGTGATCGAGCTGGACGAGGAGTTCGACCTCGGCCCGGACGAGAAGTACAAGTTCAAGGAGTTCAAGGAGGACAAGGACGAGCTGGCCTGGGAGTGGTGGGGCTGGTACGGCGACAAGGACGGCACGCAGGAGACGCACCCCAACAACTGGGTGCTCGACCTCTCCGGTGCGGACTTCCAGCCGAAAGCGGCCTGGTGGTGATGGCCTGCGCCAACTCGGACCACCCGATGGCCAGGGAGTGGCTGAAGGACGCCGGCCGCTGCTTCGACATGCTGCTTCGGACCGAGTATTCCGCCGACGGCGTGGGGGTGAGCTGCCCGCACTACATCGGCGCCTCCTCGACCTCCTTCTACGCCTGGACTGCCCTGGCCAACAGCGGCATCGCCGAGGACCGGCCCAAGTCCGGGATCCTGCAGCGCTTCGCGCGCTATCACATGCAGCTCATGACGCCCGTGGACCCGCGCTGGGGTATCCGCACCCTGATCTGCGAGGGCGACGGACGGCCCGGCAGCTCGTCCTTCCCCGGCATCCTCGGCACCCTGTTCCGCCGCAGCAATCCGGAACTCTCGGCCCAGCTCATGCAACTATGGAAGGAGGGCGGCTCGGATCTCAGCGGGGGCATGGGCGTGCCGGACCTGCTGATCGTTGATCCGTCGCTGCCAACCCAGCCGCTGGCCCTGCGCTCGGAGGTCTATAGCCGTGCAGAGCCGCCATCATCGTGATCAGCAACACTCCGTCGCCCAGGCGCCCACGCCTCATGTTGCCGATGCTCCTTTCCTCGGAATCTGCCCCTCAGCCCGTTCGTCACCGCTGCGCGGCCGCCGCAATCAGTCACAAGAGCGCCCCAGTGCCCAGCGCCGGCCTCACGTGTGAACGCCGGTTGACAAGCGCGGCAGGCGACCGGCGAAGAGCACAGCGTCTGGTCTGTAGATACCCCGTCTACCGACGGGTGTCAAGTTGCCCTACGGCCTGGTCTCGCTCACCGTCCGCCGTTGACGTGCCGGACGGGGTGCAGATCCCTGGGCATGGATTCCACGACGCACAGATGCGCCCTCCAGGCCCGGTTTCTGGACTCCAGCTCCGGCCGGGCGGCGATGTCCCACACGCTCCTCGCCCGATCTCGGCGCTCAAGGCGGTCTTGGGAGGAGACATCCATACCCTCTCCTGCCTGCTGATCATTGCGCTCGGCCACCGGCGCGCCTATCCCATGGCTGCGAAGGCCTGCCGGACGATCTCGACGTCCGCGGCATGGGCCGAGCGGGGACGGAAATCGGGCGGCGTGCCATGCGCGTAGCCGAAGAAGTCGCAGCCGGCCTTGTACCAACGCCGCCAGGAGTGGGGATCGCATTCGCCCGCCTCCGTGCGCCCGGTGATCGTCGTCATCACGCGCTGACCGGGCTTGCGGACCGACAACAGCCACTCGACCACCTCGGGCCGGGAACATTCGGCAAAGAGCCCGTTGCTCTCGTTGAGCATCGGATGGTCTGCCCAGATGGCCTCCGCCGCTTTCCAGTAGGGGACGTTGAAGAGAATCCTGGTAGTCGGACTGGCCGTCTTGACGGCCTCGCGCAGACGGTGGAATTGCTCGGTGAGCACGGCGCGCTTGTAGCGGAGCTGCTCGTCGGGCGTGATCTGCGCCGCCAGCTTCGGCATCTCGCGGCCGATGATGCGCTTGAACGGCGCCCTGGCGTAGTCGGCGGGAACCACCGGGTCATCGTCCGGCCTGAGCCCGCCATAGCCAAACCAGTCGAACAGCAGCCAATCCACGGGGAACATCCCGAGGAACTCCCGAACCCGGGCGCAGAGCAGATCCGTCCAGCCGGACTCCGGCGCGAGGAAGCCGTGGCCGGAACCCTGCCGGCTGCCGGGCACGACCCAGTCGCCGCGGTGGTTGCTCATCACGAGGTCGGCGCCGGCGCAGAAGTAGGACCACACCGGCACGCCGCGGTCGCGGGCCAGCTTGCACAGGCGCGGGAAGAGCTGGCTGCCAGGCCCCGGCGCCAGCGGCCCGAGCCTCGTGGGATAGAGCGCCGTGCCCCCGAAGATGTACGCCTGGCAGTACATGACGTTGGTGCCGATGTCCATGTGCCAGTTGAAG
>VGYW01000419.1 GCA_016872875.1 Planctomycetota bacterium | reverse complement strand
CCTGGGATTTTTCGCATTTCGGCCACCGGCAGCCCTCTGGAAAGCCAGCACCAGCATCTTGCCGTGGCGGTGCCGGCGGCCCCAAAGCGGAAAATCCTGGGGGTTCGGGGGCAAAGCCCCTGAGAGTTTGGCTCCCGGCTTGGATGTACCTCAAGAGGTTGGGACGATCCTAAGAAGTTGGGACGTTCCCATTCTTTTAGACGCTCCAAGGGCTCGCGCCAACCCAGCCCCCGCAGGGGGCCATAGCGCGGTAGCCAGGGGCGTGGGCCCGTGGGGCTCGGCGTCGCCGCGTGCCCAGCCCCCGCAGGGGGCCATAGCGCGGTAGCCAGGGGCGTGGGCCCGTGGGGCTCGGCGTCGCCGCGTGCCCAGCCCCCGCAGGGGGCGGCAGAAACCCTGACTGGCACCCGTCCGGCGGTTCCTGCCGCCCCCTGCGGGGGCCCGGGGTGGGGTTGACCATCCTACCCACGGGCTTACGCCCGTGGCTACCGCGCTGCCGCCCTGCGGGCTGGCCCGCGCCCCTAAGTTAGTGCCATTCGCCTTTGTTCTCATTCTCACATTCTTGAGAATGTGAGAATGACGACGGCCAGGCCCATCGTGCCGTCCTCTGGCGCCTTCGCCCTCATTCCCACATTCTTGAGAATGTGAGAATGACCACGGCCAGGCCCATCGCGCCGTCCTCTGGCGCCTTCGCCCTCATTCCCACATTCTTGAGAATGTGAGAATGACCACGGCCAGGCCCATCGCGCCCTCCTCTGGCGCCTTTGTTCTCATTCTGACATTCTTGAGAATGTGAGAATGAGGATTCCCCCTTCGTCGCGTCCGTTGGCCGTTCTGGCATTCTCAAGAATGTGAGAACGAGGCCGGCCGCTGCCATCTCGCCCATTGCTGGCCCCTCAGACCTTGCCCTCGGGCCGCTCGGCGGCCCGATTCAGGCGGAAGAAGGGGAACGACAGCCCGACGAACATCACTAACAGGCCGCGGTAGAAGAAGGTCGTCAGGAGCGCAAGGAAGTCCGAGCACTCCTCGCCCTCGGGCAGCGCTACGCGGCGGAGCATGGCGCCCGTCATGGCGAAGAGCGCCACGACGAAGCCCAGGCCGATGAGCACCACACCCGTCCGCCCGAGCGTGATGAGCGACGCACCGAGCGCCAGGAGGCCCAGCACCGCCCACGGCAGGAGCAGCCCCTGTGCCACCCTCGCGCAGTAGACGCTCTTCCAGCCCTTCGGCAGGTCCGCAACGCGGTAGCCGAACCGCAGCGCCTCCCTCAGAAAGACGTTAGACTTGCGGAACCTGCGGGAGAAGAACTCGTCGAGGGTGTTCGCGCCCCGCACCTCGCTCACGGCCGCCTCGCGGCTGTAGACCGTTCGCAGCCCGCGCGCGTTGGCCTCCATCGCCACATAGACCCCGACCCCCTCCACGTCGGGTGGGAGGGCCGCGAGGAGCGAGCGGCGAAAGGCGTAACAGGTCTCCACCACGCTGCTCGCCGCGGCCGCGTCGCTCTCGAGCAGCCTGGTGCGGTTCTGCTGGGCGCAGTAGCAGCCCTCGACGTCCAGGGCCTTGGCGGGATAGACGCACGCCCCAACCACCGCGACCTCATCGCCGCGGTAGAACTCGCGCACCAGGGCCGACACCCCGTCGAGCTCCATCTGCCCGTCAACGTCCGTGCAGACCACGATGCTGCCGCGCAGTTGCGGCAGCACGTGGTTGAGCTGTTGCACCCGCCCCCTCTGTGGGCAGCGGGCGATCCAGACGGTCGGGTCGTCCTTCGCGTGCTCGGCCAGGAGTTCCATCCCGCCGTCCGTCGAGCCGCCGTCGGCGAACACCACCTCCAGCCGAGCCCTCGGGTAGTCCTGCTCGCGGAGGTTGATGTACTTCGCCAGAATCTGCTCCCGCTCGTTGCAGGAGGGCACGACCACGGACACGAACGGCAGGTCGGCGCAGTCCACGGGTGGCGCCGCCCGCGGGCGCAGGAGCGCCAGGAGCCGCAGGCGGATGTAATGCCCGCAGCACATCCACCCCACCCCCACGCAGGCCAGCCCGAAGAGGAATATCAGAACCCACACAGCCTCTTGCTCCTGAAGGCACAGCCAACCTGATGAGTATATAGCCCGTCCCCGCGCTATTCAACACGCTCTATCAGCAGAACCGACTGTGCGCGGTGCGTCTCGGCTGCCAACCGCCTGCGGAGGCCAGGGTGGAGCAGGATGAGGACGGTCGAGGCGGCGTGCAAGGGAAGAGTCGAAAGCGAGCAACACCGCTCGTGGGGGCAAGGATGGGCGTCGGACAGATAATTGCAGAGTCATATGACTCTGCAATTATCTTGCCACCGCGGGTTCCACCCACAGGCCGCGCTTACGCGCTCCTGGGCGGAGCGCCCCACGTCAATTGGGCCAGCCAGCCACAAGCGGCGATTCCACTGCGCTGCCGCCCCGCATCCGGCGTTGTCATCCCCAGGCCCGGGACGGTATAATCCTCAAGTGGCGTCGGCCGGCGGGAGGGACGACCAGAGAGAGCCAAGATGATGGCACGTCCTTCGCTCTTGCTCGTCCTGTCTGCGAGCATCCTCTACAGCGTGACCTCTGCTTGGGCGGCGGACGCCGGCGCCTCGGACGCCGGGCCGCCATTCGGCAAGCTCAGGCTGGTCCAGGAGATTGACTGCTCGCAGCCGAACAAGGACACCCTCTTCCTGGAGTCCCCCGCGGGTGCGAGCAAGGTGGAGAAGGCCCTCGACACGCCCTGCCGCGTGCTGCCGACCAAGGGCGGCGAGCCGAAGCTCTTCGCCTACCGCATGGGGGAGGGCAGGGGACTTAAGGCGGGCGCCTGCTACGTCCTCAGCCTCGAGTTCCCCGACGATAGGCCCCGCGCGATGTTCATCTGCAACTGGGGCTGCGAGACCGCGCTCGGCTTCGCCACCGGCACCGCCCTCGGCGACGTGCTCCGCGGCAAGTATGTGCCCAACAACCCCGAATCGCTCAAGTACCCTCTCTCGGGCAAGTTCCAGCGCTGGACTCAGCTCTTCTACCTCCACGACCGCTTCCCCGAGATCAAGCGTCCCCGCGGCCTCGGCCCGAGGCCACTGGTGCCGGCCGACGGCTTCTGGGTGGCCATCGCCCAGCCGCCCGCCTGGCAGGACCCTCTGAGCGCGGGGGCAGCGGTCTCGAAGCTCCGCCTCTATGAGGTCGAGGACCCCTCCGCCCTCGCGGTGAAGGTCCGCTTCCCGCCGGACGGGTTGCCCCGCCGCCACGTCTTCTCCCGCGAGGAGATGGCCGACGGCGCCGTGGCCTTCGGCCACAAGCCCGAGGAGCAGGCCGAAACCCTCCGCGGCGTGAAGGACATCCCGGCCTGGTTCGAATACAAGATGAAGGTCATGGCCTTCCTCGGCATCAACACATTCGGCAAGGACCTCCTGGAGTTCGGCCACAACCAGGGCTGGGACTCCGCCGAGGGCGGCGGCACCGCCTGGGTCAACCAGTCCTCTACCCCCTGGCTCTGGGCGGCCATCCTCGAACGCGCCGCGAAGCACGGCCTCAGCGTCCTGCCCTACTACGAATACCGCGGCAGCATCGGCCAGGACAAGGCCCTCGCCCTCGGCTCGCAGCACCGCTGCGTGCGGCTCGACGGCGGCGACACCTACACCCACATCACCTGGTGCGAGAAGGCCAACGCCGACATCACTGACCCCGACACGATAGCGGACGCGAAGAGAATCCTCGACCTCACGATTGCGAAGCACAAGGACAAGGCTCGGTTCGTCGGCGCCTGGTTCCGCCAACGCCCCACCGCCATGCCCATCAGCTTCAACGAAGCCAACCTGCGGCTGTTCGCCAAGGAGGCCAACGACGGCGCACGCATCACCCGCTCCCACCTCCAGGGCGATAAGCCGCTGCTCGACAAGTACTACCGCTGGTGGTTCGGCAAGCGCCGAGCCTTCTTCGACGCCCTCCTCGCCCATCTCCGCGGGACGCTCGGCCCCGAAGCCTTCCTTCTCTACACCAACGACGCCGGCGAGCCGGGCCGCTCCCTGCCGCGCAGCATCACAGGGGAGGGCAAGCCCAACGCCTGGCAGTGGATGCAGGTCGTGGTTAGCGACGATTTCCCCGCCTGGGAGAAGATCCTCTCCGACGAAACCCACTACAAGTGGATCAAGCCCTACGCCTTCGCCGACGTGGTCTCCCGCAATATGCATCCCCGCGGCCTCGCCACCTTCGCCGAGAACTGGGACAAGTGGGAGCTCGCCCACTCCGCCCCGCCCAACGACCCCCTCACCTACAAGGACTCCGACGGCGTCCTCGTCACCTACACCTACAACCGCCTCTACACCGTCTCCTCGCCCCAGGCATTCGCCGACTACCGCACCAAGGCCGGCCTCGCGGCGGTCCGCCACTACTCCCTCAACGAGCACGAGATGAACGCCGGCAACGACGAGCCGCTCGGCTACTTCATCGCGGACGTCGAGCGCGGCGGCCCCTATTGCACGATGGCCGAGGCCCGCGCCGTGGCGTTCGGCGACCCCTTCTACCTCGGCTCGCTCACCGGCAACAGCAACCACCGCGGCTTCCCGGAATACGTCCGCCGCTTCAACGCCGCCTTCCTCGCCTTCCCCGCGCTCCCGAGCGAACTCGTCCCGTCCGCCGCCTCCGACCCAGAGGTCGTCGTGCGCGCCATCAAGACCCCGAAGCACGGCACCTGGCTGGCCGTCGTCAACACCGGCTTTGCTGAGAAGAAGGATGTCGCCATCGCCCTGCCCGTCCAGGGCAAGGCCGAGGACGCCGCCACTGGCCAGCCCCTCGACGCCCCTGGCGGCAAGCTCACCCTCACCCTCGCCCCTGCCGAGCTCCGTACCCTGCGCATCCAGTGACCTGAGCCTGTTGACGCTTCCAGGGTCAACTGTGATAATGGCCGCGAAAGGAGAGCCATGCTGATGCGACAAAGGACGGCGTGCGGGTTGGTGCTCGTGGTGACACTGTTCGCGCCGGGCCTCGCCGCCGCCGGCGAGTTCATCTGGGTCGAGGGCGAAGCGGCCAAATCGTCCACCATGCGGCGCCACCCCTGGTGGTACGACAAGGTGAAGCGAGACCAGCTCTCCGGCGGCGACTTCATGTCGAACTGGTCCGACAAGCCCGGGGAGGCCACCTATGCCTTTGCCGCGCCGGCCGCCAAGGAATACGTCTTCTGGGTCCGCGCCAACCCTGTCGGCACCCGCCTCTCCTACAAGCTGGACGGCGCCGACTGGACCCTCGCCGACCTCGGCAAGAACCAGTCGGGCAACGCCAACATCGCCGAAGACGGCAAGCTCGACCTGCGCTTCATCGCCTGGGTGAAGGTGGGCACGGTGAAGTTGACCCAAGGCCCCCACACCATCGCGTTCCGCATGGACAGCGCGAACAACAACCACGGCATGCTCGACTGCTTCGTCTTCGCTGGGCCGACGTTCGACCCGGAGGGCGTCCTCAAGCCGAGCCAGTTGGCCCCCGTCGCCGAAGCCACCGAGAAGGGCCGATGGGCCTTCAGGCCGCCCAAGGACACGTTCAGTCCCGACGCCCTCCTCGACCTGCGCTCGCTCAACGAGAAGGTGGCGGGCGAAAGCGGCTTCGTGGCCCGCTCGAAGGACGGCCACGACTTCGTCCTGGGCGACGGGCGCCCCGCACGCTTCTGGGCCGTCAACACGGGGGCGTTCAACAGGGACCTCGCCCGCCACGCACGCTTCCTCGCCAAGCGCGGCGTGAACATGGTCCGCTTCCACAGCAACATCACCCCCACGGGCACCGACCTGATGGGCATTGACACCAAGGACCGCGACAACCTCTGGCGCGGCGTGGCCGCAATGAAGAGGGAGGGCATCTACACGACCTACTCGCCCTACTGGGCCGGCCCGGCCCGCGTGAAGCCCGCGATGGGCGTCCTCGACACCGGCGGCAACGGAGCCTGGGGGCTCGACGCCGAGCGCTGGTCCTACTCGGCCAACGAGGTGATGGCCGTGAACCGCTACTACGGCGGCATCCACGAGGGGAAGTATCACGGGTGGGCCATCGTGAACGGCGACCGCTTCACCGACCCCAGCGTGCTGCTGCGCCCGCGCGAGCTGCCCATCGCGCTCAAGCAGCCCGCGGGCTGCCCGATGATCGTCTCGGAGAGCTCCTGGGTGCCGCCGCAGGGCTACCAGTCCGAGGGGCCGTTCCTCGTCGCCGCCTACCAGTCGCTCAACGGGGTGGACGCCTTCTACTGGTTTGCGACGGGCGAGGAGGGCTGGCGGCAGCCCGGCTCAGCCAACGGCTTCCTGCCCTCCGAGGGGAAGTGGGTGTGCGCCACGCCCATGCTCATGGGCCAGTGGCCGGCCACGGCATTGCTCTATCGCATGGGCTACGTGCGGCAAGGCGCGCCCGCCGTCCACGAGCAGCGCTCGCTCGACGACCTGTGGCAGCGCCGCATGCCCATCATCGCCGAGGACGCCGGCTACGACCCGAACCGCGACAAGGACTACCTCTCGAAGGAGTCGAACGTCAAGGGCGGCGTCAACCCCCTCGCCCACCTCGTCGGACCGGTCGTCGTCACCTACGGCGGCGACCCCGCCAAGAGCAAAGTGGCCGACCTGGTGCAGTTCATTGACCCGTCGGCCAAGACCGTGACCTCGATCACCGGCGAGATCAAGTGGGACTACGGCCGGGGCCTCTGTAAGCTCAATGCGCCGAAGGCTCAGGGCGTGACGGGCTTCCTCGATGAGGTGGAGAGCATCGCCCTCGCCGACGCCACGATCAGCTCTGGCAACGACTACGCCACCGTGCTCCTGGTCTCGATGGACGACAAGCCGCTCGCCACGTCGGGCAGGGTCCTCGTCCAGGTCGGCACCACCGAGCGCCCGACGGGCTGGAAGACGCGTCCCGCCAAGGTCGGCGGGCAGGACGGCGAGGAGGTCGTGGACTTCGGCCGGGCGCCTTGGCTCATCGTGGAGGCCGACGTCAAGGTCACGCTCCGCAACCCGCACCTCAAGGCGGCGACCGTCCTCGACCCGAACGGCATGGCGACAAGGCGGGTGCCCCTCACCGAGGCAGCCGGAGGCGGCAAGGCTTTCGCGTTCCCGCCCGACGCACTGTACGTCCTGCTGGAATGATTGCCCGCACGGTGCCACAGTCGAGTACGGCCCCCAGTTCTGGTAATGTTCTTCGGCTCCCAAGCTCCGAACGGAGCGTACTATAGCAGCCCAGGGCGAAGCCCTGCTCTTTGCCCACATCTCGGGGCCTTGTAGCCCGCCGACGCGGGCGACCCAGCCGTAGCCCAGGGCGACCGAAGGGAGCCCTGGGATCGCGCGTC
>VGYW01000418.1 GCA_016872875.1 Planctomycetota bacterium | reverse complement strand
CCACCGGCACGTCTCCTGGAGGCCAGCGCGGCCATTTTCCTGTTGGGGTGCCGGCGGCCCGAAAGCGGAAAATCCTGGGGGTTCGGGGGCAAAGCCCCCGACGCACCGGCCGCAGGCACACCCACGATCTCAAGGACTTGGGACGCTGTCAAAATCCCGGCTCACGTGTGGTAGTCTGCGTTGATGGCGATGTACTCCTTCGAGAGGTCGCAGGTCCACACTGTGGCGGCGGCCTTGCCAAGGCCCATTTCGAGGCGGAGCGTGACCTCTGTGCCGGCCATTGCGGCGGCGAGCTCGGCCTTCGTGGCGTCGGCGGGCGCGCCGGCGGCATAGGCCAGCCGCTCGCCGAGGTAGAGCCTGGCCCTCGCCTCGTCGAAGGCGCGGCAGGCATAGCCGGCGGCCGACACGAACCGCCCCCAGTTCGGGTCGCCGCTGTGGAGGGCGCACTTGCACAGGGGCGAGTCGGCGATGGCGCGGCCGGCGGCCACCGCCGCCCGCACGCTCGGCGCGCCGACGACCTCGATGCGCACGAGGCGCGTGGCACCCTCGCCGTCCGCCACGATCTTGAGGGCCAGGCCGCGGCAGAGCTCTTCGAGCGCCGCTCCGAACCGTCTGGCCGCACCGCTCCCCGCCGCAATCGGCGGGGCGTCCGCCAGACCGCTCGCAAGGCACAGCACCGTGTCGTTCGTGCTCATGTGCTCGTCAATCGAGATGCGGTTGTAGGTCCGCTCGACGGCGCGGCGGAGCAGCTTCGAGAGGAGCGGGCCTTCGATTGCGGCATCGGTCGTCAGGAAGGTGAGCGTGGTGGCCATGCCGGGGGCGATCATACCGGCGCCCTTGGTTGCGCCGCCGAGGGTCACGTGGGCGCCGCCGCCGAGGTTGCAGCGGAGGGCGAGTTGTTTGAGGCGCGTGTCGGTGGTCATGATCGCGCGCGCGAAGCGCTCGCCGGCCGCCAGCGAGGCGTCGAGCTGCTGCGCCGCGCGCGGAAGTCCCGCCAGGAGCTTCTCTACGGGCAGGTAGTGGCCGATGATGCCGGTGGAAGCGATGAGGAAGTTGTCGGGCGCGAGGCCGAGGACTTCGGCGGCCTTTGCCGCGGTGGCCCCGACGTCGCGCAGGCCGCGCTCGCCCGTGCAGGCGTTGGCGCAGCCGGCATTGACCACTGCGGCCCGCACCTTGCCGCGCGCGACGGCCTGGCGGCTCCAGAGGACGGGCGCTGCCGCCACGCGGTTGGTCGTGAAGGCGGCCGCGGCGGTCCCCTGCACGTCGCAGGCCAGGAGCCCGAGGTCGTCGCCTTCCGCCTGGCGTATCCCGCACCGCACGGCCGCGGCCCGGAAGCCCCGGGCCGCCGTCACCCCGCCCGCCACTGGCTCCCAGCAAGGCTTCACTCGGCACCTCCATCTTCCCTCGGAAGTGGTGAGTTCGTAGTGCGGCCTTCAGGCCGTTCGCGCGGGGACGGGCTGAAGCCCGCACTACGAACTTCTCTATCCGCACGACCGCTCGAAGGCAAGATCATAGCTCTGGAGTGGCGTGGCGTCAAGGGCGGGATGGAACAGGAGGAACCGAGGACGACGGACGAGGGCGATTAGGGGTGGGAAATGTGCTCTGGAATGAAATTGCACTTGACTTTCCTGGGGTTGAGGCTATAATCGCCTCTGAACTGCTGGCGGACAGTGCGTTTACAACCCATAGGAGGTTCTGGGCATGAGCCTGGCCGGCAAGATTTTCGCTGTGATCACGCTTGTCGCCGCGGTCTTCTACGCGGGCATCACCGCCGCTCTGATGTCGCTCCAGGAGAACTGGCGGCAGAAGCACCACGAGGAGGCCACCCTCCACGGCAAGACGAAGGAGAAGGCGGAGAGCGACCGCAAGAGCCTGACGAAGACGATCGAGGAGAAGAGCGGCCTGCTCGCCATCCGCGAGGAGCAGAACCGCATCCTCCGCGGCGAGCGCGACGCCTTCAAGATGGAGTGGGAGCAGGCCGCCGGCATGAACAGGCTCGCAATGGCCGTGATCGAGGACCAGGAGGACAAGCTCGCCGTCCAGAACACCCTCATCGCCCGCTACAACGACGACCTGAAGGCCACACGCGACGACCGCGACAAGAAGCAGACCGACATTGACGACCTCAAGGGCAAGCTCACCGACATGGTGAAGGACCGCGATGCCGTCCGCGACGACCTCGTCCGCTGCCAGAAGAGCCTCACCAACTACGTCAAAGAGGTCCAGAAGCTCACCGACGACCTCGCCCAGTCCAACGACATCATCCAGAGGCTGAGGGACCTGCATCCCGACATCTACGAATTGTGCCGGACCGGCGCCACCGTGGCCAGAGATGCCCCGATAGTGATCCGCGGGAAGGTGACGGGCGTGGACAAGAACCTCGGGCTGGTCATCATCAATGTCGGCCAGCGCCACCAGGTTGCCAAGGGCTACACCTTCATCGTCTTCCGCGGCGACGAGTACATCGGCAAGGTCATGGTGGACGAGGTCTTCCCCGACATGTCCGCCACCCACTACATCCGCCCGCTGATGAAGAAAGACGTCGAGGTCGGGGACGACGTCACGACGCGCCTCTCGATTGACCTGTAGGCCGCCCCGCGGCCCGACCCCGGAGGTGAATGAATGGCACAGTTCCAGCCCCGAGCCACCATCTACACGGTGCTGCCGGTCCTCGCCACCCTGGTCATGGCCGCCGGCATCACCTTCACCTGGCTCCGCATCAGGGAGTACAAGCGGCCCCCCAAGCCCTTCGTCCCCCCGCCCCTGGCCCCACCCGACAACCCCGACATCCCGGCGCCCAAGGTCGCGAAGGCGGCGGAAGGCATCGAGGAACCCCCAAAAGAGGGCGAGCCGAAGGCCCCAGAGGAAGGCAAGGCGCCCACTAAGGAGGGCGAGCCGAAGGCCCCAGAGGAAGGCAAGGCGCCCACTAAGGAGGGCGAGCCGAAGGCCCCAGAGGAAGGCAAGGCGCCCACTAAGGAGGGCGAGCCGAAGGCCCCAAAGGAGGGCGAGGAGAAGGGCGCTCCAAAGAAGCCAGACGAAGAGGAGAAGAAGTAGCCCCGCCCTGGAGGCGCGCCAGCACCCTCCCCGCATGCGAAGGGCATTGCCCTGATGTATATCGTTGACCGGCTCCTGAGCTTTCTCTCACTCGACATGGGGATTGACCTCGGCACCGCCAACACCCTCGTGTGCGTGCGCGGCAAGGGCATCGTCCTCTCCGAGCCATCCGTCGTCGCCGTGAAGAAGGGCACCAACAAGGTGCTCCTCAACGGCAACGCCGTGGGCGAGATGGCCAAGGCCATGCTCGGCCGCACGCCCGGCTCCATCGAGGCCATCCGCCCGATGAAGAACGGCGTCATCGCCAACTTCGACGTCACCGAGAAGATGCTCCGCTACTTCATCAACAAGGTGAACACCCGCCGCTGGGCCTACCGCCCCCGTCTCGTCATCGCCGTGCCGTACGGGATAACCGACGTCGAGCGCCGCGCCGTCTACGCCTCCGCCGAGCGGGCGGGCGCCCGCAAGGTCCACGTCATCAACGAGCCCATGGCCGCCGGCATCGGCGCAGGAATGCCCGTCACCGAGCCGACCGGCAACATGGTCGTTGACATCGGCGGCGGGACCACCGAGGTCGCCGTCATCTCCCTCGGCGGCGTCGTCACAAGCCAGTCCCTCCGCGCCGCTGGCGACAAGATGGACGAGGCGATCATCCAGCACATGAAGCGGACGTACAATATGGACATCGGCCCGCGCATGGCCGAGGACACCAAGATACGCATCGGCTCGGCCTTCCCGATGGACCAAGAGGTCACGATGGAGGCCAAGGGCCGCGACTTCATCACCGGCCTCCCCCGCCGCGAGATAATCTCCTCCGAGGAAATCCGCGAGGCCCTCCGCGAGCCCGTCAACGCCATCATCGAGGCCATCCGCCTCTGCCTCGAGCAGACCCCGCCCGAGCTCGCGGCCGACATCTTCGACCGCGGCATGGTCCTCACCGGCGGCGGCGCGCTCCTCCGCGGCATAGACAAGGCGATCTCCCGCGAGACCGGCCTCCGCGTCGTCATCGCCGACGACCCCCTCACCTGCGTCGCGCGCGGCACCGGCGTCGTCCTCGACAACCTCTCCCGCATGTCCGGCGTCCTCGAAAGCTCCGAAACCGAATACTGATCCCCGCCCCTCTTCAATCGTCCTCGTCCTCGTCCCTCGTCCTCGTCCTCGATCCCCACGGATGCAGGAGAAGCCAGTGAAGGTGCTCTCGCGCCTAGCCATAACCGCAGCGCTCACGGCCGCCGCGACGGCCTGGGCGCAGGACTCCGCGCGGTTGCCCTACCCAATCGTGGACACGGGGCAGGTCCGCTGCTACGACACCGGGGGCGAGATCGCGTATCCAAAGCCGGGCCAGCCATTCTATGGGCAGGACGCGCAATACGTGGCCAACCCGCCGCAGTACAAGGACAATGGCGACGGCACCGTCTCCGACCTTGTGACCGGGCTGATGTGGCAGAAGGACCCCGGCGCGAAGAAGACGTTTCGGGAAGCCGTCGCCGGGGCATCGAAGTGCAAGGCCGGCGGATACACCGACTGGCGGCTGCCAACCATCAAGGAGCTCTACTCGCTCATCCTCTTCACCGGCACCGACCCCGACCCCCGCAGCGCTGACGCGGGACGCCAGAGGCCGTTCATTGATGTCGCCACATTCGTCTTCAGATACGGCGACCCCCAGAAGGGCGAGCGGATCATTGATTCCCAATGGGCATCCTCAACAACCTATGTCGCCAACCCTAACCAGATGTTCGGAGTGAACTTCGCCGATGGCCGCATCAAGGGCTACCCCGCCGGCGCACTCCCTGGGCGAGGGGAGAAAGGCTACTATGTCCTCTATGTGCGTGGGAACCCGGCCTACGGCAAGAACGACTTCCACGACAACGGCGACCGCACCGTGACCGACCGCGCGACGGGCCTAGTGTGGCAGCAGGCCGACAGCGGCAAGGGGATGAACTGGCAGGAGGCCCTCGCCTACGCCGAGGGCCTAACCCTGGCCGGCCACGACGACTGGCGCCTGCCCAGCGTGAAGGAGCTCCAGAGCATCGTGGACTACTCTCGCTCGCCCGACACCACACAGTCAGCGGCCATCGGCCCGATGTTCAAGGCGACCCCAATCAGGAACGAAGGCGGCAAGCCCGACTTCCCCTGCTACTGGAGCAGCACCACCCACGCCGGCCTCGCCGATGCCTCTCGCGCCGCCTATGTGGCCTTCGGGCGCGCTCTCGGTTGGATGCCCGACCCGCGAACCGGCCAGTACGAGCTTCGGGACGTCCACGGCGCTGGCTCCCAGCGCACCGACCCCAAGGCGGGCGACCCGGCCGAGTTCCCACGCGGCCGCGGACCCCAGGGCGACGTCATCCGCATCCTCAACTACGCCCGCTGCGTCCGCGGCGGTGGCGTCACGCTTCGAGCCGAGGGGCCGCCCGTCGAGAAAACCTCGCGGTCACGCAACCCCTGGGTCCGCCGCGAGGACAGGAACGGCGACGGAAGAGTCTCGCGCGAGGAGTTCGGCGGCCCGCCCGAACACTTCGACATGTTCGACCGGAACAAGGACGGCTCCATCACCGAGGACGAGGCGCCCAAGGGGCCGCCGCCCGGGCACGGGCCGCCCAAGTAGTCCCTGCCCCCGTCGGCGCCGGGCGTGGGTCAGGGCTGCTTGAGGAAGTGCTCCAGAAAGGCAAACGCCTGCGCGTTTGACTCGGCGGTCGGGGTGTGGCCGTCGCGCATGGTCATGGCCACGCGGCCGGTGTGGCCGAGGACCTCGTTGACGGCGATAGTGTGGTTCAGGGCGGTCCAGTGGTCAGGACGGTCCTGGGCCCCGCCTGAGACGAGGAAGGGGCGGGGGGCCATGAGGGCGTGGAGCTCGTGCAGGTCGTGGCCCTCGGCGACCAGGGTGGCGTAGGCGCCGGTCCGCGCGTGGCCCTCCTTGGGCACGCCGGGCTTGCGCTGGCCCTCCGCAGGCTTGTCGAACTGGTAGCCAAGATACCACTTCTCCCAGTAGTTGGCGTTGGGGTCCTTCTCGTTCCACACGATGCCCGGATCGCACCAGACGGCGCAGGCGAAGCCATCGTGGAGGCAGGAGGCGAGCATGGCCCACTTGCCGCCGAAGGAGTGGCCGATGACGCCGATGCGCCTGGGGTTCACCTGGGGCAGCGCGGCCAGGGCGTTGCAGCAGTTGGCCGCAGCGTAGGCCAGGAAGGAGAGGGGCTGGATGCCGCCGCGGCCGTCGGGGGAGCGGACGTCCCCCTGGCCGCTCACGCTGCCGATGCAGAGCGCCACGAAGCCGCGCTTGGCGAGCTGGTAGCCGAAGTCCACGGTGCCGCGGGTCCTCTCGGTCAGCCCCGCGCTGTCCTCAGAGCCGTACCAGGTGACTACCACCGCGGGGAATGGCCCCGCGCCGTCGGGCACGAGGAGATACTGGGTGCCGGCGAACCTGTCGCGGGCGAACTCCACCTGCACCTTGTGCCTCGTGAAGTTCTCGGCGTGCTCCTTCTCGGAATACTTGATCTGGGGCTTCTCGACGAGCGGCGGCCACGGCCCCATCACGCGGTGCCAGCAAGAGCGAATCTCCTCGCGGCGCCGCGCCCAGTCCTCGCGAGTCCTCACCGGCGTCCCGTCGTCGAACTTCATCAGCGGGCGATAGGCGCCGAGCTTGCCCCTGAACTCCTCGGGCGGGGCGAAGAACCTGGCCATCTCGCCCCAAGGCACTGGGGCCTCCTGGCCCCAGGCGGCGAGCGGCATCGCCGCGATGCCGACTGCCAGGGCGGCGGCGAGGGCCGCCCACACCTGTTCCGACGCTGCCGATGCCCACGATGCTCCGATGTCTGCCATGAGCCTGCCCTAGCTGGGATTCTGGCGAGGCGCGCCGCACGCTGCAATGACGGGATAGCATACTGGCGGGGTGGTGTCAAGTCTCTCAGGTGTCCTGCCCGCCTTCTCTCCGGCGGGGAGTATGGCCCCCAGTTGTGGTAACGTTCTGGAATCCCGGAGCTCCGAACGGAGCGTACTATATCAGCCCAGGGCGAAGCCCCGGGAATGGCAGATGGCCCCGATGCAGCCCTGTAGGGGCGTACTAGCCACTCACGGGAGGCGATGGCGTCCGCGCCTCGTAGTACGCCCCTTCAGGGCTAAACCTGGCCGCCCGCCTGTCCCAGGGCTTCGCCCTGATCTTTGCCCACATCTTCTGGGGGCTGGGGTTTAGCCCCCGAATGGGGGCGTTTGAGCCGTAGCCCAGGGCGACCGAAGGGAGCCCTGGGAAAAGGCCCCGCCAGCGTAGAGCCCCCGAAG
>VGYW01000417.1 GCA_016872875.1 Planctomycetota bacterium | reverse complement strand
AGTCCTGCCTTCAGGCAGTCTTCGACCCCACCAACAGCCTGAGAGGACTGCCTAAAGGCAGGACTCCGAACCCAGAGGGCCGCTGTTTGGAGTGCTGCCTTCAGGCAGTCTTCGGCCCCATCAACAAGCCGAGCCGCGACCTAAAGCTTCACGACGCGGGCGCCGCCGGCGAGGCCCTTGGTGGCATTGCGGGTGTCCACCACCAGGCGGGCGTGGCGGACCACTGCCGCGTAGTCGAAGGCCGTGTGGTTGGCCACGATGACCACGCAATCGGCCGCCGCCAGGCGCTCGGGCGTCAGCTCCGCCGAGGCCATGTCGGGGGTCACATCTTCATTTCGCACATGGCCGCCATGTGCCAAATGAAGATGTGACCCCAGGCGGAGCCGGGGCACGTGGGGGTCGCTGTAGGCCACGGTGGCGCCCAGGGCGGCCAGGTGCTTGAGGATGTCGAGGGCGGGGGACTCGCGGATGTCGGCCACGTCGCGCTTGTAGGCCACGCCGAGGACCAGGATGGCCGAGCCGCGGACCGGCTTCGCCTCGTCGTTGAGGGCGGCGGCGATCTTCTCGACCACGTGGCGCGGCATCGCCGCGTTCACCTTCGCCGCCAGGTCTATGAAGCTCGCCTCGACGTCGAGGAGCTTCGCCTTCCACGAGAGGTAGATGGGGTCAATCGGCAGGCAGTGGCCGCCCAGGCCGGGGCCGGGGTAGAAGGGCATGAAGCCGAAGGGCTTGGTCGCGGCCGCCTCGATGACCTCCCACACGTCGAGGCCCATGCGGTCGCAGATGAGGGCCAACTCGTTGATGAGGCCGATGTTCACGCTGCGAAAGGTGTTCTCGAGCAGCTTCACCATCTCAGCCGTCTTGGTCGAGGAGACGGGGTGGACCCGCTCGATGATGGCGCTGTAGAGCGCGCAGGCGACGTGGGTGGAGGGCTCGTTGACGCCGCCGACGACTTTGGGGATGTTGCGGGTGGTGAACCGCTTGTTCCCTGGGTCCACGCGCTCGGGGCTGAAGGCGAGGAAGAGGCCGCGGCCCACCGCCAGGCCCGTCTCGGCCAGCATTGGGGCCACCAGCTCCTCGCAGGTGCCGGGATAGGTGGTGCTCTCGAGCACGATGAGCTGCCCAGCGTGGGCGTGGCCCCGCACGCGCGTCACGGCGTCCACGATGAACGACATGTCGGGGTCCTTGGTCTTGCGCAGCGGCGTGGGCACGCAGATGATCACGGCGTCGCAGTCGGCGACGGCGGCGGGGTCGGTCGAGGCGCGGAGGAGGCCCTTGGCGGCCACGCCGGCAAGGATGGCGGAGTTCACGTCCCCTATGTAGCTGTCGCCGCGGTTCACCGCCGCCACACGCTCGGCATCAACGTCAATGCCCCAGACGTGGAAGCCTGCGAGAGCGAACTCGGTGGCGAGTGGCAGGCCGACGTAGCCGAGGCCAAGGATGGCCACGCGGGCCTCGCGGGCGGCGATCTTCTGGAGGAGTGCGGCCTCGGCATTTCCGATTTCCGATTTCCGATTGGCGATTTCAGACCTCCTCGGAGAGTCTGGCGCTCCCCCCCGCCGTGCTCAATGGGAAATGGGCAATGGGAAATGGGGACTCAGTAGTTTCTGTTGCGGAAAGCCAAGACTGCCTGAAGGCAGGACTCCAAACAAGGAACGAACGCGTTCGGAGTCCTGGCTTCAGCCAGTCTTTGCCTTCCGAGCACGGCCCGAGTTCAGCGAATCCAGCTTTCCGCAACAGAAACTCAGTAGTAGTAGCCCCGGTCGTAGTAGCGGTAGCCGTAGTGCGAGAGCACCATGTCGCCGCGGTTGAGGATGAAACCGAGGACCTTGGAGTTGTGGAGGAGTTCGACGGCGCGCTCGACCGGGCGCTTGCGCACCTTGCCGGCCTGGATGACCAGGATCACCCCGTCGGTCATGGGGCCCAGCAGAATGGCGTCGGCCACGGTCAGCACGGGCGGGGTGTCGAAGAGGATGAAGTCGAAGCGGCTCTTGAGCTCCTCGATGAGCTGCTTCATGCGGGGCGAGCCGAGCATCTCGGAGGGCGTGCGCGAGGAGCGGCCGCCGGGCAACACGTTCAGGCGCGGCACGGCGTCCGTGATCAGCACGTCCTCGGGCAGTGCGTCGCCGCCGAGGATGTCGCTGAGGCCGCGCCGTGGGGTGAAGCCCAGCAGGCGGTGCAGGCGCGGGCGCCGCAGGTCGGCGTCCACGACGCACACCCGCGTGTCGAAGTCCTGGGCCATAGCGATGGCGAGGTTGAGGGCAGTGGTGCTCTTGCCCTCGCCCTTGCCCGCGCTGGTGATGGCCACGGCGCGCAACGTATCGGCCCCCGCGATGCCCCGCAGCATGGCCTTCACCCGCCGAAAGCTCTCGGTCAGGTGCGAGTGGGGGTGGTGGTAGGTGACGATATGGGGGTCCACCTGCCCGGCCTGGGGAGGGCGGACGACATAGGTGGGACCCGCCGGCTCGTCGGTCAGGGTGGACCTGCCCTGTGCCTGCTCGGCCTTGGCCTTCTCCAGGGCCCTCTGTATCTTGGACACTGCTGCCTTTCCGCCCGAGCGCCATGGCGCCCGGCCTGGTGACGACGCGCGGGACCCTATCGAGCTACTGCCGCGGGAAGCCCCTCACACGAGGATGCCCGTTTGGAGTGCGGGCTTCAGCCCGTATCCTCGCGGTCACACCACCAGTCCAGGATTCGGCCTGAAGGCCGCACTCCGAACCGGGACTTCCCGCAACGGAGATTACTTGCCAGCGACGCTGGTCCACAACGCGCCCGGCCGGTCAGCCGTCCCGCGCTGCACTTCGCGCCGCAGGAGGAAGAGCGCGGCGGCCAGGCCGAGCGCCAGGAGCAGGGCCACGGCGAGCGCCACTAGGGCGCGGCGGCGAGGCCGGCTCCGCGGCGGCGCGGCAGGCTCTGCCGCGGCGGCGGAGGCGCTCGGGGCCGCTGCCTCTTCGAGGAAGGCGGCCCGCTCGTCCGCCAGCTCGCGGAGCGCGTCGCGCACGAACGCCTCGTTGAAGACCCGCCGCTCCTCGACGAAGCCGGCCAGGAGCGTGGCGTCGCAGGCCACGTTGATCAGGCGCGGCAGGCCCCCCGAGTAGCGGTGCACCACGCGGCTGGCGGCGGCCGTGAAGCGCACGCTGCCGTTGGACCCGGCCACGTTGAGCCGGTGGCGGATGTAGCTGCGCGTCTCCTGCTCGCTCAGGGGGTAGATGTGGAAGCGCACGGTGATGCGCTGGCGGAGCTGTTCCAGCTCGGGCCGCCGCAGGAGGTCGCGCAAGTCCGGCTGGCCCACGAGCACGATCTGGAGGAGCTTCGCCTTCTCCGTCTCGAAGTTCGAGAGCATGCGCAGCTCCTCGAGCGCCTCGAGCTGAAGGTTCTGCGCCTCGTCTATGATCACCACCACGCTGTTGTGGTAGCGGGCCTGCTCGGTCAGATAGTCCCGGAAGCGGCTCAGGAGCGCCTCCTTGCCCAGCTTGTGGTCCGCGGGCACCACCTCGAGGTCCTCGAGGATCATGCGGAGGATTTGGACGAAGGTGCCCTTCGAGTGGATGACGTAGGCGACCTTGACCTCGCGGCTGAGCTGGCGGAGGAGGCACTTGATGAGGGTGGTCTTGCCCGAGCCGATTTCGCCGGTGATCTGGATGAAGCCCATGCCCGACTCGAGGCCGTAGACCAGGTGGTCCAGCGCCCGCTTGTGGACCGAGCTCAGGAAGAAGTAGTCGGGGTCCGGAGTCAGGTTGAAGGGCTTCTCGGCGAAGCCGTAGAACTTCTCGTACATCGATCCCTTCCTGCCGGGCGGAGCGGGCTGCCTGGCCTAGCGCGGCCCAAAGGGAAAACCCAGGTTGGGCACACTAGAAAACAAAGCCAGCTTGCCTGGGTTTGTTTTCTTCTGCCTCGCGCTCCGATGACGCAACGTGCCAAGAGGCCGCGGCTTATTGAATCGATCGGGAGACCGCTCGATTCAATAAGGTGTGCCCAACCTGGGTTTTCCCGACGCACAACGTGCGCGCAAGCCGCGCACGTGTGACGCTGGAGGAGTCTACATGCCCTCCATCCACTCCATGAACTTCGCCCAGGCCATGTTCAGAAACCCCTTCATCTCGGGCACCGTGAGGTAGAGTGCCACGGCCATGCCGACGACGAAGACCGCGGAGCTGACGGCGAGGACTCGGAAGAGCAGCTTCCTGCGGTGGTCGCGGGGCGTGAAGATGGCCGGGATCACCCCGAGGGCCGGGATGCCGAGGTAGTCGCGCGTGTCGTCTATGCCCTTGAAGGTCTGGTCGAGGTACTCGACGAGGCCGATGAGGGCGGCGCCGATCAGGAGGCCCAGGGTGAGGCCGAGGATGATGATCTTCATCTGGGTGCTCTTGACGGCCCGGCGGTCGTCGCGCGCGTACTCGATGACGCGGAAGCGGGAGCTGTGGGGCTCGCTCAGCAGGCGCGCCATCTCCTTCTCGGCCATGCGCACGCCGGTCGCATATTCGGCCACCGTGGACACGGCCGTGGTCCGCTGCTCCTGAAGGGCCGTGCGCTCGCCCAGCAGCTCGGGGGCCCTGCGGCGGCGGATGTATAGCTCACTCACCCGCTTGTTCGCGTCCATCCGCCGCACCTCGAGCTTCTCCACCTCCTTCTCCAGGTGGGCGATGCGCGCCTGGAGAGCGGCGTGCTTCGGGTTTGGCTCGATGATCTTCTCGGCCTCGGTCTTCCCCGTGTCCTTCTCCTTCAGCGCCGCCAGCGCTCTCTGGAGGTTGGCGTACGCCTCCTGCCAGAAGCGGTGCGCCTTTGTGTACTTCTTGTCGTAGTGCTCGAACACCTGCTTGGCCTGCTCGGCGGCCTTGCGGAGCTCGAGGACCTCCTGGGGAACTTTCCCGGGGATGACCTTCTCGAATTCGGGCTTCTCCTTGGCCAACTCTTTGCGGAGCTCGGCTATGTTCTCCTTGGTGGCTGCGATCTGCTGGCGGATCGTCAGCTCCTCGGTCTCGGCGTCCTCGTAGTCCTTCTGAAGCTCGGCCAGGGTGTCGGCAAGCCACGGGTACTGCTGGTTGAACTCGCGTATCTGGTTGTCTATCTCGGATAGGGCGCTCTTCCCCATCGCCAGCTTGTCGCGGTAGTACTTCAGGTCGTCCTTGGCGCGCTGCTGGGCCTCGCGGCGGTCCTCGCCGACGAACTTCTTGACGATTTCGTTGACGAGGCTGGCGTTGCGTTCGGGGCTGACGCTCTTGTGCGAGATGACCAGGTGGCCGCCGCCGAGGGGACGCACGACCGTGCGCCGCTCGATCTCGGAGAAAATCCGCTCGAACTGCCGACGGTCGTCGGGGTCTATCTCGCGCCCGAAGTCAACCTTCCGGCTCAGCACGATCTCGCGGATCGCAGACCAGTTCATCGCGCGCGTCCTCACCTGCATGGCAGCCGTGCCCGAGTAGTAGCGCGTGGGCGCGCGGTCCGCGATCGGCCGCGTGTCCTGTATCTCCAGGACGGCCTGCGATTCGTACTCGGTGGGGTAGAGCGAGGCGGCCACGATGGCCGCGGGCAGGCAGACCCCGAGCGGGATGAGCAGGAGCCACTTGCGGCGCCAGATCACGCCCAGGTACTTATAGAAGTCGAACTGCTGTGCCTTCCTCGGTTGTGCGGCCGCCGGCATAGGGAGTGCCTTTCCGAATGTTCCTTCGGCCCGCTGGGACCCCCTTTGCTCTCACGCCGGGGCGCGCCACAACGGGCTTAGTAGGGAGTTGATTGCGCCCTGCCCGCGCGTTCCTCCGCATCCTTGCCCGCGTAGGGCAGCTCGGTGTAGGTCCGGATGCCCGCGATCAGCGAGCGGGCCGGCGCCGTCAACTCGTCGGCGAAGAACCCCACCTCGGCCCACGCCGTGGCCGGGATGTACAGGATGTCGCGGTTCTTCACCAGCACGTTCGTCCTGAAGTCCCCGCGCAGAATGTGGTCGAACCGGATGCGGTAGATCTCCTTGCGGTCCGGGTTATCCCGCATCAGCCGTATCCGGCTCGAATAGTCCATCTTCGTGTACCCACCCCGCAGCGCCACGAGGTCCACCACCGTCATGTCGCCCGTGAATCTGAAGGCGCGGAAGTCGCTCTGCGAACGGCTCCCCATGTACACCGTCTTGCTGTAGAGGCCGGTGATCGAGACCAACACGTCCACCTTCTTCACGTAGCGCTCGAGCTCCTTCGCCAGGAAGTCGCTCAACTGCATCGGCGTCAGGCCCTCGACGTACACGTCCTTGAGTAGCGGGAACGAGATGTTGCCGTCGGGCCGCACCTCGTAGGAGCCGCTGAGGTCCGGGTGGTCCGGCACGCTGATGTTGAGCACATCAGGGATGCCGATGCGGTAGGTGCCGTTGAAGTGCTCAAACCGCTTCTCCACCTCCCTGAGCTGGTGCCGAGTCGCCGTCTTCTCGATGTCGTCGAACCTGTGGACCCAGTAGGGCCACCCGTCACATCCGGCGACCAGCGCACCAAGCAGGCCGACCAGCCACAGACGCGTCTTCGCAGTCATCCTACTCTCCCTAACAGTTGGCTTGGAGCCAGGAAGGGGGTCGTCATGGGCACGCGGCCGCCCCGCCGCATGTCACCATTCGCACAGTTGGTTGTGGAACGCCAAAAGTTGAGTCACGTCCTCCTGTTCGTAGACCCGCCATCCGCGCCAGTCGCGCTTCGGCTTTGGGACCTTGCCCGCCTTCTCCCAACGAAGGAGGGTCTTCGGAGTCACGCCAACCCGTTCGGCCGCTTCCGTGATCGTCATGCGACCGTTCGGCATCTTCCCGTCCATCGGCTGCCATCCTCCAGCTCTGCCCAGCCGTGTCCGGGACTGTCCAGGACAGGAGACAGAGCCATGCACCGACGGCCCCTGACTCAGCCGACAAGGCAGGAGCCGCCTCAGCGGTGTCATGAAGAGCAAACCCCGTGCCGCATGCGCCGCCTTGCGGCGTGTCCGGGGCCGGACCACGCCTAACTCCATAACATGTGGTCATTTGCGGCCCGTCACCCGCCTCGCCGCACCACCCTGACGCCGCCGCTGACGGGGCCGGCCTTTCCGCTTTTGCCGACAACCTTGGCTCCCTTCCCAGCGCCGCCTCGGCATAACTGTCGTGATGCCAAGACTCTACGCCGAGTTAGAAAAAGCCGACAGGCGAACTTAGAAACTATCTCAAAACCCACGCGGGCTGCGTTGCCGGCGTCAGCGGGGCGGATGCAAGGCGCGGCGACGCAGGCGATGCAGCGGAGAGCATCGCTGAGGAGCCGCAACGCAGCAGCCGCCCCGCTGCCGCCGCAACCCGAAGGGACGCCGCGACTTCTGGCCGCAGGCTGTGTCGTTCGTCGTCA
>VGYW01000416.1 GCA_016872875.1 Planctomycetota bacterium | reverse complement strand
CGAACTCGCGGAGCGCCTTCTTCACGGCGCGCTCGTAGGGCTCGGTCTCCATCCCGGCGGCGGGCAGGGGCCAGGCGTGGCCGCCGCTGGTCTCGAAGGGGAGGTAGAGGCGCTTCACGGGCACCCCCTCGCCCGGCCCGCGGTAGCCGTGCTTCGCACTGAACGCGCTCCCGTCGAGGAGCGGCCCGAACGCCGCGTCGTAATCGCCCCAATCAAGCTCCAGCGCGTCGCCCTCGCCCGATGCCTTGGGCGCATTGTAGAGCACGTCGAGCACGCACCTGTGCCGCTGGCACAGTTGGTAGAAGGCCCAGAGCTTCTCCTTCGGCATGCGCCGCGGGCTGAGCGAGCCGTAGTCGTTCAGGCTCACCCCCAGGTTGTTCTCGTCGGGGAGCGCGAATGGGAAGACCTCGAGCCTGAGCGCGAGGGCCTCCTCGCCCTCGCGGGCCGTCACACGGATGGAGCCTTCGTAGGCCCCAGGCGCCTGGCCGCGCGGCACGTAGATGTCCACCCACACCGCCTGAACCTTCTGGTCGGGCACCGCGTTCGCCTTGTCGGGCAGGTCGAAGGGCATGGCGAACTCGGGCTTCACCCGCTCCTCCAGCGGGATGAGCGCGTCGGGATACCACCCAGGCCCCAGACAATCGAAGCCGACGCCGCCCGAAGGCTGCTTCACCTCGGCGTACCACTCCTTGAACAGCCTCACGTTGTCCGCCGCGGGAAAGCCCGCCGGCCCCTTCAAGTCCGACACCGCCACGCTGATGCCCCCGAGCGGCGTCGCCGACTCGATCTGGAGCTGGAATGCGACCACCTCGTTCCTCGCCCCCGCCAGCGTGACCTGCTTCTTCTCGCCGCTGAACACCCAGTTCTTCTCGCGGTAGCCGGGCTTCACCCGCAGGCCCTCGGGATAGAGCTCGCTGTCCTCGAATGCCTTTCCCGATTGCGGATTGATCCTCAGGCCATCATCAACCGCCCACACCCTCATGCCGGCCTCCATCGTGCCCCAGGGAAAAAGACACGCGACCGAGAGCAACGCGCAGCCGAGAGTTCGCCCGCCCATGCCTTTCTCCTCATCTCATCCGCGGATGGCAGAGCCTCGATGCCTTCAAGCTTACGCCGCCCGCCCTAGCAACGCAAGTGACGCGCGAGAGCAGGCTCGAACTGCGCCGCGGCAAGAGGCAAGACGTTAGGAAGTGGGCAGAGGTCTCAGCGGAAGAGGCAACTGGCCCCCGACGGGGGCTGGGCGCCCGCGTTCCCGAGTTCCGTGACGCATCAGGCGTCCTGAAGCGCCCTCGCTCAGGCCTGGCGCAGCTTTTCAAGGACGCGGCGGACCTCGGCGAGCTGGCAGGCGACCTCGGCGCATTCGTTCTTGGCCGAGTGGTGCTCTACGCCCCAGTAGCCCTTGTAGCCGGCGTCCATGAGCAGCCTCATCGCCGGCTCAAGGCGCGTGCGGGTGATGCGGGCGTCCACGTGGGTGTGGCAGGCCCAGGGTGCGAGGCGGCGGTCGCCCTCCTCCTCGGGCGCGCCTTCCCAGTGGCCGATGTGCATCAGGATGCCGAAGGCGGGGCTGTCCACCGCGCGGGCGAGACGCTCCATATTGTCGGGCACAAGTTCGGGACCCCAGTGGCTCTCCGGCCCGACGCGGAAGCCGGCGTCGCCGCCGATCTTGCAGTATTCGCGCATGCGCCTCACGATGTAGTCGAACTGCTCATCGGTCCAGACATTCCCCTTGCCGCCGGCGTCAATCCGCATCGTCCTCGCGCCCAGGAAGGCGGCGGCGCGCAGGTGGGCCAGGGCGCTCGCGTGGTTGCGCTCGCGGGCCTCCGGCTTGTCGTCCCAGGGGTGGCAGCCGTCGGCGTGGTAGTTGGCCAGACACATCTCGCGCTCGGCCAGGGCTTCTTTCACCTTCCTCAGGAAGTCCTCCTGAAGATACACCTTTTCGTCGCGGCCGAGGAGGCCGTTCCAGATGTCGGCTGCGTCGAGGTGGTAGCGATACCTGCACGTCTCCAGGTAGCCGAAGATGTCCATCATCCCTGCCCCGATCAGCCCGTGGAACGAATACGACGCGATGCAGACGTTCATCCCGCTCTCCTTCCGAGCATGGCACGGTCCCGGCCGGCGCCACCCGCCGGCCGATGGGACACATTGTAGCGACTTGCCTCTTGCTTGTCACCCGCTGTTCACCAAACGGTCCGGCCCCCCGTTCTTGAACTGGAAGGGAGGAATGGGTAATATGAGGCAGCTTGATACGGAGCCCCTGACATGCGCGACGATGGGCACCTGCTGCTGACAAAGCGATTTGAGCAACTTCTTCAAGGGTTTGAGGCTGCCATGTTGCGCAGCCGGCCGCGGGCAGGAGCCAGAACCGAGTTGTTCCGTGAATTCCTCCAAGGCTTTCTTGAGGCCGACGGGCGCGCGTCAAACGCTGAGGCCGCCGAGGCCGAGATTGACCACCGGAGGTTTGAGGCGCTCCTGGCGGGCCATGCGCAGGCCGTAGAGAGGTGGCGGCAAGCACAGGAAAGCGCAGCCGACGATTTCAACCTTCTCAGGGTCTTGAAAGTCGCGGACGACGAGTTGCGCCACTCCAGGGTCCTGGCGTGGCTTCTGGACCACGACCTCTTGCGCCATGGCACGCATGCGCAGGGAGCCCTCGGATTCCGGGCCTTTCTTGAGGAGCTAGGGCTTCCCCGCGAATACGCCGACGGCCCATACCGAGTACATCGGGAGGTCGCCGGCGATGAGTCGCGTGTGGACATCGAGGTCGCCTCGCGCGGCCGGTTCCTGATCTGGATCGAGAACAAGATCTGGTCATCCGAGGGCGAAGCCCAGACACACCGGGAATGGGAAGACTTGCAGCGCCGGGCGCGGCAGCTCGGGATTCCTGCCGACCGCGTTCATGCGTTGTTCCTTACCCTTGGGGGAGCTAGGCCGCAGAACCAGCGCTTCCGGGCCGTCTCATGGTGGAAGGTCGCCGCGGCCTTCGACCGATTCGCGGTCGAGGCTCGGCCCAGCGATGTGAAGCTCTTCTGCTCCCATTACGCGCGAGCGCTCCGCAGAATGTCCCACGAACCCCTTGCCACAGAGGAGGCCGAGAATGGCCAAGGAGAAGGAGTGGTGCAACGAGGCCGAGCGTTACCTGATCCAGAACTGGCCCTCCGCGCGCCTCATGGAGAAGGCGATGGAGAACATCCGCAAGAAGTACAAGGGCATCTTCGAAAGGGTAGTTGATGCCTTGCAGCAGGGGGGCAAGGAATTCGACTACCCCGGCATCTTCGTGACCCAGTTCTGGTGTAGCGGCTACGTCTTTCTCAGTAAGACCGCATGGATGCGGGGCAAGAAGATTTGGCCACCGCCGGGATTCTACGTCGAACACCTACGCCTCGAACTCCTGTGCGATAGGGACGAACCGGCACCGCATGCAAGCATATGGTTGCCGGCCAAGAAGACTGGTGTAGACCCCGGCCAGGCAAGACAGGCCATTCTCAAAGCAGCACCGCAATGGCTCACCGAAGACGAGCAATCGCGCTGCTTGAAGCAGCCGGAGGACGAGGACTACTTGCTGTGCCACGATCTGCCCGAAGGACGGGACCGACTTCTCCAGATGCTCGTCGAGGGCGACGCGCAGCCGTTCGTGGACTGCATGGTTTCCCACATGGAGCTCCTGTCAAGGTTCACGCCGGTCCTCGACAAGCTGCTGGTGGGGGGCAAGAGCGGCGGGGCGTAAGCGAGAACGCCCTTGGTCGTGAGGCGTAGCTCAGATTGGCAGGCGCCTGTGGCGAATCCTGGTCTTCTCGATGACGACGATGGAATGAGGCAGGTCCACCTCCGCCACGCTGTCCAAGGCGATCCTCAAGCGGTCCAGCGCGTCCTGTTCGCTGTAGTTCCCACCTCGGAAGAGGATCAGCCCTGGCCCGGCAGCCCGGGTGAGCGCCAACAGCCGAGGGTAGTCGAGGTCGGCGGTGATCACAATCCGCGCTTCGTCACGGGCACGTGCCAGGATCGCCTCGTCTGGCGACCTATCCAGTCCAAGCTGTAGCGCATGTGCCGCGTCGTGGCCCTGTTGGCGGAGCCACGCCGCGAGCGCTGGCGAGAGCGGCATATCGATGAGGAACTTCAATGCGCGAACTCCACGGTCTCATCTTCCGCGAGATAAGCGGCATATACCAGCGCTTCGTTAATGTCCTCTGGTTCGAGGTAGGGATAGGTCTTGAGGATGGACTCCTTCGTCTCCCCGCTGGCCAGAAGGCCCAAGAGCCGCGAAACAGGAAACCTGAGACCCCTGATGCAGGCCTGGCCCGTACACACGCTTGGGTCAACCGTGATCCGATTCAGCCTCATGGTCGTTCTCCTTTTGTATTATCTTACCTGAGTCCCACGGGAATATCAACCCCGACCGAGAGCATCAGGACAGCTCTCCCGCGTTGCCCACGAGAAACTGAACGTTGAGGGGGAGGTTGGTGAGGGTTTCGACGCGGGGGCCGAACTTGCCGAGGGTGTTCTCAAGGACGATGTAGTCGAAGCCGGGGATGACTACGTCGTTCCAGTGGTTGCCGAAGCCGCGGAGGGCGACGTCGAGCATGGTGACGATCTGCTCGCCGAGCGGCTCCTCGCTGTCGAGGGTGATTGCGCCGAAGAACTCCTGGCACTCGGTGTAGCCGGCGTTGTGGGTGCCGGTGTAGGGCTTGAGGCGCGCTAGGGGGATGGGCCTGCCGACGCGCCGCGAGACCTCCGCCGCTCGGCTCTCGAAGAACTCCACCAGCGCCTGCTCCTGAAGCTTTGCGGGCAGGCCCTTCTCGGCGACCTCGACATACTTGTCGTAGCCGACGCGGTAGGCTTCCTCGATGAAGTCGAACCAGTAGCGCTGCTCAGGCGTGACCTTGCCCGGCGAATCCACGGCGATGGCGGAGCGGCGGATGCAGGAGTTCATGCCGTCGCGGGTGGGGGCGACGCCGAGGTGCACCCAGTCGCCCTCGCGGATGGGGCGGTTGAGGGCCTTGCCGATGAGGGTGCGGTTGGCCTCGTTCGCGCCCACCATCACTTTGAAGCCGCAGTCCTCGCAGCCGAGCTGGCGGCCGATGAAGTAGCCCCAGGCGGCAACCTCGGTCTCCAGCATCCCAGGCTTGAGCACCGCGAGCATGCCGCGGAGCATCGCGTCGGCCACCACGCAGGCGTCGCGGATGAGGCGCATCTCGACGTCGCTCTTGATGTACTTGACGCGGTAGTAGAGCTCCTGGGCGTCCGCGAGGCCCTTCTGGCCGACGAGCTTCTCGACGGCGGCGACGAGGCTGGCGGGGATGACCTGGCGGGGGGTGAGGAGGGCGATGCGCTTCACCTGGGCCATCGGCTTGCCCGCGGCGGCGGAAAGCACGTCCTCCAACCGTTCGGCGGCGATGGGATACTTCTCGTCGGCCAGTTGGAGCATCTCGACCTTGTGGACGATTGCCCCGGCGCGCGGCGCGAGCTGCTCGGCGATGTAGCCGCCCTCCAGGCCCGCGAGGATGTGGAACCCCGTGGGGCCGATGATGCCCGCGACCTGTTCGATGGAGACGTTGGAGTTGCCGCCGAGGTAAGGCACGTCGCCGCAGTAGTGCTCGTCGGAGAACACAAGCCCCGCGTCGAAGCCATGCTTGGCCAGCGCGTCCTGCACGAGGCGCTGGCGGCGCTGGAACTCCGCGAGCGGCGTGGAGTAGGCCGGGTCAATCTTCCCATCGTAGGCGGCGAGGACGGCCAGCACCTTCTCCCATTCGTCGGTCAGACGGGTGAGCTTGTCCATTGCGTTCCTCCTGACGGGCAGCGCAGCCCCTTTCGCGTGCAAGTATGCACGCCCTACATGCTGTTTCCTTATCGTCCTCGTCCCTCGTCCTCGTCCTTCGTCCTCGATTCTCTTGCCTTCGGTAGGGGGGAAGAGTCGAGGACGAGGGACGAGGACGAGGGACGAGGGACGAGGACGATCGAGCTCGATCAGATCTCCGACCAAGTGCCCGGGATCGGCACGGGGTAGCGTCCCTGGGCGTCGGCCTTGACCGGCGGCTCGCTGTCGGGGGTCAGGCTGTCTATGTTCGGGCAAAACTGGAATGTGGAGGCCATGGCCTGGTCCCAGGTGATGATCTTGCCGGAGTGGATGGCGGCGCGGCCCATGATGTCGGCGAGGTTGGAGAGTGCGGCGCGCTTGGCCTCGTTGTGCGGCATGTCCTTGCGGATGGCGTCGAGGAGGACGTTCCACTCGGCCTGCCAGGGGCTGAACTGCTCCTTGTCGGCGCGCCAGGCGACGTTGTTGGAGGCGATCCGCTGGTCTTTGTAGATGATGGAGTTCCCCGCGTGGCCGCTGCCGGAGAACTGCGCGGCGCACTTGGTGCCGTGGATGTAGGTGGCGAACTCGGTGTGGCAGCCACTGAGATACCGCACCACGTCGGTCGCCCTCGTCCCGTCGGGGAACGTCCACTCCGCCGCGAAGGAGTCGAGGTTCTGGCTACAGTCGGTGCTGTTGGCGGCCCGTCCGCCGACGCCGTGTGCGGCGACGGGCCAGGCGTCCTTGATCCAGCACAGCTCGTCTATCTGGTGGATGTCCATCTCGGCGAAGAGTCCGCCGGAGACCCAATAGAATCGGACGAAGTTGCGGACCTGCCAGAAGAGCTCCTTCTCGCCCTCGGGCTTGCGGCCCATGGGGCCGACGGGCTCCATGCGGTAGGCGCGGATGAGGAGGATGTCGCCGAGCGCGCCGTCGCGGACGCGCTTGATGAGCTCCTGTCGGGCGACGGAGTGGCGGCACATGAGGCCGGCCACGATCTTGAGGTTCTTCTTCTCTGCCGCCTCGCCCGCCTTGATGACGCGGCGGCAGCCGGGCGGGTCGGCGGCGAACGATTTCTCCATGAAGACGTTGACGCCCTTCTCGACGGCGTATTCGAGCTGGGCGGGCCGGAAGCCGGCGTAGCCGCAGAGCGCCGCAACGTCGCCCGGCCTCAGGCAGTCAATCGCCTTCTTGTAGGAGTCGAAGCCGACGAATCGGCGTTCCGGCGGCACGTCCACCTTGTCGGCGTAGCGCTCGCTGAGGTGCTTGTGGCAGGCGTTCATGCGGCCCTCGAAGATGTCGGCCATCGCCCAGAGCTTCACGGGGCCGCCCGGGGCGTCGAAGGCGTTCACCGCGGCCCCGCCGCCGCGTCCGCCGCAGCCGATGAGGGCGAGGCGAATCGTGTTCTCCGCTCCCGCGTGGGCCGGGGGCAGCGCCACGCCCGCCAGCGCAGAGGCTGCCGCCGCCGCCCTGCCCGTCGCGCCCAGAAAGTCACGCCGCGACGATGTCCGCTCTTCCTTCATGGCCGGCTCTCCTTTCCGATAGACGTTGCCGCTGTAGGGAACGCTCGTGCTCACTCCAGCTCCCATTATGCGCATGTGCCCGC
>VGYW01000415.1 GCA_016872875.1 Planctomycetota bacterium | reverse complement strand
GATCGAGCCGACCCTGGCCTCCAAGGAGCGCATCGAGCAGGCCTACATCGAGAAGCGGCCGATGGAGTACCTCTACCGCGAGGGCGACCACTACGTGCTCATGGACCCCGAGACCTTCGAGCAGCTCCCCGTGAGCGCCGAGGCGTTCAAGGGCAAGGACGTGTACCTCAAGGAGAACATGCAGGTCCTGGTCTCCTTCCATGACACCACGGTGATTGACGCCCAGTTGCCCGACAGCGTGGTGCTGAAGGTGGTGGAGACGCCGCCCGGCGTGCGGGGCGACACGGTGAGCGGCGCCACCAAGCCCGCGAAGCTGGAGACCGGGGCCACGGTGCAGGTGCCGCTCTTCGTCGAGATGGGCGAGAGCGTGCGGGTGGACACCCGCACCGGCCTCTACCTCGAGCGCGCGTAGGAGGAAAAAGACACCAGGAGTCTTTTGTGCGAAGCACCCGAAGGGCCGTTCCGGCAAAAGACTCCTGGTGTCTTTTTCCGGCGACGGGAGCACGGCAATGGACTTCGAGAAAATTCGCGACCTGATCGAGACGCTGACCGGGCTGATGGAGGCCCGGCGGCTCGACGAGCTGGAGGTCGAGTGGGAGGGGCTGAAGGTGGCGCTGCGGCGCGCCCGGAACGGCGGCACGCCACAGGTTGTCGCGGCGGCCCCTCCGCCGGTCGCGGTCGCGCCGTCGGTCCATGCCCCCGAGCCGAAGCCCGCGCCCGAGCTCCCACCGCAGCGCACCGAAGAGGTCCACGTCGTCAAGTCCCCGATGGTCGGCATCCTCTACCGCTCGCCTTCTCCGGACGCCGAGCCCTTCGTCGAGGTCGGCGACGAGGTGAAGGCCGACTCCGTCGTCTGCATCATCGAGGCCATGAAGGTGATGAACGAGGTCAAGGCCGAAGCCGACGGCGTGGTCCAGTCCATCGAGGTCGAAAACGGCCACACGGTCGAATACGGCCAGCCGTTGTTCGTGATCGCCAGGAAGGAGTCTTAGGTAGTTCCTGTTGCGGAAAGTGGAAGGGGGCTGCTGCCCCAATCACAGGCCAGAGGCCTGTGCCACCAAGCCCCTTGTCTCACCGGTGGCACAGGCGTCCCGCCTGTGATCGCACTTTCCGCAACAGGAACCAGGTAGCTTGCTCGCGTCAGGGGGGATGAATGGATGAATGGATGGATGGATGTCAGACATTCATCCATTCATCCATACATCCAATCATCCCCCTTGATACGGCGAACAGCCCCTTTGAGAGGCGACAGCCTTGTTCTCGCGTGTCCTGGTCGCGTCGCGTGGCGAGATCGCGCTCCGAATCATCCGGGCCTGCAAGGAGCTCGGGGTCCAGACCGTGTGCGTCTACTCGGAGGCCGACGCCGGGGCGCTCTACCTGAGCCTGGCCGACCACAGGATATGCATCGGCCCGCCCGAGGCCTCCCAGAGCTATCTGAACATCCCGCACATCATCGCGGCGGCGGAGGTGGCCGACGCCGACGCGATCCACCCCGGCTATGGCTTCCTCGCCGAGGTCGCACAGTTCGCCGAGGTGTGCCGCGATTGCCACATCGCCTTCATCGGCCCGCCCGTCGAGACCCTTCAGGCCCTCGGCAACAAGGCCGCCGCACGCCAGCTCGCCAAGAAGTGCAGCATCCCCATCGTCCCCGGGAGCGATGGCCCCGTGGACAACGACGAGCAGGCGCGCGAGACCGCCCGCGCGGTCGGCTTCCCCGTGATGATCAAGGCGGCCAGGGGCGGCGGCGGACGCGGCATGCGGCGCGCGAACAACGAGATCGCGCTGATGAACCACCTCAACGTGGCCCGCGCCGAGGCCGAGGCCGCATTCGGCAACCCAGCCGTCTACATCGAGAAGGTCATCGAGCGGGCCCGACACGTCGAGGTCCAGATTCTCGCCGACCAGTTCGGCCGCGTCGTGCAACTGGGCGAGCGCGACTGTAGCCTCCAGCGCCGCCACCAGAAGCTCGTCGAGGAGTCCCCCTGCCCCGTCATCACCCCAAGGCTCCGCCGCCGACTCGGCGACGACGCCGTCCGCCTCGCCACCGCCGCCAAATACCAGTGCGCCGGAACCGTCGAGTTCCTGGTTGACCCCGACGGCAGCCACTACTTCATCGAGATGAACAGCCGCATCCAGGTGGAGCACCCAGTGACCGAGATGGTCACTGGGATTGACATCCTCAAGGAGCAGATTTCCGTGGCGTCGGGCAAGCGGCTCAGCTTCAAGCAAGAGGACGTCAAGCCGCAGGGCGCCGCGATCGAGTGCCGCATCAACGCGGAGGACCCCGAGGCCGGCTTCAAGCCCTGCCCCGGCCTCATCACCAGGCTCTTCTGGCCCGGCGGCCCGGGAGTTCGCGTGGACAGCCATGCCTACGCCGGCTACCGCATACCGCCGAACTACGACTCGCTGATCGGCAAGCTGATCGTCCACCGCAAGACCCGCGAGGAGGCGCGCCTGTGCATGCGCCGCGCCCTGGAGGAAATCGTCATCGAGGGCGTCAAGACCACCGTCCCGCTCTACCTCGAAGTCTTCGGCCACAGCGCCTTCGTCAGCGGAAAGGTGGACACCTCGTTCATCGAGAACCTCGAACGCGAGCACTGAGGAGTGCGCCGGCCCGGTGGCACAGGCGTCCCGCCTGTGGTCCCGCCCCGTGCGTAAGCGGCCTGCCACGCCTCGCACTGAGAAGAAAGGAGCTGCCCCGTGGGCTTGAAGCTGCTGCGTCGCATCGGCTACTGGGTGGACTTCGCCGCCGGCATCCTGGGCGCCATCGCTATCGCCAGCATGACCGCCATGCTCCTTCGCGCGCGCTCCACAGAGATAATCGCCATCAATCGCCCCCTCAAGTATAGCCTCATCGCCGGCGGCTTCCTCATCGCTGCCGCTCTGGCAGTGAGCGCCATCCTCCGCGCCCTCAAGGCCATCCGCGAGAGCATGGAGGGACGCTACCTCGTCTTCGAGACCCCCAGCGGCCCGGTGTCCTTCCGCGCCGCCAGCGTCGAGCAGGCAATCAACCGCACCGTCGTGGCGATGGACGAGGTGTCCGACGCCGCCCTCGAGCTCGTCCTGCCCAAGGGCGCCAAGGTGCCCGCCGAGGCCCGCCTCCGCTGCCGCCTCTACGACCGCCCCAACCTCCTCGCCATCCAGGACCAGGTGCGCGCCGCGGCGAGCGACCGCTACCTCGAGATGTTCCCCGGCCAGGAGCCTCTCGCCGTCCGCGTGACCGTCGAGCGCATCGTCTTCGAGACCCCCGGCCCCAAGGCGGTGCCCCCCGCCGAGGGCCAGCCCGCCAGCGAGGCCAGCGCCGAATCCCTCCCCTTCAGGCCGCAATATCCTGTGGGGGATTGAGGGGCGTTCCCTCTTCGAGATCAGTCGGATCAGTCGGATCAGTCGGATCATCGGCTCGCGATGCGCGGCATCACCGCCCCCGCCAAGGCATACAGCGCAAAGGCCAGCAGCAGCACAATCCTGAATCCCCACGCCACCGCCAACACCATCGCCAGCACCGCGCCCACCACCGACGCCGCGCCATTCACCCCCCACGCCCAGGCCGTGGGCGGGGCGTCTCTGCCCCGCACCCGCTCCGCCAGCAGCCTCAGCCCCGACGGAAACGGCATTCCCATGAAGAAGGCCAGCCCGCCCGCGCACCCCGCCGCGACGAGCGCCCGAATGCCGAACGCCTGGCCCGCGAACCGCCCCAGGAGCCAATCCATCCCGAACCACAGGAGAAACCCCACCGCCAATATGCCCAGCACGCCCCGCGTGACCGCAATCTCTGGTGGCACAGGCGTCCCGCCTGTGGCTGGTGGCACAGGCGTCCCGCCTGTGGCTCTTCCCGCCGCCAGACTTCCCAGCCCCGAGAACACCATGAACGCCCCCAGCACGATCGCCGCCGAATAAATGGGACTTGCCAGGAACAGCGACAGCTTCTGCATCAGCGCGATCTCGATGAACATGTAGGCCATTCCGAGGCAGGCAAAATACACCCCGGTGGCACAGGCGTCCCGCCTGTGATGAGTGGCCACAGGCGAGACGCCTGTGCCACCATCGCTCTGGGCCGCAGGTCTGCGCCGAATGAAGAACAGCGGCACGAGGATCAGCACGGCGCTGAGGACGACGGCTTGGGCCAGCGTGGCCCAGAGGACGATGTAGCCCCAGTCGGCATAGCGCACCCACTGGCCGCCCAGCTTCTCCCGCAGATGGCGAATCCCCCGCCACCCCTGTGTGAGCGAATGATAGGGTCGGTCGTCCGTGGTCGGTCCGATGTCGAAGGGATACGAGCGGAGGAAAGCCTTCCGGTCGTCCGCGAACAGCCGCTTGACGGCCTCGTAGTGGTAGGGTTCTTGAAGCTGGTTGTATTCGTTGGCACCATACGCATCACTGTCGCTCTGGGGAAGCGCGGGATGCCAGGGCAGGGAGATCAAGTCGAACTGGCGCTTGCGGCGGAAGGCCACAGCGGCCCTTACTTGCCCTTCCGAGAAAGGCGCACGGCCTGCGAGGACCGTGGCCGTGAACAGCCCCCGAATGGCGATGATGTTCTGCGTGAAGGGGAAGTCGCCATCGCCCCTGAGCGCCTCTCCGAGCGTCGACATGATGCGGATGAAGTCGCAGTCGGCGACGGGGTTGCGGAGCCAGCGGGTGACGCAGAGGATGCCGTTGGGGGTGAGGTGGTCGAGGTAGGAGCGGAAGGCTTCGACGGTGTAGAGGTAGCTTTCGTTGAGGGAGGCGACGCCGGCTCCCGCCGCGCCGAAGGACTCCACGAGGGGAAGCTGGATGAGGTCGAACTTCTCGTCGGTGCGGGCGAGGAAGCCGCGGGCCTCGGCGACGACGAGCTTCACGCCTGGCTGAGTGTAGAGGTGCCCCGCGAACTCCGCCTGGCTGCCGGTCATCAGGTCGGCCACGGCGGGGTCGAGCTCGAGGGCCGTGATGTCGGGGCAACCGTGGTAGCGGGCGAGCCAGACATCGCCCCCGCCGCCCGCGCCGATGATCAGGGTCTTCGGCCTGCTCAGGAGATGATACGGGAGGGCGCTCGTCGTGTAGTCGAACACCGCCGCCTGCTTCGGGTCGTTGATGTGGTAGATGGGCGAGGCGGAGCCGGCGTCCACCACAATGGCCCGCTGCTTCGGCTGGTCCTCCTCCCAGGCGAGGCTCAGGCCGGGCATAAGGCGGATCATCGGGCCTTCGAGGACGTGGATCGTGCCCAGGGGACTCGTGTGTTGCCTATGCTCCTCGATCACCTGCGCCCCCATGGCAAGAAACGCGTTCAGGCTCTTGTACGGCGAGACCCTGAGCGTGAGCGGGAGAGCCTGCATAACCAGGGGCAGCGCGTACGCGAGGACTGCTGCGAGCACCATGCCCCGCCAGCCTCTTGCCGTGTAGACCACAAGGCCCAGTGCCGCGACCCCGAACGCTGCGACAGGCAGCTTCTCCGGGAGGAGCACGAACATCAGGGCTACCACCCCCGCCGAGCCCAGCCCCGAGCCGAGGAGGTTCCAGAAGTACAGCGTATGCACCCGCTGCGTCTCGTGGACGAATCCCAGGCCGATGCACGTGGCGCCGAGGAGGAACGGCACGAAGAGGATGAGGGCCTGGGCGCACAGGTTGCCATACTGCCGCCAGCCCCAGGCCAGTTCCAGGGTGTCGAACGGCACCTGTTGGGCGAGGGCGAACGAGGCGGGGATTGCGACGGCGAAGGCCGCGGCGAGGAGGGTCATGCTCGCCTCGAAGCACCGCCTGAGCCGCTCGCCCAGGAGCGCCAGCAGCGTGCCGCTCGCCCCGAAGCCCAGGAGCGCCACGCTCACCACCATGTAGGCGAAATGGTGCCCCTGCGCGACCGACAGCGCGCGCATGAGGGCCACTTCGTAGGCGAGGACCGCGGCGGAGACTGTGGCAATGAGGATAGCGAGGCGCATGGCCCAATCCGTAATCCGTAATCCGTAATTCGTAATCCGTAACCAGAAAAGACGAAGACGGCTCCTACTGGCAGCTTGGTTCCTGTCGGGTTACGGATTGCGGATTACGCATTACGGATTCCCTCTTTACCCCCAACACCTGACACCCAGCACCCAACGCCGTTCCTCACCGCACCTCGCGCGTGAGGGGGACGAAGGCCACGCCCATGAGGCTGCGGCTGCGCACCTCGCCTTTGGAGTCCTTGGTCACGAGGACGAGGTCCTGGAGCATGCCGGGCGGCCCGACGGGGATGCAGAGGCGTCCGCCCGGCTTGAGCTGCTTGAGGAGGGGCGGAGGGACGCTCCCCGCGGCGCAGGTGACGATGATGGCGTCGAAAGGCCCCTTCTCGGGCCAGCCGTGGTAGCCGTCGGCCACCTTGCACTCCACCGTCTTGTAGCCGAGCTTTTCGAGGCGGGCCTTCGCCTCGTCGCCGAGGGCCTTGACGATCTCGATGGTGTAGACGTTGGGGGTGAGCTCGGCGAGGACGGCGGCCTGGTAGCCGGAGCCGGTGCCTATCTCGAGCACCTTGTCGCCCGCCTTGAGAGCCAGCACCTGGGTCATGTAGCCGACGATGTAGGGCTGGGAGATTGTCTGGCCGTGGCCGATGGGGAGCGGGTTGTCGTCGTGGGCGCGGCCCTGAAGCCCCTTTGGCACGAACTCGTGGCGGGGGACGCTTCGCATGGCGTCGAGCGTGGCCTTGTCGGAGACGTCGCGGCGTTCGAGCTGCCAGCGGACCATGTCGCGGCGCTCGTCGGCGCGGACGTCGAAGCGCGGGCGGTCCCACTTGAGCGGCGGCGCTGCTTCGGCCTTTGGCGCTGGCGGCTCGGCGGCAACGCTCGGCGCGGTGCGCGGCCTCCCGATCAGCCAGGCTCCCGCCACGAGCATCCCCACAAGAACCGCAACGGCCACAACCTTCTGGCGCATGGCTACACTCCCTTCACTTGCCAGCCTACGGCACGCGGGGCGGCATGTCAAGCGCGGCATGCCCGAGTCGAGTATGGCCCCCAATTCTGGTGAACTACTCCGGAGCCCCGACAGGGGCGTACTATAGCAGCCCAGGGCGAAGCCCTGCTCTTTGCCCACATCTCGGGGTCTTGCAGCCCGCGAACGCGGGCGACCCAGCCGTAGCCCAGGGCGACCGAAGGGAGCCCTGGGATCGGGCGTTCCCCGCGACCAAGCCCCCGAAGGGGGCGTCTCACGCCCATTGAATCGCCCCGCTTCGGGGGCTCTACGCTGGCGGGGCCTTTTCCCAGGGCTCCCTTCGGTCGCCCTGGGCTACGGCTCAAACGCCCCCATTCGGGGGCTAACCCAGGCTCAGAAGAACATGTGGGCAAAGATCAGGGCGAAGCCCTGGGAAGGGGGCGGTAGGTAGGCCAGCCCTGAAAGGGCGTCCTATGCGGTTCCGGGCGCCACATCCTGCCCAGGGCGGGTAGTACGCCCCTACAGGGCTG
>VGYW01000414.1 GCA_016872875.1 Planctomycetota bacterium | reverse complement strand
GGGAGCGTAGTCGGTAGCCGGCGGCTTCAGCCGCCGGACCGGAGCGGCCCCCTGCTCAGTCCCGAAGGGACGGCAGAACCAGCGCCTGGGTGCACCCTGGTCCCCTTCCTGTCGTCCCTTTGGGACTGATGGGGTCTGCGCCCTTTCCGGCGGCTGAAGCCGCCGGCAACCCACTGGCGTCCCTTTGGGACTGATGGGGCTCGCGCCCCTTCCGGCGGCTGAAGCCGCCGGCAACCCACTGGCGTCCCTTTGGAACTGATGGGGCTCGCGCCCCTTCCGGCGGCTGAAGCCGCCGGCAACCCACTGGCGTCCCTTTGGGACTGTTGGGGCTTGCGCCCTTTCCGGCGGCTGAAGCCGCCGGCAACCCACTGGCGTCCCTTCGGGACTGAGGAGAGCACCTGCTGTGAACGCACTGCGAGCAGCCTTGGGGGTGCCGATAGCTCTCGTCATGGCGGCGTGCGTGCGCGCGCCACGGCCTTCCGATGAGGCGCTGCGGCGGACCGCCGTGGCGCGGGTCTTCGAGCAGTGCAAGGACTCGGTCGTGATGTTCGCCGCCACGCGGGTGGAGCACAGCACGAAGCCCGCCCCTGACGGCAAGGGGCCGGCCACGCGCCTCCACACCACCCACACCCAGTGGGGCAGCGGCTGCATCATCCACCCGGCCGGCTACGTGTTGACCAACAGCCACATGCTCCGCTTCGAGGGGCGCCGCGACGCCGCCCTGGCCGACGGCAAGCGCTGTCCCGCCCGCGTGCTTGCGGAGGACCCCGCGAACGACCTCGCGCTGATGAAGATCGATGCCGGCCGCCCACTCAAGCCCCTCAAGCTCGGCGAGAGCCGAAAAGTCATGATGGGCGAGCCCGCCATCACCATCGGAAACCCCTTCGGCATCTCCTTCACCGTCGCCTCAGGCATCGTCAGCGGCACAGGCCGCGCCACGAACACCGACTACGCGATGCTGACCGACATGATCCAGACCGACGCGAGCATCAACCCCGGCACCTCGGGCGGCCCGCTCCTGAACATCCTGGGCGAGATGATCGGCCTGTGTACCAGCAGCAAGGAGGAGGCCGAGAACATCGGCTTCGCAATCCCCGTGGACAAGGTCCGCGCCGCCTTCCCCGAACTCGTCGCCCCCGAGGGGCGCTACGGCTTCGTCCTCGGACTCAAGGTCGCACCCGACGGCCCCGCCCGCGTCACCGAGGTCGCCAAAGGCTCCCCCGCCGAGGCCGCAGGCATCCGCACCGGCGACGTCGTGGCCGCCGTCGGCAAGGAGCCAGTCTCCGGCGTGATTGACTACTCCCTCGCCCTCATCGAGCGCAGGGGCGGCGAAATCCTCCCCATCTCGCTCCTCCGCAAGGGCCGACGCCTCACCGCCACAGTCACCCTCGGCGAGGTCAAGCGCCGGCCCGCCGACAAAGTGGCCGGCCTCCTGCCCGGCGTCAACTTCCAACACTTCCGCGGCAACTGGAAGGCCCTGCCCGACTTCGACAAGCTCAAGCCCGAGGCCTCGGGCGTGTCCCCAACCTTCGCCCTCGGCGCCTACGCCGGCAAAGAGAACTTCGCCTTGCGCTTCACCGGCTACATCGAGGCGCCCAAGGACGGCGTCTACCTCTTCAGCACCCGCTCCGACGACGGCAGCCGCCTCCACGTCGGCGACCAGTTGGTGGTGGACAACGACGGCCTCCACGCCACCGCCGAGAAGCGCGGCTTCATCCCCCTCCAGGCCGGAAAGCACCCCATCTCCGTCACCTTCTTCCAGGGTCCCGGCGACCCCGAGCTCAAGGTCTTCTACGAAGGCCCGGGCCTCCTCAGGAAAGAGATTCCCGCCTCGGCGCTCTTCCACACGCCCCCACGAGTCCCCCCGCCGAAGAATCCGTAATCCGCGGTCCGCACACCGCATGCGAAGAGCGCGGCCAAGATGATCACCAAGATGATCACCGCGCGCAACAGGAGTTGATCATCAAGATGCTCACCTTGCCGCGCAGCATCCTCAAATGCTGTCCGCCGCCAACTCTCCCCGAGCCCATTCCCCATACGCCGCGGAGCTTCTGTAGGGCGTGCATACCTGCACGCGGGACCACGATTCGCCCGAAGCCCGTGTGCAAGTGTGCACACCCTACGCGGCTCACGCCTTCCGGTCTCTCGCGCGTCATTGTCTCATGGCACCCCGGTCAAATGCTGTCCGCGGTCAATCCAAACCGATAGGCCGACATCGGTGACACCGCGACCGAGAAAACCGGATTCTTACGACCAGACCCCAAGGCTTGCAAGTATGGCGAAGTGGAGTACTACTTGTCCAACTGGGCCTCAGTCGATGTCCAGGTCGTTGAGCGAGTGTTCACCATGCACGTTGAGAAAGCCACGAGAATCCGATAGAATGGCCCAGCGCCCTCGCATCGCTGGGGTCGCAACAAGAGGGAAGTCTCAAGCGCACACGCACATGGCTGCGGTTAGGCCTTCGCATCCCGTCACCCATACATTCGAGGCGCGCGAACGTCAGACGTTAACCACCGCAGACGGATGCCCTATACGTCAATAGCGCGGTGTGCTCGCATGTCTACACAGCCAATCACTTCATGAAGGAGCAGATGCCGATGATCAAGTATACCTGCGAGAACTGCGGAGAGAGTCTGGGAACTGACGCCAAGCCGGGCGCCCACGAGGAATGCCCCGCCTGTCGCCATGCGAACACGGTTCCGCAGCCCGCTCAATCCATTGTTTCGCGCGTCGGCCAACCGATACGAATGGCCCTCCAGATGCGGCGCGACAAGGCTGCCGCAGCGCAGCAGTCCAGGATCGTGGCTAGCACCCAGGCAGGTGCGGCGAGCGCGGAGCAAGCCGAGACGGTAGCAGCGGCTGACGCAGCAGAAGAGCGAGCGCGGGCCAAGGTATGGGCCTCCCGAATGGCGCTGGAGCGATTCGGGAAACCGGACATAGGGGGCGACCATTCACGTCGCGTAGGAGTCCTGCTAATCGTGGTGGGCACCATCACAGTTGTGGCCTGCCTGCGCATGGATGTCAGTGTTGGTTCAGAAGGGATTGCCAACCTCGACAAGTTGAACCAGCGCCTCCTTGGCGTGGTCATCGGTATGGGCATCTTCCTGGCCGGAGCCGTCACTTGCTGCTTCAGCAGCATACATCGTTCGCTCTGGAACATCGCAGCGTACACACTTGCGCAACTGAAAGACCATAGCGGTGAAGAATGGTAAACCAGTAGATGACGGGGGTGTCACATAGAAGGGAATTGTGGCCTTCACATTGATCCGCGGTTGCATGGTCTTTTGGGCTGATCAGCGCGCCGTGCCGGACTCTGCGGGGGCGGCCCGGTACAGGTCATTGTACCGCTGGACCTGCTCGGCGTAGCGGCGGTCGAACGTCCGTAGGTATTCCACGAAGCGTGCCATGTCGTGCCCGCACCGTTGCGACATGGCGCATCGGCTGCGGCGGACTTCCTCAATGGCTCGGTCTGCGTCCGTCATAGCATCTCCTCCTCTCCCATGAGTTCGAGCGGGGTGAGCAGGATGGGCACGTGGAGCCCCAGGAGAGTGTTCACCCTGCGAATGTGGTCGAACTTGTTCGCGTTAGCAAGGTGCCTGCAGTTCCATGTCAGCAGGTAATCGGCCTTGCGGACCGACGCGAAGGCAAGGTGCAGCGGATCGCCCAAGGGGTCGGCGGGCATGACCTTCCGCTTGATATAGATTTCTGCAATCTCAGCGACTTCCGCGTCAACGGTCATCGCGGGCAGCCGTTTGGCCATCTCCAACGCGCGCTCGCGGTGGGGCAGCTCGCCAGTCTCCAACTCGCCGAGCACTGCCGAGCTGGTCACCAGATCGTGCCGGTGGGTGTACCCATCCCACCACTCGCGGGTCCATTGGCGCATGGCCACGATTGCCGGCGCCGGACGCTCATCGTGGTAGAAACTGAAGATCGTTGTCTCGACATAGACGAGTCTGCCCATAGCAATAGTATAGCGCGTCAGGTCGGGCTTTCCAAGTATGCGGCTGGCGAACTGGCGGGGGCGACCACTTGGTCGTCCCGAGCCACGCCGCATCGCGGATATCCGCGGGGGAGAGGGGGCAGGCGTGGAAGCGGAGGCCGGAGAGGCGGCAGGCGAGGAACTCTGGGCCGCCGACAGAGCGGGCCAAACGGTAGCCTGATCGCCTGACGCGCTGTGCTGGCCATAGGTCCGTGGGCACTGGACACTTGGGCGCACCGCTTGGATCGTCGCGCGCCGGAGCATCAGGGGAAGTGGTCGCCTGAGGCGGGCCCCATGGTGTGAAGGTGCGCGCCTTCACACTGTGCAAGGATGGAGGATTGGAGGCGGGCTACTAGCTGCCTGTAGCGGCCACCCAAGGGATTCAGGACGAACTCCCGTTCCGCCTCTCCAGGCATCTCCAGGGCAATCTCCAGCCGCTCGGGCGGGAGGGCGGACGCGATCCGCTCGGCCCACTCGACGACCGCCACGCCGTCGCCGAAGAATAGCTCGTCCATCCCCAGGGCCTCGGCGTCGGCGGGGCCACGAAGGCGGTAGGCGTCTATGTGGTAGACGGGGACGCGGCCCGGGTATTGGTGGACGAGGACGAAGGTTGGGCTAGTGACCCAGCGCGGCTCTTCGAAGCCAAGCCCTTCGGCGATGCCCTTTGTGAGAGTGGTCTTCCCTGAGCCGAGGGGGCCGCGGAGCGCCACGACGTCCCCTGGGCCGAGCAGTTCCCCCAGCCGGCGGCCAAAGGCCAGGGTCTCTTCCCGGGAGCGGGTCGTCACGGTCATGTGGCGTGTTCCCAGCCCTGGGGTTCTTGTGGGCGGGGCCTCCGTGCCCCGCGTGTTCTCCGGCTCCACGCGGGGGACGGAGCCCCCGCCCACAACCCCCCCTTTGGACCGGGCCTCTGTGCCCCGCGTCCTGGTCGTCGGGTTCATGTGGCGTGTTCCCAGCCCTGGGGTTCGAGGGGGCGCTCGGAGCCGTCGGGCAGGACGAGGCTGGCGCCGGCCCCGGAAGTGATGGTGCCGATGCGGGTGACTGGGATTTCGAAGGGCTGCTCGGCGACGAGGCGGTCGGCCGCGGCCTCGTCGAGGGCGAAGAGGAGCTCGTAGTCCTCGCCGTCGCCGAGGGCGTGGTCGAGTGGGGTGCGGCCGGAGTCGGCGGCCATGCGGAGGGCGTCGTCCGAGACGGGGATGCGGTCGGCCCAGAGCTTTGCGCCAACCCCGCTCTCTTCGAGCATGTGGTGCAGGTCGCGGGCCAGCCCGTCGCTGATGTCAATCATCGCGTGGGGCGTGTAGCGCTCGGCGAGGACGAGTCCCTCGGGCTGTCTGGGCAGGAAGCGGAGGTGTTTGCCGAGGAGCGAGCCGCCGAGGGTGCCGGTCACGAGGAGCGCGTCGCCGGGCCGTGCGCCGCTGCGAAGTATCGGCTTCCGCCCGCCGAGGTCGCCGAGGAGGGTGACGGTGACGACGAGCGGCCCGGGCGTGGCCGCGAGGTCGCCGCCGACGAGGCAGACGCCGAACTCCTCGGCGCAGTCGAGGAGGCCGAGGAGGAGCGTGTGGGCGTCCTGGGCCGAGTAGCCGTGCGGCAGCGCGGCCGCGGCCACGGCGGCCGTGGCGCGGCCCCCCATCGCCGCGATGTCGCTGATGTTCCGCGCCATCACCTTCCAGCCCACCTCGTTCGGCTCGGTGGCCGCCGGGTCGAAGTGGACGCCCCCGATGAGCATGTCGGTGGTCACGAGGGTGGCGTCGGAGAGGTTGCGGACGAGGGCCGCGTCGTCCCCTATCCCCACCAGGACGAGCCCGCGTGCCGGGGCCTCGCGGCGTATCCAGCGGATCAGGTCGAACTCCCGAAGGTGCTGCTCGCCCATGGTCGTTCTCCTGCACCTGAGATCGTCGTCGTTGTCGTCGTGGTCCTCGTCGTCGAATCCTCGGTGTAGGGAGAGGCTTGAAGATTCGACGACGACGAGGACGACGACGAGCACGAGAAGAGGTTATCGAGCTACTTGGCTCCCTTTGTTGGTGCCGGGACGTTGCGGTAGCGCTCGATGAGGTCGCGGACGACGGCGGCGACGCGCCGCTGGCCGTCGTCGTCGTGGACGACGATGAGGCGCCCTGTGGGCAGGAACACGGCGGCGGCGGGCAGGCCCCGGCCCCAGTCGTTCGGGTCAACCTGTTTCCGCAGGTGCGCGAGGAGCGCCTCGGAGGCCAGGTGGAGCAGGATGGGGCGCACCTCGTATGCCTGCACCGTCGCGCGGTCCCAGGGCGTGGCGCCGCTCGCCGGGAGGCTCGCGTCCTGGCCCTCCAGGTGGAGCCAGATGCCGTGGCCCGGCTCGAGCTCGTAGCGGCCGATGGGGGTCTGGCGGACCACCGCGTCGAGCATCGCCCGCAGCGTGTGCTTGCCCGGCGGGATGGCCACGAGGCGGGTGGCGAGGGCCGAAGCGTCCCAGCCCAGGTTCACCTTCGCGGCCTCCGCGATGCGGAACAGGACGCGGTTGGCGGGGCCGGGCGGCGTGTCCCAGGCCACCGGGGCGTCGAGCGCCTCCTTGAGCTCCATCAGCGAGGGCCGTGGCAGCCCGGGGAGCGGGCTGCCGCGCCGCATGGCGTCGAGCACCGCGGCCAGCCGCGCGTGGCCCCGCCCGGGGAGGCGGGCCACGAGCACGTCCTGGCCCCTGAGGAAGGCGACGTGGCAGCCAGGGCGGCGCTCGAGGACGTAGCGGAGGCAGGCCTGAAGGGTCTCCACCACGGCGGCCTGCTCGCGCTCGAAGACCAGCGCCCCGCTCGCCGGCCGCGTGAGATGGGTCGGCACGCGGCAGGAGCGGACCTCGAGCGGCTCGTCGTCGAGGAGGTCGTCGCGGCGGCACAGCCAGGCCCGCCCCTCGCCCTCGAGCGCGTAGTGCGCCTGGAGCGGCCGCACCAGCCAGTCGAGGAAGGCTCGGCCCGACACGTCGGCCATTCGCAGGCTCACCCTGTGCTGGCTCCACTCGGCCACGGGAACGGTCGGCGACACGGCGATGGCGATCTTGGCCTCCTTGGCGAGCCGCGAGATGGCCTCGGGCAGCGGCACGCCGTCGAAGGCGAACGAGCCGCGCTCGCTCAGGGGGTCTGGCGCGGCCTTCGGGCGCTCGGCGGCCTTCGCCTCTGGCCGGGGCTGGGCGGGCGGCCGGAGGTCCGGCAGCGGCGCTGCCCCCTGCCGGCACCCGGCCAGCAGCGCAAGCCATGTGAGCAAGATATGGGGAACGTCCCAAGTTCTTGAGCCTCCCCGGGCGACGCTCTCCGCGCCGCGGGAACGCAAAGGCAAACTCGCCTCTGGGGGACCAGTCCCCCAGACCCCCTGGGATTTATCGCATTCGGCCACCGGCACGTCTCCTGGAGGCCAGCGCGGCCATTTTCCTGTTGGGGTGCCGGCGGCCCGAAAGCGGAAAAT
>VGYW01000413.1 GCA_016872875.1 Planctomycetota bacterium | reverse complement strand
AATGGTAGCCGCCAGAGCCATTGTGGATTGCGGATTGCGGATTGCGGATCGGAAACCGAAATCCGAAATCCGAAATCCGAAATCGCGAGTCCGCGGGAGCAGGTGGGTCCTCATTGGCCGATCCCCTTCGGGGAGAAGGCGACGCTGTAGAGGTCCGCCTGATGGCAGGCGTCGAGCGCGCCGGCCATGTATGCGAATGGCACGCCCGCCTGGCCCTCGATGATCACGTGGAGGCGGTCCTTGTCCCGGTCCGCGGGGGCGGGGGCGATGGCCCGCCGGGCCTTGAGCTTCTCGACCAGGCCGTCGAACGTCGCGCACGCCTGGTCGTCGCAGGTCATCATCACGCCCTCGCCCACGCGGCTCACCACGATGCGGACGGGGGGCAGCGGCTCCTGCGCCGGCTTCTCCTTGCTCGCCGCGGGCAACTGGGTCACAAGGTGGTTCTCCGTCATGAACGAGCTCGTGCACAGGAAGAAGATGAGGAGCTGGAACACGCAGTCAATCATGGGGGTCATGTTGAGCTGCGGGGAGGGGGCTTTCTGTCTCTGGCGTGTGAGCTTCACAGGCGTTTCCTCACGGGGCGTCGCCGCCCGCCGGCATCACGGCCACGCGCACGCGGCTGATCTGGCTGTCCTTGCACGCGAGGAGGGCGAGGCCCGCCCTGTCCCACGGGCAGTCGCGGTCCACGCGGACGACGACGGAGATGGTCTCGATGGGCTGCCCCTCGGTGCGCCGCTTGAGGGCCGCGGCGAGGGCCGCGCGGTCGCCGCAGGCGTCGCCCATCACCACCATCCGCCCCTCCTTCGTCACGTTCACGATGATGCGCCCGGGCTTGAAGTCCTCCCCCGGCTCCCCCTTCTTCGCGTCGGGCAGGGTGACGTTCTCGACGGCGACGCGGGTGAAGGAGGAGACGCACATGAAGAAGATGAGGAGCTGGAAGATGACGTCGATCATCGGCGTCATGTTCAGCTCGCACCCGTAGGCTCGTCGCGCCTTGTGCAGTCTCACGGCCTGTGCCTTTCACTCCACGTTCTTGTGGCGACAAGCGTCCCGCTTGTCGTCGGCGCTAGGCGAACCGCAAGCGGGACGCTTGCGGCTACGCTGCCTATGCGGCGCCCTTGCGGAACCTGCCCATCAGCTTCTCCACCGCCGCCTCGGTCTCGGCCACGAAGCTGTCCACCCGGTTGCGGAAGAAGGCGACGAAGAACATCGCGGGGATGGCCACGACCAGCCCCTCGACGGTGGTCACGAGGGCCTCCCAGATGCCCTCCGCGAGCTGGGAGGGCTTGGCCGCGCCCTCGGTGGCGGCGATGGTGTTGAAGGAGCTGATCATCCCCGTCACTGTCCCCAGCAGCCCGAGCAGCGGGGCGATGACCGCGATGAGGGAGAGGTATTCGAGCTTGCGGTAGAGCCGCGAAATCTCGCGCTCGCTCGCCTCCTGCATGGCGCTCTGCATGTCGAAGAAGCCGAACATGGCGCCGATCTGGTTGAGGCCCGCGCCGATGACCTTGGCGAGAAATGAGCCGTCGGTCGCACAGGCCTCCTGCGCCTGCTGGTACTGGCGGGCCGCCAGGAACTGCTCGACGCGTTGGGCCAGCTCGGGGGGCACGAGGCGGCTGCGGCGAATCGAGAGAAAGTGCTCGATCACGAGCGCGGTCGAGGCCAGCGACAGCACGAGGATGAGGTGGCCGATCATCCCGCCCGCCTCGATCATGGTCCAGAGCGAGATGCGGCGGGCAGGCTCAATCGTCCCCGCGGCCTCGCCCGCGAGCGCCGGCGCCACTACCAGCGCCCCGACCCCTGCGGCCAACGTCACCGTCCACACCCTCATCGGCATCGTCATGGCAGTTCAACCTCCAGAGGCGTCTAGGGACGAGGCAACGGACGGGGGAAGGTCCGGCGCGGCCTGACCGGCACACCACCCGGCGCGCCAATGGCGGTCGGCGGCACGAACCTGTATTTCCCCCGATTCTCCTCGGCGATCTGCTTCAAGATCGGCTCGCCTGCGTTCTCGAAGAACGCGATCGCGTGCACCTGAATCCGCCTGCCCGGATTGTTCGTCCGGATCAGACCCAGAATCATGTCGTCCGAGCACTCGAACATCCCATCGGTCATCAGCCAGATGGCATTGGGCTTGAGGGAAAGGGCGAGCTCCATCGCCTGTAGGGGGTTGGTCCCGCCGCCGCCGTTCGTCTGCTCGACCCACTGCCCGTAAGTCCGCTTGTTCTCTGCCGTCGCCGGCACGAGCCTCTCGCTTGGCATAGCCTGGTGCCGGCTGTCGAAGAAGATCACGTAGAACTTCTGGGCGCCCGAGAGGGCCTGGATGGAGCGGATCAGCTCGTTCTTGGCGGCCTGGATCTTCCCGAGCATGTACATGCTCCCCGAGTAGTCCACGACGTAGACGAAGGAGTTCCCGCGCGCGTCGAGGCCGAAGAAGCTGGCCGCGCCGCCCGAGCCGCCCGGCAGCCCGGCCATGTTCAGCCCAGGCGCCGCGCGGCCCCCCACGCCATCCGAAACCCGCACCACGTCCGCGGGCGCCGACGCCGCGGCGCTCACAGCGATGTCGGCCACCGCGTCCACCGGCGTCTCCTCCGCCGCCACGCTCAGGTCCACAGCCTTCTCCGCGTCCGGCTGCAGCTCCACCGCGCCCGCAGGGCTCTGGTCCAGCTTCGGGCTGTCGTCCCCGCCCGCGTCCCCGATGTCCACCTCCGCCTCGCCCGACCCCGTGCCGAGGCCCGACAGCCACGTGGCCCCCGTGAGGCCCAGGAACAGCAGCAGGTGGAGCACGAGCGACACGGTCCACCCTGCCGCCTTGGCCAGCGGGTAGGGCCGGTCCGCGTACTCCACCTCCGCCACCACCTCATCGCTGCCGGGCTCCAGCGTGGCCCAGCAGTAGGTGCACTTCGCCTGCTTCCCGGCATACGAGGCATCGAGGTGCACCGTCTTGCCGCACCGGCCGCACACGCGGCTGATGGGCGCGGGCGCGGTCGCTGTGGCACTGCTGGCTTGTCCAGCAGTGGGGGCGGCGGACGGAACACGGTCGGGCAAGCCGACCGTGGCACCACCGGGGGCGCGCGGAGCCGGCGCAGCGGCAGCCGGCGGCCCCTGGGGTGGCTTGGCGGCGGGCACCAGGGTCATCCCCTGGCAGCCTGGGCAGGACGAACCGCCTGCCCGCCATCGAGGCCAGCGCCGCCAGCCCCTTGCCGCACAAGGGGCAGGAGAACTCGATTCGTGACGCGCCGTTCTGCATCCTCGCCTCCTGCGGCCCTCCGGCTGCCGCTCGAAGCGCCTCAATGGCAAAGCCCGTGCCAAACGCCGCCCCGCCAACGCCGGCCGGCGCCTAAGCCTCGGCAGGCTCGGCACATGAGCTCACGGGCGCCCGTGCCTGGCACGACACCCCCTGGCAAGCTCCTTTCCAGCGCCCCGCCGCAGCGTGGCAAACTCCTTGCCAGGCCTTCCCTCACTGCGGCTTGATCGGAGCGTAGCGATAGTACACCTCCAGCGTGAGGACCGCCAGCGCCGTGCTCAGGGCATCGCCGCTGTAAAGGTCCCAGTGCCCGTCTGCGTGCTGGGTCGCCATGAGGCCGACCTTCATTGGCTCGTTCCACTTCTTCCAGTAGTCCCCGCCCATTTGGAAGATGCCGATAGTGCCGTAGTAGAGCCCGTAGAGGTCTGGGGGCCGCTGGCCCATCTGAGGGGGGGTCTGGAGCAGGAAGTTGGCCGCCTTGCGCATCAGCGCGTCGTCCCGGCTCCGCATGAACTGGAGGGACACGAGGCCGACCCCCGTGAGGTTCCATGAGCTTCCTGGACCCGTGTAGCCGAACGAGGCCGTCGGCTCGTCGTTCGCGCGCCCTCGCTGGGCCGGGCCGCCCTCGGACTTGACTTTCATCAGGAAGCGAGTGGCATTCTCGAATGCGGAGGCGGGGATGCGGATGTCGGCATCCTTGGCCGCCTTGAGGGCCATGATCTGCCAGCCCGTGACCGACGTGTCGCCGCCATTTCCCCTGTGCTGGTAGCGCCAGCCGCCGTCGGGGTACTGGGCGGCGAGCACCTCGGCGATGGCACCGATGGCCGCGGCCCGAATCTCGGGGTTCTGGCTCATCGCGCACTCCTCGCACAGGGCGAAGGCCGCGATCCCCTGATCGTACATCCTCTCACGAGTGTAGACCAAGCGGTCGCCATCACGGCTGCCCTGGGCGATGAGCCACTGGAAGCCCTTCTGAACGGTCGCCTTGTGGGCCCCCTCCCTCGTCGTGTGCCCGGCGCCCAGGAAGGCCAGGAGGGCGAGGCCGCTGGTCCCCACGCCGTTGTTCCAGCCCCCTTCCGGCTGCTGGTTCCTGGCGAGCCAGGCCAGGCCCTTGTCCACGGCGGTCAGGGTGCCCTTGCCGCCGAACCTCAGGAGGGCCGCCTGCTTACTCGCGCCCTTGCGGTTGCGGAGGAGGCCCTTGAAGTCGCCGCTCGAGGCGCGCGGCATCGGCGCCCCCGCGCCCGCGGCAGCGCTGGGGATGGCCCGGCCACCCTCCACCGCGAGGTCCGTCAGGTCCACGGCGCCGGGCACGCCCTCCCCCACCGGATTGAGGGCAAGGGGCACCACCTCGGCCGCCGGCTCCTCGGCGGCCCGCTCGGGCACGTCCTGCACCTTCGGCGTCTCCACCGGCAGCTCGGGCATGGGGTCGGGCGGCTGAAGGTCAATCGGCGGCGCAGCGGCCACCGACACCTCAGGCCAATCCTCCGTCCCCACCCCCACCTCGGCCTCCCCCCCGCCCGTCCCGAGGCCCGACAGCCACGTGGCCCCGGTCATGCCGACGAGGAGCAGGCAATGAAGGGCCAACGACAGCGTCCAGCCCGCCGCCTTGACCCACGGGCGGCGCCTCTCCCGGTACTCCATCTCCGCCACGACCTCCCCGGTCTCGGGCGGCAACATGGCCCAACAGAAGGTGCACCTGGCCGCCCTCCCCGCGCACGAGGCGTCGAGCTCCACGGCCTTACCGCACCGGCCGCACTGCCGCACGATGGGCGCCGTGGCTTGCGGTGCGGGGGAGCCGCCAGGGAGTGTTTCCGATTTCAAGCGGGAATCGGCAATCACCAGTCGGCAATCACCAACCGGCGGGGGCGCGGGTTCCCCCCAGACGGGGGCAGAAAAGGGGACATTCACCTTTTCGCCCCCTTGGGGCGCCCAAGGCTGCTGCGCAGAAAAGGAGAATGTCCTCTTTTCTGCCCCGTCATCCGCGGGTATGATGAACAAGCCATTGCAGGCGGGACACACGGCCCTCTTGCCCGCGGCCGACGCGGGCGCAAGCAACCGCGCGCCGCACAACCGGCAGGCCACCCCCCTGTCCGCACCGCCCCGCTGAGACACCGCACCTTCCTCCGCAGCCCGAGGACCCCGGCCCCCATGGGAACCGCTGGCCCCGCCGTCGCTCGCAGCTCCACGCGTCCCTGCTGCACTAATACTACTCGCCCCGCCCCGGCGAGTCAAGGGCGGCGCGGACGACGGGTGCAGTAACGGATTTGTGCGCCGCCCGCCGTCGTTCGTAGTTCGGCGTTTACGCGGCTCTGCTGTCCGCCCTGGCAGCCCTCAAGACCGCCTGAAGGCCGAACTACGAACAGGAACGCCCGCTTCGGCGCACAAATCCGTTACTGCACCCGCGGACGACGAAGGTATGGCCCCCAATCCTCTGGCAGAAAAGGGGACATTCACCTTTTCGCCCCCTTGGGGCGCCGAAGGCTGTTGCGCAGAAAAGGAGAATGTCCCCTTCTCTGCGCCGGGGCCTCCCCCCATCAGAACTCGCGGGTCAGCCTCGGCCTCGCCCTGCCCCCCGTCCCTCCCCCCGCTGCCGAGCCAGCGGGCGGTCGGCTGCGGCGGCATGGCGCATCCCCCTCGCGGCCTTCCCTCTTGGGGGTCCGCCCTGCGGACGTCAACCCCCCCAAACCCCCTCACGCTCTCGCCTCGTGGCTCCCCCTTTCCCCATTTCCCTCAGGGGGTGAGGGCTGTGGGCGGGGGACCGCCCCCGCCCCAGTAGCGGCAGCGACACCAGGAAGCCAACGCCATCGGGCCACACCGGCGAAACGCCGTCCTCTGCCGGACCCCCGCTTCAACTTGCCTCGCCGTAACCCGATCCGCCAGCACGGCAGCCCGCATCACGCCACGGCTGCCTTTCGCCCCCCACCCTTAGCCCGCATTTCTCACCAGCAGGCCCAGCTCCGAAGGAGCGATAGGGTGTAGCCGGCGGCGTAAGCCGCCGGAAGGGGGTAGCAGGGGCGCCAGCCCCGTCGGGGCGGCACCCGCGCTCTGTCGTGCCGCCCCGTCGGGGCTGGGGGGCTCTCGCCTGCGATCCGGCGGCTTGCGCCGCCGGCTATAGCCTTACGTCCCTTCGGGACTTCGCAGTTGGTGAGAAATGCGGGTTAGAGGCAAGCGGCAGCACCTCGCACCCCGCGAGCACGGGCCGGCGGCTTCGCCGACGGGAGAGAACAGCAGGGGCAGGCCCTTTGCCCGGAGGCGTCCGCGAAAAAGGGGACATTCTACTTTATTGTCCACCCTGCCGTAGCAGTGACGTAAGTAGCCGCAATATCTGAAGATAGATAGATCGCCGACATCACGCTCGAAAAAAGTAGGATGTCCCCTTTTCCGGGCCGGCGCTCGGAGGCCATGATCTAACGATGAGTTTTTCTCAGTCTCAGGCCGCTCATGATCGGCCCGGAATTTCGTTGTACTGGGGGGAGAGAGAGCGCGCGAAGCGGGGCGAACGGCGGGAAAACGGGCGCAGATTGGGGAGAGCGTTCCAGCGCCATAAGTCGAGGCAGGCGCATGTCTTGCGGCTTCTCGATGGCGGGAGGGAGATTTCCGTGTACCAATTTTCGGGGGGCATTGCCTTTGTAAGGGTGGAGGGGGAAGATGCCAAGAGAGCAGTCGGCAGGGGGCGGTCGGCAGGAGGCAGGGGGGCGCCCCCCCTGCGTCTGGCCCCGACTCCGGGGGAGGTCATCCGGCGTGTCGCGCGTGCTCGTCGTCGTCCTCGTCGTCGTCGTCGAACTCTTGGCCTTTCCCCTTGACGAGGATTCGACGACGAGGACGACGACGACAACGACGACGATTCCGCGCCGCATTCAAGAAGCCCCGGATTCGGGAGCAGACTCCCCCCCTGGGCGGGTGGCGCGCGTGCGCGCAAATGATGAGCCACATTGAGCCACATTTGGAAACTCGCCGCCGGAAGGCCGAGGATCGCCAAACGGCGAGTTGAGCCACATTGAGCCACATTGAGCCACAATGGCACGAGTGGGGAGAGGGGCTAAGAAACTACGCGCCGCACGAGACTTCGCTCGTGCGGCGTGGCCCCTGCGGGGCAGTTGAATCTGGGGGCCTGTCCTGGCATGGTAGTGGCGCATGTGACCAGGGGCGGTGAGCGGGTGTTGGGAAAGTCCTG
>VGYW01000412.1 GCA_016872875.1 Planctomycetota bacterium | reverse complement strand
GCTGCGCGAGGAGGGCAAGTACTACGTGTGGAACTACTGGGACCCGGCCGGCCCGTGGGACTACAAGCCCGACGGCACGACGAAGCACTGGGTGGGCGTCCACCCAAACGGCGGCTACTACGGCATTGACGTGGAGGGCATCGTGGCCGCCTTCGAGCACAAGCTCGTCTTCACGAAGGAAGAGATTGACCGCCTCATCGCGACGAACCGCGATTTCATGTGGGACAAGGCCGTGCAGGGCGCGAAGTTCCAGCGGATTGACGGCGGCAAGCCCGACAAGCGTTGGGAGAAGTCCCCTGGCGTCCTCTGGCTCGCCCTCACCCCCTACGACGCCACGCTCCGCAAGGTCTTCGAGGCCAACCACAACCCGGCGTCCTGGGGCGGCCTCTCCGCCACCCCCCGCTACCTCGCCCGCCAGGCCGCCGAGCGCGGCGTTAGCAGGTGAGGAAGCAGGCCTCTCAGGTTCCACCTGCGCGGGTGATGAGCACTCAGTTGTACTCGTCTATGAGCTTCGGCAGGGTTGAGCGCGGTCGTCCGACATAGGCTGGAATGTCGCTGGCTTGGATGCCGAGCGTGCTGGCCTCTTGGATCAGGAGTCTAACAGAGCTCCGAACGGACAGGAGGTATTCGTAACAGGAGTTCCGAGAGCCATCGTAGCCGCCTTTTTCCCGGATTGCGTTGTCCCACGGGGGGAGGGAGTCTGGCCGCAGCGCGAAGAGCACCTTTGCCGCTCCTGTCGGGCATGTCCAGCAGATAAGCGGCGTCGCGCTCGTCAGCCGGCATAGAGGACCTCTGCACTCTTGAGGATCGCGTGACGGCGGAAAGGGTTGCGGAGGCAGGCCTTCTCAACCAGGTCCACTTTGCGGCCGAAGATGGCCTGGAGCTCGTCGAGCATCTCCACGCGGTTGTCGAACGTGATCCCTGCCCCCGGCGCGAAAGTCACGAGAACGTCCACGTCGCTGTTCGAGCCGAAGTCCTCGCGCAGCACGGAGCCGAAGAGGGCGAACTCGGTGATCCCCCATTTTCGGCAGAACGCTGTGATCCTGTCCAGGGGCACTTCCACTCTTGGTACTGCCATCGGGTTCCTCGCCTCCATGATGAGCGCTGCCTCGCACCCTCCAAGAGTATTATACCTGCCCCGACACGGACTGCAACCTTCGGGCGAGGTTGCCCGTTGTGGCCATCCCTGCTATGATCCCCGGCGCGCGATGGCTTCGATCCCTCACGACGACGACGGAGGGCCATGCCCAATGCCCCGACTTATGCCGGCGTTCGCTCCGCTTCTTGTCAGTCTCGCAGCCCAGGGAGCCACGCCCATGCAGCGCAGGACCGAGGTCTCGATTCGCGGCGATGCCTTCCTCATCAATGGCCGCCCGACCTACGAAGGCCGAACCTGGCAGGGGAAGAAGATCGAGGGGCTGCTGCTCAACTCTCGCATGGTCCAGGGCATCTTTGACGATATGAACCCCGAAACGGTGTCGAAGTGGGCCTATCCCGACACGGGGAAGTGGGACGCGGAGCGGAACACACGGGAGTTCGTGGCGGCGATGCCCGAGTGGCGGCGGCACGGGCTGCTGGCCTTCACGATCAACCTCCAGGGCGGCAGCCCCCAGGGCTACTCGCGCGAGCAGCCGTGGCACAACTCGGCGATCACTGAAACGGGCGACCTTCGCCCCGACTACATGGCTCGCCTGGCGCGCATCCTCGACAAGGCCGACGAGCTGGGCATGGTCGCCATCCTCGGCGTCTTCTACTTCGGGCAGGACGAGCGTCTGAAGGACGAGGCCGCGGTGAAGCGCGCCCTCGACAACGCCCTGGCCTGGGTGCTCGACCGCGGCTACCGCAACATCCTTCTCGAGGTCAACAACGAGTGCGACGTGGCCCGCTACGAGCACGAAATCCTGCGGCCAGGCCGCGTCCACGAGCTGATCGAGCGAGCGAAGGCCATCACGCGGGACGGCCGCCGCCTCCTCGTCGGCACAAGCTATGGCGGCGGGAGCATCCCGCGCGAGAACGTCGTCCGCGCCTCCGACTTCCTCCTCATTCATGGCAACGGCGTGGGCGACCCCGCCCGCATCGCCGACATGGTCCGCCGCACCCGCAAGGTGCCCGGCTACCGCCCCATGCCCATCGTCTTCAACGAGGACGACCATTTCGACTTCGAGAAGCCGACGAACAACCTCCTCGCGGCGATTGGCGAATACGCCTCCTGGGGCTACTTCGACCCCGGGAGGAGCAACTACGCCGACGGCTACCAGTGCCCGCCCACCAACTGGACCCTCTCCACCCCCCGCAAGCGCGCCTTCTTCGCAAAGGTGAAGGAGATCACGGGAGATTGAGCCGTAGGAGGTCCCTCGCGCAGTTGGCACCGCGGGCAGCAGCGCCCATAATCCAAGTGGTGGAAGATCAAGGCAATCCTGGGTGAACTGGGATGAGCAGCCCGCGTGGGGAACCCCGATACGTGTTGTGCCTGCGAAACGACGGGTACGAGGCCTCGCTCGTCGTAAGGCGGCTGTACCGGCGGATAGCGGACCCCCACGCCGCCCGGCGCGGCCTCGTGCGGGTGATAGACGAGTCGGGCGAAGATTACCTCTTCCCCGCCAAGCTCTTTGCGGCGATCGCCCTGCCCAAGCGGTCGGCAAGCGGGACGCTTGCCGCTACACCCGACGGCATTGGCAAGCCCGAATCGAGCGATTAGCAGCGATCTGCTGCGCACAAATCCGTTACTGCACCCCGGCGGTTGACTTGACAATGGGCGGAAGTTGGCGTATACTTATGTGTTCGGCGAAGACGCGATGGCGCGGGTGCTGCGAGGTTCGGGTCAGAAGGGAGAGAGCGGGGTGGGCGGAAACGTCGCCGATGGCAGTCACGGGCGGCGGGCATGCCATTGCCGGTACTGTGGTGTGTTGCGCTATCGCGGCGCTGGGTGTGAGCGCGGGCGCTAAATCCCTCTACGTCATCAAGGACCTCAACGACCAGGGGCCGATTCAGGCCTACGGCATCCAGTCTGCGCCCCCCTACCTGTGGCTCCAGGGGCAGTCAGGCCCCACTGAATATGGGGCCGTCGGCATCGCCATTGACGAGCCGTCCGCGACCCTCATCGTCACCGTCGAATACCTCGGCGCCTTCTACCTCGTGGATGCCCTCACGCTCCAGGTCCTGGGACAAGTGCCGACCCAGGGGCCTGGGAACCTGGGCGGCATCGCGGTTGATTCGGCCAGGCGGCGGGTCTACGCGGCCGACAGGAATACCAAAAGACTCTACGTCTACGCCTGGCACCCCGAGGCCGGCGCTCTGGCCGGAGCGCTGACGCGGGTGGAGGGCGAGGTGGTGAGCCTGCCGAGGTTGTCCCCATATGTGGACCCCTTCCCGCTTGGCTTGGCGTTCGACGGGGCCACGGGCCACCTCTTCGTGGCCGACTGCGCGAACGCAAGGGTGTGGTGCTTCGACCCGATCAAGTGGAGCGTTGTCGAGGAGCACAGCTTCGCGGTCAGCCAGGCGCCCATGGGCATCGCGGTGGACAGCACGCGGCGCCTCGTCTACACCGGCAATGCCTTCTCCCCCTCTATCCCCGATGGCTACCCCTATCCCGAGCGTTACCCCTCCCTGCTCATCCAGCGCGACCTCGAGACCGGAGCCGAACGCTCCGTGAACCTCCGGGCGCTGACGGGCAACCCCGACGACTGCGTGGTGGGCATCGCGGTGGACGAGGGCACCGGCCTCGTCTACATCACGACGGGAAACGAGAGGTGGGGCGGCACGAGCTGCATGATGGTCTTCAGCCGCGACCTCGAGCTCCTCGGCTCCACGCCCAACCTCGGCAACCCCACGGGCCTCTGCGTCCCTGTCACCAACATCTCCTATAGCGGCGGCAACCGGCGGCCCAAGGCCATCGCCGGGGCGGGGCAAACCCGCGAGCAGACCAACCACGCCGGGGCGAGCGTGACCCTCGACGGCTCGGCCTCCTACGACCTCGATGGCGACCCGTTGACCTACAGGTGGTCCTGGCCCGGCGGGTCCGCCGCAGGCGCGCGCCCCGTCGTCGCTGTCCCCCAGGGCGCCACTACCATCACGCTGGTTGTGAACGACGGGACGGCGGACTCTGAGCCCGACACCACGACGGTCACAGTGGTAGACACCACGCCGCCGGGCTTCCTCGGCGTCCCTGGCCCCATCACGGCCGAGCAGACGAGCCGCGACGGCACCGCCGTGGCCATCGGCCAAGCCGTCGCCGCCGACGTCTGCGATGCCGCGCCCGCCGTCGCCAACGACGCGCCGGCGCTCTTCCCCCTCGGCGAGACCCTCGTCACGTGGACCGCCACCGACGCCGCCGGCAACGTGGCCGCGGCAGTGCAGAAGGTGACGGTGGTGGACACCACGCCGCCCAAGGTCGCCAGCCTCTGGGCCGCTCCCAGCACCCTCTGGCCGCCCGACGCGAGGATGGTGGAGGTCCTGGTGGAGGCCCAGGTGGAGGACGCCTGCGACGCCGCCGCAGCCTACAGGATCACCTCTGTCGCCAGCAGCGAGCCGGTCAGCGGCAAGGGCGCCGGCAACACCGCGCCTGACTGGGAGATCACCGGCGACCACACCGTCAGGCTCCGGGCCGAGCGCCTCGGCACCAACCTCGGCCGCGTCTACACCCTCACCGTCCAGGCCACCGACGCCGCTGGCAACACCCTGACTGCCCAGCTAGGCGTCACTGTCGCCCACGACCAGGGCGTCAGGTCTGGCCCGAAGTAGTTCCTGTTGCGGAAGACACGGACAAACGAGTTTGCCCGTGGCACCCCCTCTTGCTTGGAGGAGAATCGTGGGTGCCACGCCCAAACTTGTTTGGGCGTGTCCGCAGAACCACATTCCGCAACAGGAACGAAGTAGCCGCTCTCAGAGGAAGCCCTCACCCCCGCACGCCCAATCCGCCGCCCGGCGGGTTGGGCGTCCTTGCCTCAGGAGCGCCACAGCGATAGAAGAGCAGCCTCCACACGAGAGGGCCGCGCCCTGCGCGCATAGCTCCTGCCTGAGTCGCACTTGCAAAACCGGGGCGGGGGTGTATGCTACGCGGGAATGCATGACCCCTGACGCGTGACCAGACAAAAGGGGATAGAGTTCCTGTCCTCTCTGGTCACGCGTCACGCATCACGCGTCAAAGCCTACCTTGTTGTGTCACAGGCCATTGGAGCAAGGAGAAGCGCGAATGGCGGGCAAGATCAGACTCGGCATCATCGGCGTCGGCCAGATCGGGAAGCACCACGTCAATCAGTACAAGAGCGTGCCCGACTGCGAGATCGTGGCGGTGGCCGACGTGAACGAGGAGGAGGCGAAGAAGGTCGCCGCGGCCAACAACGTCCCGCGCGTGTTCACCAGCTTCCGTGAGATGCTGACGGTGGAGGAGATTGACGCGGTGGACGTCTGCCTGCACAACAACTACCACGCGCCCGTGACCATCGCGGCGCTCGAGGCGGGGAAACACGTCTACTGCGAGAAGCCGATGGCGGGCGCCTACCCCGATGCCAAGAGGATGTACAGGACCGCGAAGAAGGCGGGCCGCAAGCTGGCGATTCAGCTTTCCACGCTGTTCTCGAAGGAGACGAAGGCGGCGAAGCGCCTGATCGAGGCCGGCTACCTGGGCAAGATTTACTTCGTCAAGAGCTACGGCTTCCGCAGGCGCGGGCGGCCGTGGGTGGACGGCTACGGCTCGCCCGCGTTCGTGGCGAAGAAGTCGGCACAGGGCGGCGCGCTCTTCGACATGGGCGTCTACCACATCGCCAACATCCTCTACCTCATCGGCAACCCCGCGGTGCTCACGGTGAGCGGCGCGACCCACGACGAGATCGAGAGATACGAGGACCGCGCCAAGGCCGCCCCGTGGGAGGTCGAGGAGCTCGGCCTCGGCTTCGTCCGCCTCGCCGGCGGAATCTCCTTCGTCATCGAGGAGAGCTGGGCCATCCACTCCAACGGCACGGAAAGCCCCATGATCGCGGGCTCCAAGGGCGGCATCAAGCTCAGCCCCTTCGGCTACTTCGCCACCGTCGCCGACATGCCGATGAACGCGACGTTCGAGCTCGACGGCTCCGATTGGCGTTGGCACGCCTGCTTCCCCGAGGCGGCCTACTACGACAGCCCGCAGCACCACTGGATCGCGGGCCTGCTGGGCAAGTGCGAGCTGATCGACACCGCGGCCATCGCCCTGGCCACCATGAAGGTCAGCGAGGGCATCTACCTCTCCCAGAAGCTCGGACGCGAGGTCGCCTCCTCCGAGATCGAGCAGAAGCCCAGGTCCACCGCCCTCAAGGGCCTCTGAGCGGAGCGGTGTTCGCCGGTCCTCTCGTTCCCACCCTCCGGAGCCTGTGAAGAAATGACACGGACCTACACGGACACACGTCCATCGCCGAGGAATCTGCCTGTCCGTGCTTGTCCGTGAGCGTCCGTGTGATTTCCTCACAAGTTCAGAGCGTGGGGACGAGGAGGGGAGAAACGGGCTGAAGCCCGCACTACAAGCAGGCGAGCCGCTGGCCCCACGATGGAAGCCAGCGGCTCGCGTGTTTCTGGCCACCCAGTGCCGTGGCCGGCTAGTCCTTCAGCTCCTTGATGTAGATGTTCCTGAAATCGAGCGGCTGGCCGTGGTTCTGGAGGGCGATGGGGCCTTCGGCGGGGCACTTGACCATCTCGAGGTTGTCAATCACCTTCTCTTTGTTCAGCTCGACGGTCATCCGCTCGCCCTTGACGGTGATGACGAAGGCGTTCCACTCGCCGAGCGGCTTGTCGGCCTTCTTGGAGGGGGTGGCGGCCTTGCGGACCTCTTCGGGCATGTTCTTGTCGGTGCGGTAGCCGTAGACCTCGCCCGAGCCGAGCTCGTTGGGCCAGATGTTCGCCTGGCACTTGGGCGTGCCGCGGACGTAGATGCCGCTGTCCGCCGGCTTGTCCATCTTCCACTCCACCATCAGGACGAAGTCCTTGTAGGCCTTCGTCGTCCACAGGTCGCCGTCCTTGCCCGTGTACTTGATGATGCCGTCCTCCACCCTCCACTGGGCGGCCTGTTGCTCGGTGGCCGGCTTGCCGTCGCGCGTGCCCCAGCCGGTGAGGTCCTTGCCGTTGAAGAGGGCGGTGAAGCCCTCGGGCGGCGTATTGTCGGCCGCGACGGCCCCGGCGGCCAGCAGGGCCGCCACCAACACTGTTGCGACGCGTCCCATCTCCTCTGCCTCCTTTCCGTTGCCTCTCCCTTCCGGGGACGATCCGACGCCCGACACGGTATCAACTGAGGGCCGACTTGTCAAGCGCGGGGGGCCTCACACAGAGCGGGGGCGGAGGCTGGCCATATCGCCGGGGCGGCGCGTTGCAAGGAGGGAGAGGAGTTGGGGGCAGAAGGCGGCGGCGACGACGACCTTCCGCTGCCTTTCGCAGATTTCGCTCACGAGCCGTTTCTGCCGGCGAAACT
>VGYW01000411.1 GCA_016872875.1 Planctomycetota bacterium | reverse complement strand
GGGTGGGGATGCTCCCATGAGATGGCTCGCGATCGCGGTGTTTGCCTTGTTGCTCGCCGCGCCCTGCCTAGGCGGGGAGGTGCTCCTCATCGTGGGCAACGGCGCGGCGGTGGAGCAGGCGGAGGCGCCGGTGAGCGTGGGGGTTCCCTGGCCAGCGGGGGCGCTCCGCTCGACGGAGGGCCTGCGCCTGCTCGATAGCGGCGGCGAGGAGCGGCCGCTCCAGGCCGAGGCGCTCTGCCGCTGGCCCGACGGCTCAGTGAAGTGGGCGCTGCTGGACTTCCAGGCCACCGTGCGGGCGAGGGGCGCCGCTACGTATCGCCTCCACTATGGGGGCGCCGCCACGCGGGAGGGCCAACCCTCGAGCCTCGCCGTCCGGGAGGATGCCTCCGCAGTCACCGTCTCGACCGGCCCCGCGCGGTTCAGGGTGTCGAAGGAGCGGTTCGCGCTCTTCGACGAGGTGACGCTCGAGGGCCAGGAGCTGCCGCTCGTGCTGCCGCACAACGAGAACGACGGGCTTAGCCTCGAGCTCGCGGCGGGCGCAGGAAGGCCCAAGGCGTTCCTGTCGAGCCGCGGGCCGGCGAAGGCAGAGGTGGAGACGAAGGGGCCGCTGCGGGCCGTCGTGCGCGTGGCGGGCAGGCTTCAGGCTGAGGACGGCGCGCAGGCCGCAGACTACGTGGCCCGCCTGCACTTCCACGCGGGCAAGGCCGTCGCGCGCCTTCAGCTCACCGTGCTGAACCGCGAGAAGGCCCCTGAGCTGGCCGTGCGGGACCTCACGGTGCGGTTGCCGCTGCGGCTCAAGGGGCTGATGAAGTGGGAGTTCGCAGGGGAGCGGAGCCGGCGCGACACCCACCCCGGCAGCATGCGGAAGCCGGGAGAGCACACAGAGCTGGTTCAGCAAGAGGCGGCCGACCGCGCCGCGTGCCGCTTCACTGTGGTGCAGGGGAGCGAGAGGCAGGGCGCCGGGAGCCTTGCAGGCGGCGGGGTGGGCCTGTGGGGCGACGCGGGCGGGGCCGCCGTCGCCGTCCGCAGCTTCGCCGAGCGGAACCCCAAGGCGCTGCGGGTGCTGGGGGTTCCGCGCATCGAGGTCGGGCTTCTGCCCAGGGAGGCCACGTCGGGCCACAGGTTTCCGCAGGGCGGCGCGGCGACGCACGACGTGCTCTTCTGGTTCACCGCCGGGCCGCCGCCCTCGCCTGCCGCGCTCAGTGCGGCATTCGATGGCCCGCTGGCGGCCTGCGCCGCCACGCCCGACGAGCGAACCTGCACCGGGCAGTGGTACGCCGCCTCAGGCGCGCTCCCCCTCGCGCCCCTGGGCAGCCGGGAACACGAGGCGAGGTTCGCCGCCGACCTGGAGCGGCTCCTTGAAGCCCTGGAGGGCCGCGGGGTCCAGGGGATTTCGGATTTCGGATTTCGGATTTCGGATTCAGAAATCAGAAATCAGAAATCAGAAATCAGAAACTCCCTCGGAATGTGGACGTACGGCGCGCCTCTAACCGGGGGCCTCGACCCAACATTGGCGCTGGCCCGCGAGTTCCTGCGGCGCGGCGAGCCGAGCCTGCTCGACGCGGCGCACGCCGGCGCGCGCCACGCGGCTGACATGGGGACGGTTTCTCAAGGAGGGTGGCTCGTCGCTCTGCTGACCGGGGACAGGGTGCTGCTCGATGCGGGAATGAAGAGGGCGGCATTCGTCACGCGCCACGCCGACGACCCGGACACGCCGCCCCTTGCCGCGGCGGAGGCCATCCTGAGCCTCGCCTTCGCCGCCGACCTCGCGCCCGCCTTCGCCCCCGAGCACGCCGCGGCCTTTCAGTTGGCGCTCGACGCCTACCTCGGCAAGCTCCTGGAGGCGCAGCGCCTGGGCGGGCACGGCCTCCACTGCGACCGCGTGGCCGAGGAGGCCGTGGCCCTCGAGGCCCTGGCCGCCCGCCAGGGCCGCAAGGCGGATCCCCGCATCGCCCCCTCCATGCTCCGCGCGGTCGAGGCTCTCGCCTCGCCCATCGCGTTGTGGGCGGGGCACGAAAGGGTGGGCGGCCTCCGCGCCGCCGACGGCGCGCAGGCGAAGCCCTACGGCACCCCCGACGGCCTCGTGGCCGACTGGGCGCGGCACCCGGAGGCCCCGGCGTGGGGGCTGGCGTGCTCGCCCGCCCTCCCCTGGCTCGCCTGGGCCGCCGAGGCCACGGGCGACGCGCTGTTCCTTGGTCGTGCGCGACGACTCGAGCGCGTGGCGAGCATGTTCCAGTGCCGAAGCCCGGCGCACTTCGCGCTGCGCTACCGCCGGGGCGACCTCTTCGCCGCAGCCTGGGAGCGGCGCGCCAGGAGCCAGCCGCTGCCGGGCGATGGCGCGATCGGCCTGGCCTGCCACCTCGAGAGCGCGGCGGACGTCGCCCTGCCCACCCAGGGCGAAGGCGGCTGCGCGCTCTTCTGCCCATTCGTCTCCCTCCCCGACGGCACGCGCGCCGTGGGGCTCCAGGCTGCTGGTGCCCTCGATGCCGCGCAGGCCGGAGTGTGGTTCCCCTTCCTCGACAGCGGCAACGCCGCGGAGACTCAGGGCGCAATCGAGTTCCGGCTCCGCTCGGAGAAGGGGGTCCCCGAGCGCGATGCCGCCCTCCTTCTCAGCGGCGAGCCGCGCTCCCACGGCTTCGCGCTCTCGATTGGCCCCAGGGGCCTGGAGCTCGCCAGCCGCTCCGAGGGCAGGGCATCGGCCCGCATTGCAGCGGGCGGCGTCGTTGTCAAGCCGGCCGCCTGGCACCACGTGGCCATTGCCTGGCGGCGGGGAGTTGGGATGGACCTCTTCTTCGACGGCCGGAAGGTGGGCCACAGCAACGAGGGCCGCCTCGGCCTCGCCCCACACCTCCGCCTCCCCTGCGAGCCCTTGCCGGCTCCGAAAATCAGCAATCAGAAATCAGAAATCAGAAATTGGCTGTTGCGCGACCTCCGCATCTGGCGCCGCCCACCGGACACATTCGCCGCTGCCACGGACAGCACACGCCCGGCCCGCGTGGCCGACCTCCTCCTCGCTCCCGCGGAAGAAGGCAAGCTGCTCCTGAGCTGGACCGCCCCCGGCGACAACGCCACGGCTGGCCAGGCCCAGCGCTACGATGTCCGCGTCTCCACCCTCCCCTACCGCTCCGAGGCCGCCTGGACTCACTGGGCGGAGGCCGAGCGCGTCGCGGCGCCGAACCCCGGGCCGGCCGGCCAGCTCGAAAAGCTCCTCATCGGCCCGCCGCCCAAACACCGCCGAGCCTACGTCGCAGTCAGGGCCGAGGATGCCGCCGGCAACGCCTCGCCCCTCTCCAACGTCGTGCAAACCGACGTGAACCACGCCCCCGTGGCCGACGCCGGGCCGTTGCTCCGCCAGGCCATCGTCGGCTCCGAGGTGCTCTTCGACGCCCGCGGCTCGAGCGACCCTGACGGGGACGAGTTGAGCTACGAGTGGTCGAACGGCCTCAAAGGCCCCCTGGCCTCGCTGCGCTACGACAAGCCCGGCACCTATGGCGTCACGCTCACGGTCTCCGACGGCAAGCTCAGTGCCGCCGCTGCAACGCGCCTCGTGGTGGGCGATGCCATTCGGGTGAACTTCCAGCCGCGCCGCTTCCCGAAGACCCCTGACGGCTTTGTCCCCGATGAGGGCGCCGTCTACTCCCGCGTCAGAGGCTACGGCTGGCGCGCCGCGCCGCCTGGGACTGTCGGCTTCTTCCGCAGGCAGGTGTCCGGCCTGCCAGTCGAAGCTGCAACGGGCCTCGCGTTTCCCTCGCCGGCCGAATGGCTCTGCGACCTGCCCAACGGCACCTACCGGCTCACGCTCGGCATCGGCGGCCCCGCGATGAAGCACCCTCACCCCGGCCCTCTCCCCGAGGGAGAGGGGGCGGGCGAGCACCCTCACCCCGGCCCTCTCCCCAGGGGAGAGGGGGCGGGCGAGCACCCTCACCCCGGCCCTCTCCCCGAGGGAGAGGGGGCGGGCGAGCACCCTCACCCTGACCCTCTCCCCAGGGGAGAGGGAACAGAGGCGGCCCGCCGCCAGGTTCTCGTCGAGGGCAAGGAGGTGGCCGACGTTGACCTCACCGGCCGCTCCGCCCCCGTCATCCTCGCCCCGGTGAAGGTCGCCGTGGCCGATGGCCAGTTGAACCTCCAGCTCGGCCGGCCTGCCGGCACCGAGGGCGGCGAGATCACCCATCTCATCATCGAACGCCAGTGACACTGCTCCTGAATCGTCGTCGTTGTCGTCGTCGTCCTCGTCGTCGAATCTCAATGAGCAGGAGGGCAAGAGACTCGACGACGACGACGACGAGGACGACGACGAGGACGAGAAGAGACACAGATTGCCCGGAACTGGACAAAGCCGTGAAATCGGCTACAATGCCTGTCGCGCGGACACCACACTACCGATCCGGAGGAGAAGCCCAATGCGTCTGAAAATCAGCAATCAGAAATCAGCAATCAGAAATCCCCTCTTCATCATCCCCCTCGCCGCCTTACTCGTGGCCTCGTGCGAGCCGCCCGTGCCTCCCCCCGCTAAGCGGCCAACGCGGCTCGAGAGCCAGCTCGCGCGCCGCGAGAAGGGCCTCGACGCCGCGAGCGGCAGGCTCAAGGCCGCAGCCAAACAGGTCAGCCCAAAGGCCGAGGACGTCCCACCCAAGCTCAAGGACCTCGTGGGCGTGGACCGCATGAAGGCCGAGATCGAGCGAATCCGCGAGGCGGTGGCCAGGGTGAGCGTGACGGACCAGGACGCCGCGGGCCTCGCGGCCTACTGCGCCGGCGAGCACGCCGAGGCGCGAAAGCAGTTCATCGCCTCCGACGCCCAGCGGCCGGGCCGCGAGCTCCCTGTCTACTTCCTCGGCGCGATCGCGTTCCAGGAGGGAAACTGGGCGCAGGCGCGCGACTTCTTCACAAAGACGGTGGCCCGCAGCCCACGCTGCCGCAGCGCCTACCTCCTGCGCCGCCTGGCCACGCTCTGCCAGGGCCGCGGCGCCGCGAGCACCGCACAGCTCCTTCTCCTCTTCGAGCAGGCGTGCCGCGAGACCGCGAAGGAGCTCGCACTCGACCCCAAGGCCCAGGCGCCCTCCGTCGCAAACGCCTTCGCGCCGCCGCTCGCCTCCGACCCCGTGCTGTTCAAGGCCCAGGAGCTTCTGGGCGACATCGCCCGCAAGCACTTCTGGGAGCTCGGCGACGCCCTGACCGACGCCAAGACGCCCGAGGAGAAGCTCGGCCTCGTCCTCCTGATGGGCGACACGCCGGTGGCCGACACCCTCATCCAGGGGCTTGCCGAGGAGTACCGCTCCGACCCCGAGATACGCACGTTCGCCTTCCTCCACCGCTACTTCGCGGCCATGGCGCAGGCGCGGCCGCGCGAGCACTTCGCCGCTGACCTCGCCGCTGCGTCCGCGCTCGACAAGGACAACGGCGCCCTCCTCCTCCTCGCCATCCCCGCGGCGCCTGTGGGCGGGGCCTCCGTGCCCCGCGTCTTCTCGGATGACGAGAGCACCCTCCTCGGCAAGGCGGCGCGCGCCAAGGAGTTCCGCACCTACGCCGCCCACCGCCGCCCCCAACGCCTGGCTGGCTACCTGGCCGCCTTCGGCGCTCTCCTGCCCTACGCCCCAATGACGCAGGTGCCCTCTATCTACGGCCATCTCGCGGGCGTTGCGAGGCGGGCCGCGGCTACCGTGGCTGCGCTTCTCGAACAGGGCAAGGTGGACGAGGCACTGAAACTCACGTCGGATGTCGAGGCCCTTGCCGCGCGGGTGTGGGAGGAGACGAAGAACGCCAAAGCCCAGCTCCTCCAGGACGCCGTGGCGGATGCCCTCTACGGGCAGATTCAGGCCTACGCCACGAAGGGCGAGCGCAAGCCGCTCGTCGCCTCGTGCGTCGAACGCCGGGCCGCGGTCTGCCGCCACAAGACCGACCGCCTGGTGGCCTGGGACGCCGAGCTCCTCACCCTGTTCCGCATGCCGGTCCGCCGCCTCGTTGAGGCCGCAATGGAGCTCGAGGACTCCCCAACGTTGATTCAGCAGTTCGCGACCCTCAAGCTCAAGGCCGACCCGCAGCGCTACTTCAAGCAGGCCACGGACCTCCTTGCGGACGTGCCCGACGACGACGTGCCCGACGCGGCCTACGAGCAGGTCGTCATCCTCGGCCGCCTGCGCAACCGCAATGCCGTACCGCGCCTCATCACCCTCGCCGGCCACCCCGACCGCCTCCTCGCCCACCTGGCCGCCCGCGCCTTCACCGCCATCGCGGAGGACAAGGAATGAGAGCACCATTTCGGATTTCGGATTTCGGGTTTCGGATTTTGTGCCTTCTCCCTGCGCTCTCGATTGCGGCGGAGAGGCGGGGCGCGACGCAGGCGGTCATCGTGGAGAAGGGGCCGGAGATTGACGGGACGCTCAAGTCGGCGCTGTGGCAGCAGTGCCCGGCCCTCGAGCTCGGCGAGTGCACGGCGGAGAAGCCCGGGCCGTTCAAGACCTCGGCTCGTCTGCTGTTCGACGCCACACATCTCTACGCAGCCTTCGAGTGCGCCGAGACCGACACCGCCGGCCTCAAGCAGGATTGCACCGTCCGCGACGGGGCGGTGTGGGAGGACGATTGCGTCGAGCTCTTCGTCACGGGCGACATTCGCCAGGGCGTCTTCCACTTCGCCGTCAACCCCCGCGGCACGCTCATGGACGCCCGCACCGTGGGCGGCAAGCGCGACGACGCGGCGTGGAACAGCTCCGCCGCCGCCAAGGCCGCCATCGCCGAGGGCAAGGGCTGGACCGCCACGATGTCCGTGCCCCTCAAGGAGCTTGGCGCCTACGTGGGCGAGGGGCAGACCTGGGTGGTGAACCTCAACCGCACGCGCCCGGCCCGCGGCGGCCAGGGCATCGCCGAATGGTCGTGGGCCGTGATGGGCTCGAACGATTACCACCAGGTGCGCGACTTCGGGCAGGTGAAGGGCGTGAAGATCGCCCGCCGCGACGATGGCGTGACCCGCGAGGCCCCCGCGCCGCCTCCCCCGCCCACCTACGACCGCGGCGACGAGGCCGGCGGCGTCACCATCTACCGCAAGCTCGACGAGCTGACGCTCCGCGACACGGGCGAGGGCACGGCCGGCGGCATGGACCTCCTCATCCGCAACTCCGACGGCCTTAAGGTCGCCTTCCTCGCCCGCGGCACGGGCGGCGTCACGACCGCGCAGTTCAACATGGCCGACGAGCGGTCGAACGACAACACGACCTCGGACGCCTATCGCCTGGTGGGCGAGGCCTGGCGGCCCGTGCTCTATCGCGCTGACCGCTTCTTCTACAACGACGGCATGAGCCGCATGGTCGCCCGCAACACCGTCTTCCGCAACCTGCGGTTCCACGGCAACAAGACGCCCGACAAGAAAGGGGTGCTCGAGCTTCGCAACTTCGTCATCTACCGCGGCGAGGACGCGACGCCGCCCACGGCGGTAGGCGACCTGGACGAGGCGGGCGGCGGGAATGGCGTGACGCTGTCATGGGGGCCGGCGACC
>VGYW01000410.1 GCA_016872875.1 Planctomycetota bacterium | reverse complement strand
TCCCCGTTTCCCGGCTCACGACCATCCCTGGCCAAGAGACGCCGCGAGGCGGGATAGGGAGTGCGCACACTTGACACAAGATTTGATCGAGAATCGTGAATACCTATTTAGCCCCGACCGCTTCGCGTCCTTGGCAGATGCGAACTCGACGTCGGTTACCTTCGCATGAACTTTGCCTTCCTGCCACTCGGAAGGAACGCTCTTTGCCTGATAGAACTTCCCCCTTTCCATCTGCCAGATATAGCCCGGCCTAAGCGGCTTTGTTTGCTCTAACCGATACGATGAAAGCAGAACCGGTACGTAGTCCTCTTCGGCGACCACATTGCCCCAGGCATCTTCGAAGTAAACGGTTACTTCAACCCGCGCAAGAGTCCTCTCCCCCGCATTCCGCAGCTTGAACTGAACACCCGGAACGCGTTGGTCCAGGATTGAGTCGTAGTACTTGGCCTTCAGGTCGTAGAGATGAACGGATCGGAGGTACTCGCGTTTCTCACGTCCCGCGTGTTGTGTGGCGACACCGGCTTCGCTGGCTGCTGCTCCTTCGAGTGTGTTCCCCTGCACATCGGGCGTGGGTCTTGCTGAGGGACCGCCCGCCGCCGGATGTGCTGGCGAACGACGGCGTTCCTCGGCTTCCGCCATCGACTTGGCAACGTGCTCCATGCCCTCCTTTGCCCGCATGGCGAACAGGACAGCGTAGAGAACTGGTGGAGCGACAACAGTTAGCAGGAGCATGGCGACCCCTCCAGCGACGCGGCGTTGCGCCATGGCGACGATGCTGAGAACAAACGCGGCAAGGAAGAGGGGCACGTACACGATCGCAGACCACAGGGTTAGGTACATGAATGTGATCCCGATCACGAAGCAGGTCACGGCCCCCATGAGGGCGCCCTGTTTGACGTTTGTCTCTACGCTGCCTGTCCGCCTCCTGAGCTCTCGGTCAAGAAACTCCCCGCAATGCTTGCATTTCTTGGCTACAGGCAGGATTTGCTCACCGCAGTACGGGCAAGCCCGAGTCCGCTCTGCGGGCGTCTCGGCCGGCAGAGCGGGCAGACGCGGCAGAAGCGGAGGCTGGGGCGGGGTTGGAGCCATCGAGACCTGCAATTCTGCCCGCTTGTTCAAGCCCGCCATCGCTTCTGCTGTCGGCTGTGATGGTGCGCTCTGACGCACCAGCGTCGGGTCCGGAGCCTGAGGGAGAGGCGTCCTCAGTGCGGAGAAGCCGACGTGGCTCTCCGTGCCGCACTGCTTGCATCTGACCTTGCGCCCCAACAGATTGTCGGCGAACTCGAATGACCGCCCGCAACCAGGACATGTATGTGTCATTACGCCCGCCCCTGGAACCGATGGGTTTTGGGGGACACCGCACTTATCTCCGGCCTTTGATCCACCTCCGGTGCCAGACCTTCGGGGCTGGCTTCTGGCGGCGAAGTGGGCTAGAAGAGCTGACTCACACGGCAGCGGAAGCCATCGTCGGGCATGGCCAACATCAGTATAGCACCGGGCGGCGGAGATGCAAGCGAACACCGCGGGCCGGCGTAATGCCTCAGTTCCGGGTGGCGGCGGGAGAGCTCCTTCGTTCGTAGTGCGGCCTTCAGGCCGTCGGGGGCCAGGAACGGGCTGAAGCCCGCACTACAAACATGCACCACATTGCCATTCGGGACAGGATACGTATCTCCGGCTGGCGAGCGGGCTAGAAGAGCTGGCTCACGCGGCAGCGGAAGCCGGGGAGGATGTCCTGGCCATCCAGCTCGTCGTTCACGGTGAGGGTGGTGTCGGCGGCGGCACCGCGGTGGACGGTGACGGTGCGGCGGAGAGGGTTGACGACCCAGACCATCGCGGCGCCGGCGTCGAGCCAGGCCCTCACCTTCTCGTCAACCTCGTCTGGCGCGTCGCTGGGGGAGAGGACTTCGACGGCGAGGTCCGGTGCGCCGGGCCAGCAGGCCTCGCGGTCGTCCCAGCCGCGGAGCCGCTCAGCCCGGATGAAGGCGATGTCGGGCACCCGCACCGTGTCGGGGTCGCGGGAGAGGCGGAACGACGTTTCCGCGATGAGCAGCTCGCCGAGGTCGTCCAGGAACTCGTACCGGCTGAGCAGGCGGATGAGCCTGCCAGCTACGCGGCCGTGCCTGACACCAGCAGGGCTCATCTTCTTAATCTCTCCTCCTATGAGTTCGTAGCGGAAGCCGTCATCGGGCACGGCCAGTAGATCCTCCGCCGTGAAGAGCGTGGCGGTGCTCATGGCTCGACCTCCTTACAGTCGTCAGTATAGCGCCGGGCGGCGGAGATGCAAGCGAACGCCGCAGGCCGGCGTAATGCCTCAGTTTCGGGTGGCGGCGGGAGAGCTCCTTCGTTCGTAGTGCGGCCTTCAGGCCGTCGGGGGCCAGGAACGGGCTGAAGCCCGCACTACAAACATGCACCACATGCCGCCACCCGTAGCTGAGGCATTACAGGCGGGCTCACTCGACCCAGGCGGCAAGGGGGGCGAGAAGGAACTCGTCGAGGGGCATGCTCCTTGTCAAGCCCCTTTTCCGATCCCGATGGGGTGTGTCGTGATTGCAGAAGGCTTGACGGTCTTGCCGGTCCACGGGGCGTGGGGGCGCGAGGGGGGTGCGCCACAAGTCTCCAATCGCCTGATGTTTGTGGCTCGCCCACCCTGTCTACCCCATACTGGATCAGGCCCCCGCGGCGGCGGCGCGGTTGATTCAGAATGGCGGGAAGGCCCCTGAGCCGCCCGGGACGCCAAAGCGCTCATAGTGGGTCAAACGACCGCGCGGAGGTGATACAGTATGGGCAAAACGGCCAGGGATGCGTCCGGATCGCCAAAACGCCCATAGTGGGTCAAACACCTGTGTCGCACAGTTGATACAGTATGGCGGGACCGCCCCGGATGCGTCCGGATCGCCAAAACGCCCATAGTGGGTCAAACACCTGTGTCGCACAGTTGATACAGTAGGGCGGGACCGCCCCGGATGCGTCCGGATCGCCAAAACGCCCATAGTGGGTCAAACACCTGTGTCGCACAGTTGATACAGTATGGCGGGACCGCCCCGGATGCGTCCGGATCGCCAAAACGCCCATACCGGATCAACTGTCGGGGAGAGGGAGTTGACCCAGTATGGCAGCGCGCCGGTCTTGCGCCGCCCGGCTGGGCGTCCGGGGGCGCAAGTTCGGGGGGGGCGCAAGTTGCTGCCCGGTTGAGGGTTGCGCTTCCCGAGAGGTCGAATCACGAATGTCGAACGATGAATGCTGAATGTTGAACGAGGAACCAAGCCCAAAGCCGGGTGTGTTCCTTCATTCGGCATTCGTCATTTGGCGTCGTCGTCGGGCTGGGGCGGGAGGAGGGAGTAGTCTCGGACGAAGACGCGGAGGACGCGGGGGCGGACGGCGATCTTCTCGCCAACCTTGAGCTGGAGCTCTTCGAAGCGCTCCTTGGTGATGTCCACCTCGATCCCCTCGCCGGTGTCGGAGCGGGTGAGCTCGAGGCGGACGACGGGGCCGATGGCGCGGATGTGGGCGACCGTGGCCTGGACCGCCGAGCCGTCGCTCGCCTCCTGGCGCTCCACCTCGATGTCGTGGGGCCGGGCGTAGCCGACCACGGGCGCGTCGTGGACGTGGGCGTGTTCCGGCGACTCGACTTGAAGCGGGCCGATCTGAACGGAGCCTCTGTGGACCCGTCCGTGGAAGAGGTTGACGTTGCCCAGGAAGTTGAAGACGAAGGGGTTGGCTGGGCGGTCGTAGACCTCCTCGGGGGTGCCGATCTGCTGGACCTGCCCGTCGTTCATCACGACGACGCGGTCGGCGACCTCGAGGGCCTCCTCCTGGTCGTGGGTGACGAAGACGCTGGTGACGTGGAGCTCGTCGTGGAGCCTTCGGAGCCAGCGGCGGAGCTCCTTGCGGACCGCGGCGTCGAGGGAGCCGAACGGCTCGTCGAGGAGGAGTACCTTTGGCTCGACGGCGAGCGCCCTGGCGAGCGCGACCCGCTGGCGCTGGCCGCCGGAGAGCGCCGCGGGGAGGCGGTCCGCCAGCCAGTCGAGCTGCACGAGCTTGAGGAGCCGCCCCACGCGGTCCTTGATGTCTGCCTCTGGCGGCCGGTACTTCCGCGGCCGCACGCGGAGGCCGAAGGCGACGTTTTCGAAGACGCTCATGTGTCGGAAGAGCGCGTAGTGCTGGAAGACGAAGCCGACCTGACGCTCGCGGAGGGTGCGGCTCGAGGCGTCCTGCCCGTCGAAGAGCACGGCGCCCTTGTCGGCGACCTCCAGGCCCGCCACGATCCTCAGCAGGGTCGTCTTCCCGCAGCCCGAGGGGCCGAGGAGGGCCACGAGCTCGCCGGTCGGCACATCGAGGCTCACGTCCTTGAGCGCCACGAAGCTGCCGAAGGCCTTGGTGACGTTGCGGACCTCAATACTCAAGCAGCTCTCCTCGTTGCGCGGCCAGCTCGCGCGAGGTCCCCTCGCGCCGGGCCTTCCACTCCAGGAGTGCCTTGGCCGCAAGCGTCGCGAGGCCCAGGAGGGTCAGGAGCGAGGCCACGGCGAACGCGGCGGTGAGGTTGTACTCATTATAGAGGATTTCCACGTGGAGGCTCATCGTGTTCGTCTCGCCGCGGATGTGCCCAGAGACGACGGAGACGGCTCCGAACTCGCCCATCGCGCGCGCGTTGCACAGGATGACCCCGTAGAGCAGGCCCCACTTGATGTTGGGGAGGGTCACGCGCCGGAAGGTTTGCCAGCCGCTGGCGCCGAGGACGAGGGCGGCCTCTTCCTCCTCGGTGCCCTGGGCCTCCATCAGCGGAATCAGCTCGCGCGCCACGAAGGGGAACGTCACGAACACCGTGGCGATCACGATCCCCGGCACCGCGAAGATGATCTTGATGCCGCAGGCGTCCAGCCACGGCCCCAACACCCCGTGAAGCCCGAAGAGGAGGACGAAGATCAGCCCGGACACCACGGGCGAGACCGAGAAGGGCAGGTCAATGAGGGTCGTCAGCAGGCCCTTTCCGACGAAGCGGAACTTTGCGATGGCCCATGCCGCGGCCAGGCCGAAGGCCATGTTCAGCGGCACGGCGATCGCCGCCGTCAAGATGGTCAGGCGTATTGCCGCCAGCGCATCCGGCTCCACGAGCGCCGCGAAGTACGCCCCGACCCCCTTCTCGAGAGCATAGGCGAACACCGCGGCCAGGGGCGCGAAGAGGAAGAGCGCCAGGAACAGTATGGCCGCGGCGATGAGCGCATAGCGCACGAAGCGTGGCTCGCTGATCGCCCGCGCCCGGCGGTCTCGCGCAGCACCTCTAGCCATAGCCTGGTTCCCAATCTTGTCTCGTGCTCGTCGTCGTCCTCGTCGTCGTCGTCGAATCTCTTCCATCCCCTCACGTTCGACGACGAGGACGACGACGACAACGACGACGATTCCTCTCGATCCCTGATCCCATCAGGCCGCGGCGCCCCACCTCTGGCGCCAGACCTGGAGGAGATTGATCACCAGCAGCAGGGCAAAGGAGACTACGAGCATGACGACCGCGATGGCCGTGGCGCCCGCGTAGTCGTACTGGTCGAGCTTCGTGATGATCAGCAGCGGGGTGATCTCGGTCTTCATGGGCATGTTGCCGGAGATGAAGACGATGGAGCCGTACTCGCCGACTGCGCGCGCGAAGGCGAGGGCGAAGCCGGTCAGCACCGCGGGCCAGAGCGTCGGGAGCACCACCCGCACAAACGTCTGCCACCGCGTCGCGCCCAGGCTCGCCGCCGCCTCCTCGACCTCCGCATCCAGGTCCTCCAGCACGGGCTGAACCGTTCGCACAACGAACGGCAGCCCGATGAAGGTCAGGGCGACGGCCACCCCCAGCGGGCTGAAGGCCACCTTGATGCCCGCCGCCTCAAGGTGTCGCCCTATCCACCCGTGCTCGGAGTAGACTGCGGTGAGCGCGATCCCCGCCACGGCGGTCGGCAGCGCGAACGGCAGGTCCACGAGGGCATCAACGAGCTTGCGGCCGGGGAAGCGGTAGCGCACGAGCACCCAGGCCACCACGACCCCGAAGACGAGGTTGAGGAGCGCAGCCACCAGCGCCGCCCCGAAGCTCAGCCAGTAAGAGGCCATCACGCGCGGATGGGTGACCGTGCTCCAGAACTGCTCCCACGACAGCGTGGCGGCCTTGAGGAACATCACGGAAAGCGGGATGAGGACGACGAGGCCCAGGTAGAGGAGCGTGAAGCCCATCGTGAGGCCGAAGCCGGGGAGAACGCTGCGCTTCTTGAGGACGATTCTCATGGGGACGCTATCGGCTGGGCTGGTAGATCTGGTCGAAGGTCCCGCCGTCGGCGAAGTGGGCCTTCTGGGCCTTCTTCCAGCCGCCGAAGGCCTCGTCAATGGTGAAGAGCTCGACCTTCGGGAACACCTCGGCGTGCTCGGCGGCCACGGCCTCCATGCGCGGGCGGTAGAAGTTCCTGGCCGCAGTCTCCTGCCCCTCCCGCGAGTAGAGGTATTCGAGGTAAGCCTGCGCCACGGCCAGGGTGCCGCGCTTCTTCGCCACGCTGTCCACCACGCTCACCGTCGGCTCCGTGAGGATGCTGATGGGCGGGACGACGACGTCGAACTTCTCCGGCTCCATCTTGCGCCCGACGAGGAGGATTTCGTTCTCCCAGTTCACCAACACGTCGCCGATGCCGCGCTCGACGAAGGTGGTCGTGGCCCCGCGTGCGCCCGAATCGAGGACCGGCACGTTCTTGAAGAAGCGGGCGACGAAGTCCTTGGCCTTCGCCTCGTCGTTGCCGAGTCTCTTGAGCGCGTAGCCCCAGGCGGCCAGGTAGTTCCAGCGGGCCACCCCTGATGTCTTCGGGTTCGGGCTGATCACGCTCACGCCGGGGCGCACAAGGTCGTCCCAGTCCTTGATCTTCTTCGGATTCCCCTTGCGCACGAGGAACGCGACGGTGGAGGTGTAGGGGGAGCTGTTCTGAGGGAGGCGCTTCTGCCAGTCGGCGGCCACGCGGCCCGATTGCTCGTGGATGGCGTCAATGTCGTAGCCGAGCGCCAGCGTCACGACGTCGGCCTCAAGCCCGTCAATCACCGCCCGCGCCTGCTTGCTCGAGCCGCCGTGCGACTGGCTCACGGTCACCACCTGGCCCGTCTTCTCCAGCCAGTGCTTTGCGAAGGCGGCGTTGAACTCGCGGTACAGCTCCCGCGTGGGGTCGTAGGAAACGTTCAGGAGCTTGATCTCGGCCGACCGATTGCCCCCACAGCGCAGGACAGCAGCGGCCAATGCCGCTACGACGGTCACTCGCACGAGCGTATCCCCGGCCACTGGGAATCCCCTGCAACGTGCCTCCCCGTTCGGTCCCTCCGGCCACTGTTCAGGCCGCCTAAGAGGATACCGCCCCGGACCGCAGATTGCAAGCCGCGCGCCCAAACCGAGTATGGCCCCCAGTTCTGGTGAATTGCTCCGCAGCCCCCACGGGGGCGTACTATATCAGCCCAGGGCGAAGCCCTGGGAAGCGGGGCCGCGTGCGGGTCAGCCCTGAAGGGGCGTACTACGAGGC
>VGYW01000409.1 GCA_016872875.1 Planctomycetota bacterium | reverse complement strand
GTTTCTGTTGCGGAAAGCCAAGACTGCCTGAAGGCAGGACTCCAAACAAGGAACGAACGCGTTCGGAGTCCTGGCTTCAGCCAGTCTTTGGCTTCCGAGCACGGCCCGAGTTCGGCGAATTCGGCTTTCCGCAACAGAAACGAAGTAGGGCATCAGCCCCATCAAGAGAGGATGCTGTCATGCGGAACGCAACAAGACAGGAGTTTCTGAAGGCGGCCGCGGCGGGCCTGGCTTGTGCAGGGGCCGGCGGGGCGCTTGCCCAGGTTCCCGGCCAGCGGCCACAGCAGGGCCAAGGCGTCAAGGTCCTCAACCCGCTGGCCCGGGTGCCAGTGTCGTTCATCATTGACGACTCGACCTGCCTGGTGAATCTGAACCGCTTCGCCATCCCCCAGTTCGCTGAGGCCTTTGGCTACAAGCAGTACCACCACGACTGGCGAAAGATGCCGCCCGAAATCCCCGACGCCTTCGTGCGGAAGTTCGGCGAGTGGTGCGGCGAGAAAGGCATCAAGGGAAAATACAGCATCGTGCCGTTCCCAGCGTGCGTGGGCCGCCTGGACCGGCTGCTGCCCGGCTGGACCAGCAAGGAGCTGGAAGCCAGCATCGCCCTGGTCCGCACCCTGATGATGCCGAATTGGGACATCCATCCCGAAATGGTCACTCACACCTGGGCGATTGATACCAAGACCGGGCACCCGTTCACGGAGCGCACCACCCGATTCCAGGAGAACTGGGGATGGAGCGAAGGGAAATCGGTTGACGAGCTAACCGACTACATGACCTATGGCCTGACCATTCTCAAGAACATCGGCCTCCCGTGCGAAGGGATCACCACCCCGGGCGGCTTCGGGAACCGCGTGTTGGCCGAACTGGCGCAGGCGACGCTGGCGGCCTGCCGGGACGTCTTCAAGGCGGAGATACCTCACTACTTCCGCCACAGCTACGGCAGCGGCGAGCGCAGCGTGGCCCCGCGAGTGGAATACGCGTCGGGCCTGGATGGCCCCGACCCGAAGTGCGTGGTCTCTATCATCGGCTGCACGGGTGACTGGACAGGCGGCTGGGATGCCTCGCGCCGCGGCGAGCCCGACAAGTTCATCACCGCGGACCTCTCGAAGGGCCGAATGGTCGAGGTGATCGAACGCGGCGAACCGGCGATCATCGTCTCGCACTGGACGGGCATATACTTCAACGGTGAAGAAGAGGGCTTCAAGACGTTCCAGGAGGTGGTTCGCCGCTTGCAGGCCAAGTACGACCACTTGATCTGGATGAAGCTCAGCGAGATCGCCCGCTACTGGGCGGCCAGAGAGTTGACACAGATCGAGAGTGGCGGTGGCGCGGTCACATTCAAGGCGCCGTTTGCCAGCCCGCGGTTCACCGTGCACGTCGCCGCAAAGGGCGACGCGGCGCCGAAGCTGACGCTCGGCGAGAAGCCCGAACCGCTCAACGAGGTCGCGCGACGCCTGGACCTCAAGCCCGGGACCTGGACCCGCGACAAGGAAGGCGTCATCATCTGCTTTGATCTGCCGAAGGGGACATCCCGCGTGCAGGTCTGAAGGTCCTGCAACCCGAGACAGTTGGAGGACCGAATGGTGGTTGAATACAGATTCGCACACACGCCAGCAACTATCCGGGTCGCGGTGGTCCTGGCGTGTCTTTGCACTACGGTGGGCGGTGCTGACTGGCCGCAGTTCCGCGGCCCGAACCGCGACGGCATGGTGCCAGAGCAAGCGTGGCTGACCAAGTGGCCGGAGGGCGGCCCGAAGCTGCTCTGGAAGGCCAGCGTGGGCGAAGGATACTCTGGGATGGCTCTGTCCGGCGGGCGGCTATTCACAATGGGGCATGCGAAGCAGCCCGCCGCCGACGGCAGCCCGGGGGACCTCGACGTCGTCTGGTGCCTCGACGCCACGACGGGCAAACAGGTCTGGAAGCACGCTTACCGCTGCAAGATCGCCTCGTACTACGGCCCGTTCACGACGCCGACGGTGGATGGCGACTTCGTCTACACCCTGAGCCAGTACGGGCACCTGCACTGTCTGGAGGCGGCGTCGGGAAAGGTTGTCTGGAGCACAAACACGGTGGACGACCTGCACGGGAAGAGGCCGTATTACGGCTACGCCTGCTCGACGCTGGTGGTTGGCGAGGTCGTCGTGGTGGAGACCGGCGGCAGCGAGGCGTCGCTGGTGGCGCTCAACAAGCGGACCGGCCAGGTGGCCTGGCGATACGGCAAGGGTGAGACCGGCTACTCCACTCCCGTCGCGGGCAAGTTCGAGGGGCAGGCGTGCGTCGTGGCCCTGACCCCGGCCGCGGTGGCCGCGGTGAACGCGGCGACAGGCCAGGAAGTCTGGCGGCATCCCTGGAAGGCTTCGCCACAGTCCACCGCCACGGCGCCGCTCATCTCGGGCGACAAGGTCTTCGTGTCCGGCTCGGAGACCAAGAAAACGGGGCTTCTGCTCAGGGTCGCTGGCCGCGCCGTCAGCGTCGTGTGGCAGGGGCAGCACATGATGAACTACTTCAACGCGAGCGTGGTGCACGACGGCCACCTCTACGGCATCCACAGCCTCGATCACGTGCCCAAAAACTCCACGCTTCGCTGCGTCGAGCTCCTCACCGGACAGGTGAAGTGGGACAAGGAGGGCGTCGGGCTCGCCTCGGTGCTGCTCCTCGGCCGCAGGCTCCTCCTTCTGACGGACAAGGGCGAACTGGTCCTCGCAGACGCCACACCCGACGCGTACAGGGAACTGGGACGCGCGAAGGTCCTCGACGGGAACTGCTGGACGAGCCCCGTTCCCTCCGATGGGAGGGTCTACTGCCGTAACCACCGCGGCGACATCGTCTGTCTGCACATGACGGCCCAGGAGTCTGAGGCCCGGGAATGAGAGGCGGCTTCCCGGGAGACATGGAGGCCACGCTCAATGGGGACGGCAAGGCACGTCGTTCTGTTGCTTGCAATCAGCGTAGTGGGCTGTTCGCTGGGGCAGACGCGTCCCGCGAGCGCCCGGCCGGCGCAACGCGCAAACGGCCTCGACCGCGCCCAAACCGAGTCAAGGAGGAAAGCGACGATGCGTATCGGCGCCGCGCAACCGCGCTCACGGTTGATCGACTGGCGGCTGAAGCCTGCGGAGGCCCTTGCGCAGGTGGACAAGTCGCTCGGAGAGCTGGAGCAGATCGTGCATAGGGCGGGGAATGCCGGCTGCGATGTGTTGGCGCAGCTCTGCCGCATCCTGACCTCCGGTGAAAGGAGCTCGTGATGACTACTCTCCGGCGTGGCCTGTGCCTCCTGTCCTTGGCGGCCCTTTGTACATCGGCGCCCTCGGGAACGGTCGCAGAGGCCGACTGGCCGATGTGGCGCCACGACGCAAGCCGCACCGGCGCCTCCTCCCTCGAACTCCCCGCCGAGCTGCACCTTCAATGGAAACGCGAGCTCCCGCCGCCTCGGCCCGCGTTTCCCGATGACCTCCGTGTGTGCTTCGACGCCTCCTACGAGCCGGTCGTCATGGACAACAGGATGTTCCTGCCCTCTATGGTGACAGACAGCGTCACCGCGCTGAATGCCGACACCGGGGAGGAGGAATGGACCTTCCACGCGGAAGGGCCTGTGCGCTTCGCGCCGCTAGCCTGGGAGGGTAGGCTCTATTTCGTCGCCGACGACGGGTTTCTCTACTGCTTGGAGGCAAAGACTGGGAAGTTGCTCTGGAGGTTCGATGGCCTGCCGCCGGGCCGCGGACCCCACAAGTTCATCGGGAACAGCCGCTTGATCTCGCGCTGGCCCGCCCGCGGCGGGCCGGTGCTGGCCGACGGCACGGTCTACTTCGCCACGGGCATTTGGCCCATCGAAGGGGTGTGCGTTTACGCAGTGAATGCCCGGACCGGCAGACGGCTCTGGCGCAATACGCAGTGCAGCCTTATCAAGAATGGGCTGAATGACCACGGAGGCAAGTGGGATACCGGCTTGTCGCCGCAGGGATACCTCACCGTCGCTGGGGAGAAGCTGGTGGTTCCGAGCGGGAGGGCGCTCCCGGGGTTCTTTGATCGAAAGACCGGGCTGATGGAGCCTTACTCCACGGGCTGGGGCGGTCGCATGGCCTTGGCCAAGGGTTGCTGGTACGCCTGCACGACAGGCAGATACCTCTTCCTGGGCGGCAGCATGTATGGCTTGGGTCCCGATGCCTCCGCGCCGGGCGGAGGAGCGGAACCCGCTGAGCTGGTCGGGGCGGAAGACTTCGCGCGCCTGGCGAACCTCCCTGTGGAGGCCGTCGAGCGCTGGATGAAGGGGCGCCCCGGCGAGACGGTGGAGCGTGATGGCAAGCGGCTGATCCGCGTGCGGAGGAGTCCCCCCGTTACGTATGTCTCGCCCATGGGGCGCGTCAGCCCGGCCGAGCTTCATGTCCTTGGCACCCGCCCGAGGCTTCAGCTCGATCCTGCAACTGATAAGGAGCTGGGCGCCTTCCGCGAGGTGGTGCTCACTGACCAGGCCATCTACTACTCCCGGCCGCTGAACTTCATCCGCAGGGCACGAGGCCCGCAGCCATCCAACTTGAGCTATGCAGACATCGTGGCCTACGACATCGCCCAGCCGGGAGATTGGGTTCCCACTTACACGCTGGGGGAGGCAGAGTACGCCGTGCGGTGGGAGACCTTGAGTCTGAAGCCGCTCTGGAGCTTCTCCTCCAGCCTGAAGGTGCACATCAAGGCTGGCGGGCGGCTCTATGCGGGCGGCCCTGGGGTTGTCGCGGCAGTGGACGTCCCGACGCAGGGCCAGGAGCCAAAGGGCTCGTGGAAGGCCGAGGTCGAAGGCAGGCCCTCGCGGATGCTGGCCGCGAGCGGCAAGCTGTTCGTTGTGACCGAGGAAGGCGCGTTGTACTGCTTTGGCGGCCAGAAAGCCGCGGCCAGGGTGCATGCCATACCGAAGCGCGAACTGCCCGCCGCTGCCGACGAGTGGACGGAGCGCGCCAAGGATATCCTCAATCGGACGCGGATAACCTCGGGCTACTGCCTGGCGCTTGGTTGGGGGACGGGGCGGTTGGCTGAGGAATTAGCCCGCCAATCCGACCTTTACGTCCTCGCTCTGGAGCCGGACGCGGCCAAAGCGGATGCCGCGCGTCGCAGGCTTGGCGCGATGGAGCTGTATGGCACGCGGGTCCACGTCCTGTCGGGCGACCTGCCGTCGCTGGAGCTCCCGCCCTATCTGGCGAGCCTGGCGGTCTGCGAGAATCCTGTGGACATTCGAGGGCGGCGGGGGAAAGCGCTCCTCGAAAGGCTGTTTGCCTCAATGCGTCCCTACGGAGGAACAGCCGTCCTGCCGCTCTCCGAGCAGGAACATGCGACTTTGTCGGGACGAGTAGCAGAATCGAAGCTCGCCGGGGCGACCCTGGAGAGAGCGGGCGAGCTGACACTGCTGACCCGCGCCGGCGCTTTGACGGGCGCGGCGGACTGGACACATCAGTCTGGCGACCCCGGCAACACTTTCACGTCAAGGGACCGCCTCGCGAAGCCACCCTTTGCAGTCCTCTGGTTCGGCGGGGCGGCGGACCGAATCGAGGGCACGTTCCCGTCCCTGATCTCGTCGGGACGCATGTTCCTTCGAGGCAGGAACGAATTGCACGCGCTAGACATCTATACCGGCAGGCAACTCTGGACAGCCGCCGTCGCGTCGCCGGGGAACTGCGTTGCTGTCGAGGATGCCGTTTACATCGCCTCTGGCCACGAGTGTATGCGGCTCGACCCGGCAACCGGCGCAAGAATGGGGGCGGTGCTCGTGCCGGAGGCAGAGGGGAAGCGAGCGCCCTGGCGGGAAATCCGCATATCGGGAGACCACCTCATCGGCACAGCCGGCAGAGACCTCCTGTGTATGAACCGCCACAGCGGCGCCATCGGATGGCGGCATTCACACCCTCAACTCGCGGATTTCGCCGTGGGCGCGGCCAGGGTCTTCTGCGTTGACTCTCCGCAGAAGAGAGATGACGCGAAGACAGAGGAAGCCGCTATTGTTGCCCTTGACGCCGAGAGCGGCAAGAAGCTCTGGGGAACCGTTGTGAAACCCACCGCAGAAGCGCCCCAAGAGCAGCCCAAGAGAAGGCTTCCTCCGCCTCTCCCCCCTCGGCTCACGTACTGCGATGCGAGCGACATCCTCTTGCTCACGGTGGGTCGAAGCACAGTTGCGGCGCTCAAGGGCAAGACTGATGAGACGCTCTGGTCCAAGAGCATCCCCTGTCAGAATCCGCCCAGCACCTGGGTGGCGCCCCAGCCACCCATCCTGCTCCCCCGCCTGCTGATCACCCACGGTGGAGAGGTCTACGACCCTCAGACCGGCCTCCTTCTGAAGCGGCATTGGGGAGACCCCAGGGGCTGTGCCCGGCCCTTTGCGGGCGAGCACATCGTCACCATGCGCGACGGGCAAGCCTCGTTCTTTGACCTCGCCACGGGCCAGCGCACTCTTCTCCGAGGCACCCGCTCAGGCTGCCAGGGCGGCCTGTTCCCCGCTGGCGGCCTCCTCAACGCCTTCTACCTCGCCAGACACTGCACCTGCAACTACCCGCTCTCCACCTCTCTTGCCCTGGTGCCCATGCCTGAGGCGGCGGGCTGGGCTGCCGCGCCTCGATGACGTTCAACGTTCAACGACGTTCAACGATCTCCGCGCTCCGCGAGCGCGTCCTCACTGCCGGCTGCCCTGCGTGGGGTCGAGAGGAAGGCCCGCACCGGGAGGCGGCGCGCGTCGGCGATGCGGGCCGTGAGCTTTCAGCGGAGCAAGCACGCGGGTGGCGGCGTAGGCGGAGGTCCGTCTGGGCGTTGAAGCCCTCCTTCGAGACGGGCTTCCCCGTGCGGCGGCTGAGGGCGTCGGGCGGGGGCGAGACTTGCGGAGTTGTTCAACTCCGCAAGTCTCGTTTCACCCGCCCGCGGTGCGCGAAGAGCGCCCCCCCGAAGGCTGCCTTGGCCTCCGGGAGGGCAACCGAATTGTCAAAGAACATGCACGGCGGCCCGACGCGGCGGGTTTGGCTATGCCGTTCGCCGGCCGCCTCCGAGCCGCGCTCGATCAAGGGGTGGCGTGGCCGCCGGCCGGCCACGGGAGCCCCGAGCTACGAGCTTCGAGCCACGAGCCAGAGAATGCTCTGCCCTTCTTCTGGCTCGCCGCTCGCGGCTCGCTGCTCGCAGCTACTCCTTGCCGGGCTTCTCGCGTCCCGGCGGGGCGGCTTCATCGGCCTGGTTCAGGGGCCTTCTTCGCCGCCCTTCGAGCGCCGCTCGTACCACGGAACAAGGCCCCATCTCCGGGCGGAGCCCTCTCCCGTGCGTAGTCCAAGGCCCCACCCGCCCAGGCTCATCTTTGCCCACATCTCCGGCCGCCGTAGCCCGCGAATGCGGGCGAGCCAGCCGTAGCCCAGAGCCTGCCCTGAGCGGAGCCGAAGGGGCGACCAACGGGAGCCCTGGGATCGGGCGCCCGCACGGCATAAGCCCCCGAAGGGGGCGTTTCAGGGCGATTGAATCGCCCCCGTTGGGGGCTCTATGCCAGGTTGGCCTTGTCCCAGGGCTCCC
>VGYW01000408.1 GCA_016872875.1 Planctomycetota bacterium | reverse complement strand
CGAACTCCACGCTGAAGCCGTAGAACGGGCTGCGGTGCCGCGAGGCGTACATCCCCTCCACCAGCAGGCGCGCGCGAAGCTCGATGTTCGCAACGGCACGCAGAATCTTCGGATCAAGGAATCGCATACCGGTCATCAGGGGTCCCGTGATCTGTCCGACCGTGCCGCGTGCCGCGTCCCGCGTGCCCAGATGAAGGCCAGGATCTGTCCCTTCTTGGCACGCGGGACGCGGCACGCGGCACGGATCAACTCCTCGTCTCTGGCACTGCCTTCAGGATAGCGTCCACCACGTCGTCGGTACCCACTCCCTCCGCCAACGCCGTGTAGTTGGTCACGAGGCGGTGGCGCAGGACGGGGTGGGCGACGGCGCGGACGTCGGCGATGGTGGCCTGGAGGTTGCCGCGCAGGAGCGCGCGGCTCTTGGCCCCCAGGGAGAGATACTGCCCGGCCCGCGGGCCGGCGCCCCAGGCCAGGTACTTGCGGCTCGCCTCCAGCGCCGCCGCGTCCTTCGGGTGAGTCGCCTCCACCAGCCGCACGATGTAGTCGAGCACGTGGTCGCTGATCGGGATCAGCCGCACGGCCTCGCGCAGCCGCAGCACCGCCGGCCCGTCGAGCACCGGCTGCGGCTCGCCAAGACGCCCCGCCGTCGTGACCTTGATGATCTCCTTCAGCTCGGCCTCCTTCGGGTAATCCACCCACACCATGAACATGAAGCGGTCGAGCTGCGCCTCGGGCAGCGGATACGTGCCCTCCTGCTCGATCGGGTTCTGCGTGGCCATGACCATGAATGGCTCGTCGAGCGGGTAGGTGGTGCGGCCGACGGTGACGTGTTTCTCCTGCATGGCCTCCAGGAGCGCGGCCTGGGTCTTCGGCGGCGTGCGGTTGATCTCGTCCGCCAGCACGAGGTTCGTGAACACCGGGCCTCGGACGAAGACGAACTGCTTCCGCCCCGTCGCGTGGTCCTCCTCCAGCACGTCCGTGCCCGTGATGTCGGACGGCATCATGTCGGGCGTGAACTGGATGCGTTTGAAGCCGACCGCGAGCGTGCGCGCCAGCGTGCTGACGAGCAGCGTCTTCGCCAGTCCCGGCACGCCCACCATGAGCACGTGGCCGCCCGCGAAGAGCGCCACGAGCACCTGCTCCACCAGGTCCTCCTGTCCGATGATCACCTTTCGGATTTCGGCCAGGATGCGGTCCCGCGACGCCCGCGCCTGCTCCACCAGTTGCGCGTCCTGCGCGCCCCAAAGCTCCTCGCCCATAGCAGCTCCTCAAGGAATTGCTGACTGCTGATTGCTGATTTCAGGAGAACCGGTCCGGCCTCTTCTGCTCAATGGTAGCCGCCAGGCCCGCGAAGGTCAACCCGACTTAGGGCGGAACCTCGGTGCCCAGGCCCAGGCGTTCGGCGTTGGCGAGGGCTGCGCAGGCGGCGGCGAGGTCCTGGACCGCGATGCCGACGGACTTGAAGAGGGTGATCTGAGCGGGAGACTGGCGGCCGGGCTTGCGGCCGGCGATGAGCTCGCCTAGCTCGGCGTGGATGGACTCGGGGCCGATGAGGCCCTTCTGAATCGGGATCAGCAGGTCGCCCGCCTCGGCCAGGGCCGCGGGCAGATGGTCCACCACTACCAGCGCGCGGCAGACGGTTTCTTCGGGGACCTCGCGCACGTGCGGCTTGTAGGAGCCGACGGCGTTGATGTGCGTGCCGGAGGCGATGTCGGAGTCGGAGAAGACCGGTTCGCGGGAGGTGGTGGCCGTGCAGACGACATCGGCTCCCGCGAGAGCCTGAGAGGGCGAAGCGGCCACGCTCACGGCGATGCCGAGCCGCTCCGCCATTTCGGCGGCGAAGGCGGCGGCACGCCCTGCGTCGGGGTCGTGGACGCGCGCCTCGCGGGGCGGCCGCACGGCGCACACGCCCTCGAGCTGGGTGCGGGCCTGCGGGCCGGCGCCGAAGATGGCCGCCACCGCCGCATCGGGCCGCGCAAGCAGGTCGGTCGCGGCACCCGACGCCGCGCCCGTGCGAATCGCCGTGAGCGACGCGCCGTCCATGACCGCCAGCGGCGCGCCCGTCGCGGCGTCTAGCACCACGACGATGGCCTGGATGAGCGGGAGGCCGAGGGCCGCGTTGCCGGGATAGATGGTGACGATCTTCATGCCCATCCGCCCCTCGGCCGGGATGTAGGAGGGCATGAAGAGCGCATCGCCGTGCGGCGGGAGCCCATTGCCGGCAATGGGCGCGGCCTCGATGTAGATGCGGGGCGGGGCCACGGCCTGCCCGTCCGACAGTTGGCGGAAGGCGCTCCTCATCGCCTCAATCGCCGCCGCCATCGGCAGGGCCTGGGCCACATCGCGGGCGGAGAGGAAACGCAACGTGCGGTCGGGCATCATATCTCCCATGGCGGCACTTGGTCAAGCCCAAGGGGGATGATTGGATGGGTGGATGAATGGATGACTGCCTGACACCCATCCACCCATCCATCCATCCATTCATCCATCCATCCCCTCCCGGGACTGGATGGGCCTCAAGGCGCGAGCGGACGGGGCCGCCGCCAGGCCGCCGAGGGCGGTGCAGCGGAGCTCAGCGGGCAACATGCGGCCTGTGGCGTAGACGGCGTCAATCGTCTCGTCCAGCGGGATCGGGTTGGCGTAGCCGCCCAGGATCAGGTCTGCACACAGGAAGGCGTTGGCGGCCGCGGCCGCGTTGCGCGTGTGGCAGGGAATCTCCACCACCCCCTGCACGAGGTCGCAGGCCGAGCCCATCGAGTTCTGGAAGGCGATTGCCGCAGCGTCGGCGGCCTGGACCGCGCTCGCGCCCGCGGCATCGGCCACGGCAGCGGCGGCCATGGCCCCTGCCGCGCCGATCTCCACCTGGCAGCCCGCCACCTCCGCCGCAAACGTCGCTCGGTTCGCCACGACCACGCCGATCGCGCCCGCCGCGAGGAGCGCCAGGACCGCTCGCTCGCGGCTGACGCCCAGCTCCTCGATGAGGGTGGCGAGCACTCCGGGCAGCACGCCCGCCGAGCCGCCGGTGGGCGCGGCGCAGACAACCCCCCCGCCGCTGCTCACGTGCATGGCAGCCAGCGCGCGCGCCGCGGCACGCGCGTGGAGGCCCCCAGCGGCCAACCGACCCGCGCGCTCGGCCTGGAGCACGCTGCCCGCGCTCGGGCCAAGGAGCCGCATGGGCGGCGGCGAGTCCAGCCCGCGCTCGACGGCGCGCACCATGATGTCCAGCCGCCGCCCCATCTCGGCCAGCGTGTCGCGCTCGGGCAGCGCAAGGAGCCGGGCCTCGTAGTCTAGAGCAGTTTGCCCAAGCGAGATGCCACGCTGAAGGCTGAGAGCAACCGCTTCGGCGGCCGACGCGAAGCTCGGCTCGCCCGGCGCGACCAGGAACATCGGCTCGCACGCCCACACTGCTCGGACGCCCCGGAGCGCCGCCAAGCGCGCGCGTGTGTCTGGCGTCAATGGCGCGCGTCGGCGGACACACAGCAGCGCCACGCCATCGCCGGCCGCACTCCTGCCCTCCCCCATCATCGCGCCATCGGCACAGAGAAGCCCCAGGGCTTGCTCGACCGCCTCGGGCTCGGCCTCAACCGCCACCTCCCAGGCGTCGCCCGTGAAGCTCACGGGCCAACTGCCCAGCCGCACGAACTCAACTGCCCCGCCGCCCACGGAGTTGGCCCGCGCCGCGAGCCGCCGGCCGTCCGCGGCCGACAGCTCGATCTCCACCGCGTTCGGATGGTCGGCGCCATCGAGGGACCGGGTGGCGAACCCGATCTGCATGCCCGCCTTGGCCGCGGCCTCAAGGGCGTGGGGGAACCGGTCGTCGGTGATGGGCCAACCGAGGAGGCCCGTGGCGAAGGCCAGGTCGGCCCCCTGGGCATGGAAGCACTTGGCATAAGAGCCATCGGGGTCAAAGGCAAAGGACGCCGCCACCGGCTCGCCGCCGAGCAGGGAGCGCGCCATGGCCGCAATGTGGAACGCCCCGGCCGTGTGCGAGCTCGACGGCCCCCGCATCACCGGCCCAATCACGTGGTTCAGAATGCTCGCTACGCCCATGCGGCTCCTTCTGCCTACGTAGCTGCACTAGAGATACCCTGCGCGGCGAACCGTGTCAAGGGTCGTGCCCCCCTCCTCAATCGTCCTCGTCCCTCGTCCTCGTCCTTCGTCCTCGACTCTTCTCCCCCCCCAACCAGGGGAGTCGAGGACGAAGGACGAGGACGAGGGACGAGGACGACGAAGAAGGGATGGGGCTTGACACGTACGGGCGCGCATGGGTATCATCCCTCTTGCACTCAGCTCACGGGGAAGGCCATGCTCGCGAAGGTCGCGTCATTCGGCGTTCTGGGGATTGACGCCTATCCCATCGAGGTCGAGTGCAACGTGGCCCGCGGCCTGCGCTACCTCGCCACGGTCGGCCTGCCCGACGCCGCGGTCAAGGAATCCGCCGAGCGCGTCCAGGCCGCCATCCAGAACTGCGGCTACCGCTGGCCTGGCGGCCACATCACGATCAACCTCGCGCCCGCCGACACCCGCAAGGAAGGCCCCGCTTACGACCTCCCCATCGCGATCGGCCTCCTCGCCGCCGACGAGCAGCTCGACCCCGTCCGCCTCGGCGACTTCGCCATGGTGGGCGAGCTCGCCCTCGACGGCACGGTCCGCCCCATCAAGGGCGTGCTCCCGATGGCCCTCGGGGCGCGCGACGCAGGGGCGGCCGGCCTCATCGTGCCCGACGCCAACGCGGCGGAGGCCGCCGTCGTGGATGGCCTCAAGGTCTATCCCGTCCGCACGCTCGACGACGCGGCGGGCCTTGTCACCGACCGCCTCATCCTCGAGCCGAAGCGGGTGGACCTCGCGGCCATCCTGAGCCAGACGGCTGAGTACGACGTTGATTTCAGCGACGTGAAGGGCCAGGAGCACGCGAAGCGCGCCCTCACCGTCGCCGCCGCAGGACACCACAACGTCCTCATGATCGGCCCGCCCGGCAGCGGCAAGACGATGCTCGCCAAGCGCATCCCGACCATCCTCCCGCCGCTCACGCTCGACGAGGCCCTGGAGGTGACGAAAATCCACAGCGTGGCGGGCGAGCTGCCGCCCGGCCAGTCCATCGTCGCCACCCGCCCGTTCCGCGACCCGCACCACACGGCGAGCACGGCGGCCCTCGTGGGCGGCGGCTCCTACCCGCGCCCAGGCGAGGTCAGCCTCGCACACAAAGGCGTCCTCTTCCTCGACGAGCTGCCCGAGTTCAGCCGCTCGACACTCGAAACCCTCCGCCAGCCAATCGAGAACGGCACCGTCACCATCTCGCGCGCCCTGATGAACGTGGCCTTCCCCTCAGAGCTCCTGATCTGCGGCTCGATGAACCCGTGCAGTTGCGGGTGGTATGGCGACAGCCAGCGCGACTGCCGCTGCACCGGGATGCAGATTCGCACCTACATGTCGCGCATCAGCGGGCCGCTCCTCGACCGCATTGACATCCACATCGAGGTCCCGCGAGTGCCCTACCGCGACCTTCGGGACCGCCGCCCTGGTTCGGCGAGCTGCGAGATGCGCGCGCAGGTCGCCGCCGCACGCGAGCGCCAGCTCAAGCGCTTCGGCGGCGGCCCCATCAGCACCAACGCCCGCATGACCAACCGCCACATCACCAAGCACTGCCAGCTCGACGCCGACACGGAGGCGCTTCTCGAGATGGCGATGGCGAAGCACGCCTTCTCCGCCCGCTCCTACACCCGCATCCTCAAGGTCGCCCGCACCATCGCCGACCTCGCGGGCGACGAGCGCATCCGCACGGAGCACGTCACCGAAGCCATCCAGTACCGCAGCACCGAGCGGCATTATTGGCGATAGCGCAAGGTAACCGTTCAGCCCGTCCCTCTGCTCCCCCTCTCCACCGAGTGGAGAGGGGGTCGGGGGGAGAGGCCGCGGGGCACGCCGGGTCCCTCACCCCCCGTCTTCCCCGCTCGCCGCTCCGCGGCGAGCGGGGAAGACGGGGGGTGTCGGCCTCGCCCCGGCGGCCTCTCCCCCCGTTCCCCTCCCCGCTTGCAGGGATGGGGAGCAAAGACAAGACTAGCAACACCCCGGGTAAACGGTTACAGCGCAAGAATCCCGCGGGCCCACGTCCTCGCCCCCACCGAGCTTGCCTCGGTGGGGCGAAGGATTGGCAACTACCGTAACGGCCCTCACCCCCCTCCCCCTCCGCCCGCCGGCCGGCGGGCGGAGGGAGAGGGGGAGGGGGGTGGCCCCCTGGTCTAGTTGCTAATCCACCGCTCCACCGACGCAAGGTCGGTGGGGGCGAAGAGAGCAGGCTCGCACGCGCACATCTCAATCGCTGGCGCTCGCACCCTCGTCCTCACCAAGCCCCAGGGCGGGGAGCCAGATCTCCTCCTCGTGGCCGTCCTTGTCCCTCAGGACAAGCTTGGAGCCCTTGGTCAGCTTGCTTGTGATTCTCGAAAGCACGGAGACCGCAACTTTGATTGTCCTGGCCTGAGAGAGCTCCAAGGCGTGGGCTGTCTGGGCCAGCGTAGCCGAGGTCCCCCTTTTCGGCCTTGGGCTCGGTGTCCTTGCCTCGAGAGCGTCCCGGTGCTTGGCGCGCATGCGGTGTCCTCCTGGCCGCCAATGGGAAAATCTCGCTCCGTCCGCCAAGCTCAGTATAGCGCCTTGGGTACCTCTTGCCAACATGCTCAACCGTGCCCCTTGCTGAGCACGTTGCTCTGTCCTTCCGCGTGCAGGTATGCACGCCCTACGCTGCCTCAGGCCTTCAGGCGCTGCTCGATTGCGGCGATGACGGTGTCGAGGACCTTGATGCGGGCGAACCATTTGCAGTTGGCCTCGACGATGGTCCAGGGGGCGTAGGGGGTGCTGGTGCGGAAGAGCATCTCCTCCACCGCGGCCTTGTAGAGGTCCCACTTCTCCCGGTTCCGCCAGTCCTCGTCGGTTATTTTCCATTGCTTGTGGACGAGGCGCTGGCGCTCCTTGAAGCGGCGGAGCTGTTCGTCCTTGCTGACCTGGAGCCAGAACTTGAGGAGGACGGTTCCGAAGTGTGCGAGGTGCTGCTCCATGTCGTTGATTTCGCGGTAGGCGCGCTTCCATTCGGCCTCGGAGCAGAAGCCCTCGACTCGCTCGACCATGAGGCGGCCGTACCAGGAGCGGTCGAAGATGGCGATGTGGCCGGCCTTGGGCATCTGGGTCCAGAAGCGCCAGAGGTAGTGGTGGGCCTTCTCGGCGTCGTTGGGCGCGGAGATGGGGATGACCGTGTAGCCGCGGGGGTCGAGGTTCTGGGTGAGGCGTTTGATGTTCCCCCCCTTGCCCGCGGCGTCCCAGCCCTCGAAGACGATGACGACGGGGACTCGGCGGCGGTAGATTCCGTATTCGAGCTCGCGGACTCGCTCCTGTCCCGCCTTGAGGCGTTTGCGGTAGGCAGCGGCGTCGAGCTCGGGCGACATGTCCACGCCGTCCAGAATAGATGCCTTCAGCGCTTCGGGCGCGGGGGTGGCGGGTGCCGCGTGGGCGGCTTTGGGCTTGGTCACCCGCTCGGCGTC
>VGYW01000407.1 GCA_016872875.1 Planctomycetota bacterium | reverse complement strand
CGACCAGGTACTCCTCCTGCGCACCGGTTGCTGCGCCGATGCAGACCAAGACGAGTGCAGTCATTCCGGTTGGCAGACGCGTCGAAGACACTGGAAACCCCTTTCAAGCTTCGCCCTTGCGGAACTCGCGTCACGTGTCCGCGCCTACTCTAGCGCGACAACCGTCGAGATGTCAATGTCCCTCACGGTAAGCACGCTCCCTTCGATGACGGCCTACGTGGCGGGCTCGGGGAGCGTGCAGTCCTGCGTGCTCTGGGGACACCAGCCTGGACCGCGACGCTTCGTCCGTCTGCACTCCTTGCACTGGGCTGTGCGGATTGGGAGGGGAGAGAGAAGACGGGAGAGGGAGGGCAATGGGAAAGAGAAAGCCATGACCGAAACCCCGGTCATCATCGGCGCCGGAGTTCGCCGTCTTCGTCGTCATGGCAAAGCCGTGCCCGCGCCGGCGCTGGGATGGAGTGTCGCGTGTCGCGCAAGAAGCAGGCTGCGCTCCGTCACCTGACGCAGGACACGGTGTTCGATTGCGGTCGCTCGCCGGGGGCCGCTGGAAGACCGAGAGAGAGAGCTGGAAGTGCGCTGCACGATCGTGTATAGTTCGCGCTTGTGTACATACGGGCTCGGAAGATCGAACGCCTGGATTCCCGCTGACACGACCGAAGGGAATGACGATGAAGCGCGCAGGAGTTCTGGCCGTGTTGGCCGCCATGACCGTGACGGGAGGAATGCTGGCCGCGCCGGCGGCGGACGAACCGGCAGCCGCGACGGCGGCGGGTGCCGCAGCCGTGGCGCCGTTCAAGGCGAGGTGGAACGAGGCGAAGGTGCCGTGGCTCAAGGAGGCGGCCCACTACGTGGTGGCCACGGATGGCAAGGCGGAGAACAAGGGCACGGTCGAGTCGCCGTGGGATCTGGCCTCGGTGTTCGAAGGCAAGCATCAGTTCGGTCCCGGCAGCGTCGCACGGGTGCGCGGCGGAAGGTACGGCACGGGCGGCACTTTTTCCTACACCATCTCCCTGACGGGCACGGCGGAGAAGCCGATCGTCGTCCGCGCCTGCCCGGGCGAGCGCGCCACCATCAACGGCGGCGTGACGCACAAAGGCGCGCACACCTGGCTCTGGGGGCTGGAGATCAGCAACGACTCGACGGACATTCTCAACCGGTCGTTCGCCGGGAATATCTACGGCAAAGGCTCCAAGTGGATCAACGTGATCGTTCACGACGGCGGCCATCCCGCGCCTGGCTTCTGGAGGGATACCTCGCCGGGCGGTGAACTGAACGGTATTATCTGCTGGGCAAACGGGAATTACTCCGCTCCGGGGACGGGTTTCGCCGAGCGTGGTTCCATGTACGGGCAGAACGAGTCCGGCATGAACTACATCGTGGACACCATCCAGTTCCGCCAGTTCACCTGCGGCGTGTTCTGCGGCTCCAGCGGCGGCGCCTCCGCTTGCAGCCCCTTCACGGTCGAGGGAAACGTCTGCTTCGACAACCCGTGGTGGAACTACCTGTTCCAGACCGGTAAGAAGCCGATGACCGACATCAAGCTCATCGGCAACTTCGCCTGGGCGCGGCGGGACGACAAGCACAAGGGATCGGTCCAGCTCCAGTACTACACTGTGGACAGCGAGTCGCTCGAAGTGCGCGACAACTACTTCGTGCTCGGGGACGCGGGCGAACGCGAATTGTACTTGAAACGGTGGAAGAACGTCACCTTCACCGGCAACACGGTCGTCGGCCCGAACCGGCTGGTGCACGTATGGACCACGGGAACGAAGGATGGGTACAAGTGGGACAACAACCGATACTATGGCGGCCGTCAGCACGACCCCGCCGTGGAGAACTCGTTCAGGACATTCGTGTTCGACAAGGTAACCACGAACTTCGAGGGCTGGAAGACCGCGAGCGGATTCGACAAGGCCAGCTCGTGGTCGAAGGACTATCCCACCGGCGTCAAGATCCTCGTCCGGCCGAACCAGTACGAGCCCGGCCGCGGACACGTGATCGTGTACAACTGGGACAAGAAGCCGGCGGCCGAGGCGGACGTTTCCTGCGTCCTGAAAGCAGGCGACAAGTTCGAGGTCCGCGACGCGCAGAACTACTTCGGCAAGCCCGTGCTCGAAGGCGCCTACGACGGCAAGCCCCTGGCCCTGCCCATGAACCTGACCGAGGTGGCGCAGCCCGTGGGCGAGGTGCCGCATCTCAAGGCGCGGTACAGCAGGCACACGGCGCCGGAGTTCGCCGTCTTCGTGGTTATGGCGAAGCCGTAGCCGCGGCGGCGCGGCGGGATTTCGTGCTGGCCCAGGCGGAGTATACCTGCCGCTACGGCGGGAACGCCGGCCTGTGCCAGGCCTACGACCTGATGCACGACCCGCGCTACGCGGCCGCGGCCCTGGCCGAACTGCGGCCGAAGAAGACCACGATTGAGCCCGACGACGTGCTGTGCTTCTACAGCTTCGCCTGGTGCGACGAACTTGTGCGCCTGATGAAGACCGTCGCCCTGGCCGCGGAAGCCGACCCCGCCAACTTCCGGGACTATGCCCGCAAGTAGCGGGAAGAGCGCCAGGCCAGGCCCGAGGCGCCGCCCGCTCCGCCCGCCGGCCAGAGGCCGGGAACCAGCCTCGGCGTGCTGAGCGTCGAGCCGTTCGCGAAGGGGGCGGTACGGTGTGGTCGGAGCCTATGACGGACAATCCACACAAGGAGATGACCCAGTGAAGAGAACAAAGGGTGTTCGAGCCGTAGCCAGGCAGAATGCTGCTGAAGGCGCATCGTGGACAGATGTCATTATCGCGGAGACCCCGGAGCCGCTGATCGCGTACCGATCGGGGAGCGTGACGTACGAGGAGTCGCTCACCGGCGGCCGGTTTGTCGGGCGCGGCTGGAACGGCGCGGGCTTCGTGAATTTCTACGACGGCCGGTTGGCCACGGGTAGCGACGAGATGACGCATGCCTTCCGCCTGGAGATGGATGGGCAGTTGCTGGTGTCGGACTGGGAGTGGGCCGGCGCGGAGGTGAAACGCAGGGATCAGCCGGTGCCGGCCATGGGGCGCCCGTTCGATCGTCATGTGATCCTGACGCTCCGTCACCGGATCCGCCCGGTGACCGTCAAGGTGCATACCGGCCTGGACGACACCGCCATCCTGACTCGCTGGCTGGAGGTCACCAACACCGGCGGTCAGGCGGCGGCGATCGGCGCGGCGGCTACCTGGAGCGGGCGGCTGCAGAACACGGCGCGCTGGCGCGAGCGGCTAGCGCCGGGCGCGGCCCTCTATTCCGTGGGCTACATGGCCAACCCCCACTGGGGCAACGAGGGCGATTTCCGCTGGATGGACCTGCCGGATGCCGGCTATGTCATTGAAGGCCGCTACCCGCGCGACCGGTATCGCCACCCGCTCTTCGTGCTGCGCAACAACGCCACCGGCGAGCATTTCATCGGCCAGTTCGCCTGGTCCGGCGGCTATCAGTTCCGGTTCGATCTCGACGCGCCTCCCGCCACCAGCGACGGCGCCGCGTCCCTCGCCTTCCGCGCCGGCTTGCACGGTCCGGCGCCGCAGCGCACGCTGGCTACCGGCGAGACGGTCTGCACGCCGGAAATGCACCTCGGCATGACCTTCGGCGGGCTGGACGCCGCGGTTCAGGCGATGCACGAGCACCTGCGCACCACGGTGTTCATGCCGCAGCCGCGCGGGCGCGGGTGTTGGATCGAGAGCGGGATCGGCCCGGAAATCGAGATCACGGAGGAGCAAGTCTGGCACGCCATCGACTGCGCGGCGGAGGTGGGCGCGGAGGTGTTCTTCATCGACGCCAGTTGGTACGCGAAGCCGCGGGGCAACTGGTGGACCACCGTGGGCGACTGGCGGGTGGACCTGCAGCGTTTCCCCAAGGGCCTCGAACCGTTCCGCAAACGCGTGAGAGCACGCGGCATGCTCTGGGGGCTATGGATGGACGCCGAGCGCATCGGCACAGAAAGCGCTGCCTGCAAGGAGCATCCGGAATGGCTGATGCGCGACTATGCCGGACGGGAGATCGGCGGCATGCTCGACCTCACCAACCCCGCGGCGGCGGCGTGGATGGAAGAGCAGATCGCGCGGGTCATCCGGGAGTACAAACTGGATTTCTTCCGGCTGGACTACAACACGCACGGTTGCGGCCGCATCGAGCGGAACGGTTTCGTCGAGAACCACTTCTGGCGCTACTACGAGGCCCAGTACGCCGTCTACGATCGCCTGCGCGCCCGTTTCCCGAAGGTGATCTTCGAGAACTGCGCCGGTGGCGGTGGCCGCACGGATATCGGCATGGTGCGGCGCTTCAGCCACACCTGGGTGACCGACTGGCAGATCGCGCCGCGCTCGTTCACGATCACCAACGGCATGACCATGGCGCTGCCACCCGAGTCAGTGGACCGGCTGATCGGCGGGCAGAGCGGGCATACTGCGGCGGAGCTGGATTTCCAGTGGCGGCTCCTGCTCTTCGTACGGCCGACGTTCGGCTTCCTGAAGCCGATGGGCTCCGACTGGAACCCGCTGCTGCTCGGCCGGATCAAGCACTGGCTGTCGCTTTACAAGGACTTCGTTCGTCCCCTCCAATCCACCGGCCGCATCTACCATCACACGCCTGTTGCCGCCGGACCGGAACCGCAGGGCTGGGGAGTTCTGGAACTGGCGTCGGCGGACCGTACCCGTGCCATCTGCGGGCTCTTCCAGCTCGGCAATCCCTCGCAACCTGAATACCGGCTGCGGCTGCGCGGGCTCGACGCGTGCCGGCGCTATCGTGTCACGTGGGACAGCTCTGCGCAGACCGCTGAAGCCGACGGCTTTACGCTCATGAATGAGGGAATCACAGTGCGACTCGAAGGGGCGTTGACGTCCGAGTTGTTGCTGGTTGCGGAAGCCGCAAGGAAGGGAGGAAGGAGATGAGCGCTGTCGGCGACAACTCGGCGATCAAGTGCGCGATCTTCCCGTACGAGTCTCCGACCGATCCGAAGTGCCCGTGGGCGTGGCACAAGCGCATGATGGCCAACTTCCGGCAAGCGAAAGGGCGCGATCTGATCGACCAGGGCCTGACGGTCGCCATGAAGACCGCTCCGGCCAGCCGGCGGGTGTTCTACAACGAAGGGATGACGCGGTAACGATTCTGATAGGAAACAGTGAGCGACAGGAAACAGGAGAATGGCGATGCGAATGCGGAACTGCGTTCTGCCGGCGCTGCTGGCACTCACGACGGCAACATGGGCGGGCGAGCCGGCCCAGGCGCCGGACCTGATGCCGGTGAAACTGCTCGAGGCGCCGAAGCACGCGCCGGTGGAACTCGTGCGCGAGGGTAAGCCATGCGCGGTCGTGTACGTCGCTTCTCCGACGACGCCGACCCTGAAGACCCTGGTGGCCGAACTGGTCGAGTCGGTCAAGCTCAGCACGGGCGCGGAACTGCCCGTGGCGGCGAATGCGCCGGCTGCGGACCAGGCGGCGATCGTGATCGGCGACGGCGAGGCGTCGCGCCAGGCCGGCATCGCCGCCGCGAAGATCCCGGTGGAGGGCTTCGAGGCCAAGACGGCCCCCCGATCGGGTCTATCTTGTGGGCAGCACGCAGGCACTGCCAGCAGGAAGCACGTCGTATGCATATTGGAGCAACGAAGGCACGGCCTGGGCCGTGGCGGACTTCCTCGAACGGTTCGTCGGCGTCCGCTGGTACTGGCCGAGCGAGGTTGGCGGGCGGACCATCACACGCAGCGCGACGCTCGCTGTCCCACCCACTCATTACTGCGACCAGCCCGTGTTCCGCCAGCGGGAATACGATCCGGCCTATGGTTGGAGACTTCCGTCGAATGCCCGCTCGGGCCACAAGGAGCCGCTTGCATTTGCGCCCGGCGCCATTCCCGACGGGCTCAAGGCGATCGACATGGCGACCTACTTGCCGCTCGTGCGAGGCGGTTGCAGTTGGCCTTACAAGATCAAAGTCCACGAGCCGCAGAACCTTGGCCGCCGCCCCAAGGAGTTCCACGAACAGCACAAGGAGATGTTCGCCATCAAGAAGGACGGCACCCGGGACTTCAACAGCCTGTGCTACAGTTCCCAGAAGACGCTGGACTTCCTCCTCGATGGCTGCCGGCGGGCATGGGACAAGGGCGAGGGCTGCTCCTGGGTCACGCCCAGTTGCGTGACCGTTTCCCCGGCCGATCTGCCGGTGGGGTGCCAGTGCGCCGCCTGCCAGGCAACCTTCGCCAAGGGCGGCGGCGACTGGATCGACGGCCCATCACTGATCATGGGGCTGTTCGTCAAGCGGATGTGCGAGGCGGTGAAGCAACGCTGGCCGGACAAGAAAGTGATCTACCTGTCCTACTGGAACTACCAGGAATGCCCCAAGGACGTCGAGTACCTTGACAACCTCGTGGTCATGGCCGCCATGACCACCTATCCGATGCCCTTGAATGCCCAGCCGGAGAACTTCCAGGAAGCGCTCCAGCGCCTGCGCGATTGGAGATCGAAGGCGTCCCAGCCGGTGACGATCTGGAACTACTGCGTGGGCTGGACCTACGGGCCCTACCAATTTCCGCACGTCGTGCGCGATTTCCACAAGGCCGTTCGCGACGTCGCCGCCGGCACGTTCATCAATGGCGAGAACCTGGGAGAGTGGACCAATACGGCCCCCACGCTCTATGTCTGGATGAAGGTGCTGTGGAACCCGGACCTGGACGTGGATGCCGTGCTCGACGAGATGTGCCGGCGGCTCTACGGCAAGGCCGGCGACACCGCGAGGGAACTCATGCGTCTGCAGTGCGACGCTTGGGAGACTGGCCAATGGAGGGCACGCCGAGTAAAGATCCGCGGCGGCTGGTTCGTGCCCACGGACCTGTTCCCGAGAGTCTGGACACCGGATGTCGTCGGCCGGATGAAGGCGCTGCGCGACAAGGCCCTGGCCGAGCTGGCCGACGATCCAGTCGCCCGGCAGCGGTTTCTCTACTGGACCTGGACCTTCGATGCGTTCCTCAAGGATGCCGGGGAGACGCAGGGGAAGGAAGAGGCCAAGTGATGCCGCACGCCGTCGGCGCCGTGTTTCGCGAAGCCAAACCGTGTCCGGAAATGCTGTCGGTTCACTCCGAACCGGCGCTCGAAGTGTTCCAGGTCACGAGCGACCCGAGCCACGATGTGCATTGCGCCGCCATGCACTCGTCCTTCGCCCTGTTCACGCCCGACTCGCACCGTTGCGTCCTCGAACGCCAGAACGGCCTCGGCCGCGGCAGCGACTGGAAGATGGAGTTCCTGCTGTGCGATCTGGAGGACCGCTTCAGCCTGCGCTTGCTGTCCGACGAGGCACGGGTTCGAGGGCCGGTCCTGAGCCGGGACGGACGTGTCCTCTACTACTGGGACGACCAGACGGGGGCCGACAAGCCTCGGCTGGTCTTCAAGCAGATCGATCTCGGCACCTTCCGGCGCGACACGCTGCTGGTGATCGACAGCCCCGTGCACGGCCTCGGACGCGCCCCGCGCGGCGGCCAGATGTACGACATGTCGTCGCTACGGCGCGACGGGAAGCGCCTCGCGGCCTCGTGCAGCTTCT
>VGYW01000406.1 GCA_016872875.1 Planctomycetota bacterium | reverse complement strand
CCCTAACCCTCTCCCCAAGGGAGAGGGGACAGAGCCGGATCAGCGAGCGCGGATCCGCACTTCCTTGCCTGTCGCGGCCGACTTGTAGATGGCGTCGAGTATCTGCTGGACGTCGAGGCCGTGCTCGCCTGGGCCGATGGACTCGCGGCCCTCGAGGAGCGCGGCGATGAACTCCTGGTAGGCGGTGGGGCAGGCGCCCAGGCCCTGCTGGAGCTTGCTCTCCCAGAGCGCGCCGTCGTGCTCGGTGAAGACGCGGGCCTCGAACTCATACGTCTCGTTGACGTTGGAGTGGAGGATGCCGCCCCTGGTGCCGAGGAGTTGGGTGATCATCTCCTCGCGTTTCTGGGTGAACCCCGCCCAGCTCGCCTCGGCGATGAGGGTGGCGCCACCCTCGAAGCGGATGAAGGCGCCGCCGATGTCCTCGACGTCGAACGCCTTGCCTTGCTCCTTCGCCACGCGGGCGCCGATGACGTTGTAGGTGCTGGCGGAGACGCTGACGGGCTTTGGGCTGCCCATGAGCCACATTGCCATGTCAATGCGGTGGACGCCGAGGTCAATGATCGGCCCGCCGCCGGAGAGGGCCTTCTGGCCGAACCAGCCGCCGAGGCCGGGCAGGCCGCGGCGGCGATACCAGGCGGTGCGGCCGTAGTAGACCTCGCCGATGGCCCCGCTGGCGATGTAGCTCTTGAGGCTCTGCGTCTGGGGCATGAAGCGGTAGGAGAAGTTGATCATCAGCCTGCGGCGGCTCCTGCGTGCGGCGTCGAGCATGGCCTGGGCCTGTCGGACGTTCATGGCCATCGGCTTCTCGCACAGGACGTGGAGGCCGGCGTTGAGGGCCGCGATGCTCACGGGGGCGTGGAGGGCGTTGGGGAGCGCCACGCTCGCCGCGTCGAGCTCAAGGCGCTTCGCGGCGGCCAGGAGCCGCCGGTAGTCCGTGAAGCAGTTCTCCTGGGGAATGCCGCACTCGGCGGCGAACTGGGCCAGGAGGGCCGTATCAACGTCGCAGAGCGCCACGGCCAGCGCGCGCGGGTTGGCGTGGTAGTCCTTCAGATGATGCCGCCCCATTCCCAGGCCGATCACGGCCACGTTCACGTGGTCCTTTGCCACGGGTGTCCTGCTCCTTTGTTCGGCTGCCACGGTCCTCCGCCATCCGCCGCATGGTACGCTGTGGACCAGTGCGGGTCAAGTGGGGCTTGTTCCCTCCCAATCGTCCTCGTCCCTCGTCCCTCGTCCTCGCCCTCGATCATCTTTGGCTCAGAGGAAGAGTCGAGGACGAGGGACGAGGGACGAGGACGAGGACGATCGAGGAGCGGCGTGGGGCCTGTTGACAGCGAGGGCAGCGCGGGGTAAGATGCACTCTGCGGGGGAAGGAGGCCGTCGATGGGGAACCGGTTCAAGTTCGAGTGCTCCTGTGGCCAGCACCTGGTGGGGGAGCCTCGGCTGGCAGGGCTGCGGATCCGCTGCCCGATCTGCCTCCAGCAGTTGCTCGTGCCGGCCACGGGGAGCGAGGTGGACGAGTCGCTCTACCGGAAGGCCGAGCGCTACGTGCTGGTGTGCGCGTGCAACTACAGGATGCTCGTGAAGGCCGGGGCCGCGGGCCACACGCTCCACTGCCCGGTGTGCCAGGGCAGGATCAAGGTGCCCACCCTCGAAGTCCTCCGCAGGGGCACCACCCGCGTCATGGTCGTGCGGGACTCCGACCAGGAGCGGGTGAAGACCGAGGAGCTGCTGCTGCTGGTGGACGATGAGGGGGGGCCGGGGCCGGACGTGAGGTAGCTGTCAGCCTCGCCGCGCGCGTGTGCGAGCGAGGATGGGTGGATGAATGGATGGGTGGATGGGTGTCAGACAATCATCCACTCATCCACCCATCCAACCATCCTCCTTGCCTGCGGGAATGACTCGGGCGAGAGGGGAACCATGGCGGATGAGGCGGGGCGCGAGTCGCTGGGGCTGGCCCTCCGCAGCCGCTGGGTGAAGTTCCTGGCGGCCGCGGCCTGCGCCGTTCTCCTGGGATACCTCGTCTACTTCGTGCGGAGCACGCTGGCGCCCTTCGTGCTGGCGGCGGTGGCGGCCTACATCCTGAACCCGGCCGTGGAGTTCCTCCAGGCCAAGCTGCGGCTGCCGCGCGGGGTGGTGGTGGCCGCACTGATGGTCGTCCTTACGGCCGCCGTGGTGGGGACGCTCGCTCTCGGCATCTCATACCTCGTCCGCACGGTCGAGCGTGTGGTGCCCCAGGCCGAGCTGGCGCTCTACCCGGACGCTCAGCCCAACACCTTTGCCGAGCGGGTCCACCACGCCCTGGAGAGCATCCCGACCGAGCTGCGCGTCCAGGTCAAGGAGATGCTGGAACACCTCCCGAGGACGCTGCGGGACAATTTTCGGGACATCTCGGCCTCGCTCCTCCAGGGCTTCGGAGCGGTGTTCGGCGCGCTCCTGAGCCTGGTCGTGGCCAGCTTCAAGTTCGTCCTCTTCTTCGTGGTGATGGGCTACCTGCTTGCGGACCTCCCCGCGCTGCGCGCGGGCGCCGGCGAGCTCATCCCCGCGCGCCACAAGGAGGCTGTCCTGCGCGTGCTGGGCCACATTGACACGAACATCCGGGCCTTCTACCGCGGCCAGTTCCTCGTCTCGCTGGCCCTCTGCGGCATCTACTCGGCGGGGCTGCTGGCCTGCGGGGTGGACTTCGCGGTGCTGATCGGGGTGGCGGGCGGCATGGCGGACATGGTGCCCTACCTGGGCCTGGTGGTGGGGATGCTGCCGGCGCTGGCCTTCGCCCTCGTGCCCTACGGCGGGCTGCTCAAGCCGCTCGGCGTCGTGCTCGTCTTCGCGTTCGGGCAGACGCTTGCAGGCATGTACCTGTCGCCCAGGATCGTCGGCCGGCGGGTCGGCCTCCACCCCGTGGCCGTGCTCCTGGCCATCATGGTCTTCGGCCATCTCCTCGGGTTCCTCGGCGTCATCTTCGCCGTCCCGCTCGCCGCCGTCATCAGGGTTCTCCTCGGCGAATGGGTGGCCCACTACAAGCGGAACCATTCGTAGCTGGCCCCAAGGTCGCGCAGGCGGATGGCGGGGTCGGGCACCGGCACGAGGTCGGTGAGGTGGAGCACGCGGTCGCGGAGCTCGACGACGAGGCGGGTGAGCTTGATGGGGAAGTCCACACGGCCCTCGGCGGTATAGTGCCAGTCGCACCGCTCGGGGCCGTAGAAGCCGCTCTCATACCAGGTCAGCAGCTTCACCTGGAGGTAGTTCCAGCCGTCGAAGTTGATGTAGCTGCGGGCCTTCCAGTCGCCCACCATCCAGCCCTCCTCGCTGGCGGAGATTGAGAAGAACCGCTCGCCCTTGGCGTCCTCGAACTCCCACATCACTCGCCCCCACGACGAGTTGCCCTTGACCCAGGCGCCGATGGCCGTGGGCTTGCCAGGCACGGGCACAGGCTCTTTCGGCTTGAGGACCAGGTAGCGTGGGCAGAGGGGCGGCACGTCGGCCTGGGGCAACAACTTCACCTCCAGCGCCTTGCCCTCTTGGGCATCTGTTGTGGGCGGGACGTCCCCGTCCCGCGTGTCGCGGCGTGGGGACACGCCGCCCACAGGGGACACGCCGCCCACATCCTTCACGGCGATGTCAAACTTCCCCTGGCGGCGGGGAAAGTCGAAGTGCGCCTTCTCCAACGCCTCGTCGCGCTCGGCCACTGGCGTCCACTTGCCCGCATCGCAGAGGTCATCCACAATGGTGACCCTCTCGGGCGGGGCCTCGCAGACAGTGGGGCCGGCGACGGCTTTGACGATCCTGGCCGGCGTGCGAAGGTAGATGGGGAGGCTTGAAACGCGGAGCTTGCCCCCGACGGCGTTGCCCATCGAGTCGGTGACGGTGGGGCGGGCATCGCGCTCGAAGGTCAGGGCGGCCTCGCGCTCGCCGCGGGGCGTCCAGAGGGCGTAGACCCATTCGTCGCCGCGCTGAAACTCGCAGATGTAGAGCGACGGGGAGTTGCTGGGGAGGTAGCGGGTGAACTTTGCGCCGTCGAGCTCGCGGGTGAGGGTGGCGAGGGCGACGTAGCTGGGCTTGGGGTTCAGCAGCGGCCAGCGGTGGAGAAGCCCCGTGCCGCCCCAGCGGCTGTAATAGTAGGAATCGCCAACGTCGTGGAGCAGCGCGACGTTGATGTGCGGCATGCGGTAGGCCAGGGCGTGGAGGCAGTCGCGGGCGTAAAGCTCTGCCTGCTCCCGCTCCGTCAGGTTGCCGGGCGTCGTCGGGCGGCCGCGCCACTCATAGGTCGAGGTCACGGGCACGTCGTACTTGTAGAGCTTCTGGTACTCGCGCTGGAAGTAGATGCTCTTGAACGCCTGAGGCGGGTATTCGGGCATGATGAGCTGGCCGAGGTCCTCGTCCCCGAAGGCATCAATCAGCTCACGCGGGTAGCCGCGGCGCATGAACTCCACGGCGAAGGGCAAAGAACTGTTGCCGAAGATGAGCTTGATCTGCGGGTACTTCGCGCGGTAGAGCTTGCTCGTCTCAACTGCACGGTCCCATAGCGACTTGAACTGCGCCTCCTGCTTCTCATTGAGCTTGGGCACGGGCTGGCCGAGGAACTCGGGCGGGAAGACGAGCGGCTCGCCGAAGCCGTGCTCGTGGAAGATGAGCGCCCACTTCGCATCGGGGTGGGCCTTCACCGCAGCGTCAATCGCCTTCTCCGTGTCCGCGATCTTGCCCCGCATCAGGCTGGGCAGCATGCTGATCGAGAGGCCGTGCTTCGCCAGCTCATCTCCCGACGGCCCTGAGCCGCCGGGGCAGACGTGTCGGAACCCGAGCCTTTGGAGCAGCGGCGCGACATCGGCCACGTTCTTCGTCCCAATGTGGCTATCGCGGAACCACCAGGTCCCGAAGGGCGATTCCGCCCCCGCCTTCCGCGTGTCAGCCGGCAGGATGGCGAAACTCGTCGTCGTGTCCCAGACGGTGTCGCCGTTGGCGGCCACGCGAATGTCCGCGTTGAGCCAGCCGAGCTTCGGGCCGCTCACATCGAAGCGGACGACTTCGGTCTCTCCTGGCCCCACAGCTACCTTCTGGCTCGCCGTCCGCTTCGCGCCGTAGAAGTCGGCAATCTCGCAGGCCGCCTCGCCCTGGAAGCTCTTGTCGGAGACGTTGGCCACGCTGACCGAAAGCTCGGGCCGCTCGCTCGCATAGAAGACGTTGCCGGCGTGCTTCGGCGCCAACCGCACGCGGATGGGGGAGCGTTCGAGTGTGAGGGCGAAGATGCGCACGCTACTCGGCTTGCCGAGCGGCTTGTCTGAGTAGTTGGCGTGGTTGAGCTTCGTGACCTGCCCTAGCTCCTTGGTCAGCTCCAGGTCGAGCGATTGGGTCGAGCGCCCGCAGAAGATGCCCTTCTCATCGAGGACATCATGAATTTGGCCGCTTGGAAGCGGGACTCGAGTCCGGCGGAGAGCGCCGGGCGCGGCGGGCTCGACCTGAAGAGCCGTAAAATCGGCAAAGGCGTCGCCACGCCCGCCCGAATCAAAGAAGTCCTTGAGGAATCGCGTCAGCCGCAGAGTCAGCACGGGCGTCTTCGCGGGGTCGGGGTCCACGGTATACAGGATATGGGCGTGGCTGTAGTCGGCGGTCGGCACGGCGAGGATGATGCTCTCGGGGGTGCCATCAAAGGCGCTGCGGTTGTAGTAGTCGTCGGTGAAATCGTCGGGGCCGGTCGCCTCTTCGAGCCAGCGGGAGAGGCCGACGTCAATGGATTCCGCCGGCGACGCGATGTGGAATGGGACACCGCCGGTGTCCGCGGGCGGTTTCACCTGAAGGGCGCCGGGCTGCCCGGCGCGGCGGTAGCCGCCGAGGCGAATGGGGACGTAGCGCGGGTGAACTTCGAGCTTCGTGGCCGAGCCGCCGCAGATGGCGTGGCCGGGCTTGAGCAAGGCGGTGACTTTTTCCGCGCGAAGCTCGGCCTTGCCGATGAAGCGGTCGTCGAGCCAGAGGGCGAGGGCCGTCTCCGACACGTCGAGCCGCACGCAGAGGGCGTGCTGGGTGGCGGCGGGGAACTTGTCCCAGTTGTCGAGGGCCTTCTTGAGGTCGGCGCCGTGGTAGAAGTGGGGGTTGGGGCGAATCCAGTAGACATCGCTGAAGAGGGGCGGGTCGCCAACCTTGCGGAGCAGGACGGCGACGCCCGCGTCGGTCGCGACGCCCTTCTTCCACGGCCAGGGGGACTGGGGGAGGTCTTTGGCCGTGAGGGTCAGCTCGACCGCGCCCTTCGCCGCGTCCGTCGCGCGGACGAGGAGCGGGGAATCAACCCTCCCAAGAGCCACCTTGATCTCAACGGATTCGCCGGCCTTGGCGGAAAGGGTGAGGGTGGCAGGCTCGGAGGCCGTGAGCCTCGCGCCCTCGGCCTCGCACTTCCCCTTCAGCTCCCAGCCGGCGGGCAGCTCGGCTGCAAGGGCCGAAGCGGCCGCGACGATGAGGAAAGAGAGCGTTCTCATTGTGTTGGGTGCCCGCGTAGCCCGCCTCTCCGAGGCGGATTCCTCCCGCCTCGGAGGGGCGGGCCACTTCTGGAGCAGGTGCTACGACCCCATGCCGGCGACGGTGCGGAGCTGTGCGGCCATGGCGTCGGCGGCGGCGGCGACGGCCTCACGCCAGCGCTCCTCGCCGAACTGGCGATCGTAGGGGGAGACGGCGTGGGCGAAGATGATGGAGCGGGATGCGGCGACGATGGCGCCGCGCCCGCGCGGGTCGAATGCCCGCGCGACTTCCAACGGGCCTGCGCCCTGGGCGCCGAAGCCGGGCACGAGGAAGTACGCCTGCGGCATCAGCCGCCGGAGCTTCTCGGCGTCGATCGGCTGGGTGCCCGCGACGACGGCGCCGACGCAACTGTAGCCGCAGAGGCCGACGTGCGCCTTGCCCCACTCGTGGACGAGCGCCCCCATCCGCATGAAGAAGGGCACGCCCTTGCACGAGAGGTTCTGGATGCGGTCCGCGCTGGGGTTCGTGGTCCGGACGAGGACGAAGAGGCCACGGTCCCGCCTCACCGCGTGCTTGATGAACGGCTCCACGCCGTCCAGGCCGAAATAGGGGTTCACCGTCACGGCGTCGGCCCCCAGGTCGAAGAGCTCCTCGCCGTCAATCGCCGTGCCGCCGAGGTGCCCCTCCGCGTAGGCCTCGGCGGTCGAGCCGATGTCGCCTCGCTTCACGTCCGCGATGACCACCAGGCCGGCGCGCCGGGCGTGGGCCACCGTGTCCACGTAGGCCTGGTAGCCCGGCGGCCCGAAGCGCTCGTAGAAGGCGGCCTGGACCTTGACGGCGGGGACCCTGGGGGCCACGATGTCGAGGACCTCGCGCGAGAAGGCGCGGAGCAGCTCGGCGGCCCCCTCGCAGGTGAGTGGCGCCGCGCCGAGCACCTGGTTGCGCAAGGGGGCGGGGATGGCCTCCAGGCGCGGGTCCAGCCCCACGACGCACGGATTCCCCTTGGCCTCCACCGCCTCTGCCAGCCGGTCCGCGAAATGAGCCATGCCACGCCGCCCCTACATATCGAGGAAGTTCCGCAACAGCTTCGGCCCTTCGGTCGTAAGGAACGACTCGGGATGGAACTGGACGCCCTCCAGGGG
>VGYW01000405.1 GCA_016872875.1 Planctomycetota bacterium | reverse complement strand
CAATTTTTTACAAATTATTCTTGGGCTTCATCCACCCCGGCCCCACCTTTCCACGCTCTACGTCCCAGGCCCGCGCTTTGGGGGGCTTCGAAGCGTCAGCCCCCCATACCCCCTGTGGCCCGTCTGCCCGCCCCCCCTCCCGCCCCGCCGCCGCGTCCCGCGTCGGGCAGGCGGCGGGCAGCCCCGTCGCAGCACTGACGCTACAAGGTGGGCGGCAGCAGGAAGCGGAGCGGCCAAGACAACTCCTGCGGCCTGCGCCCGGCCGGAGTGTGCGACCTCGCTGCCTTGCCGCACCCACTTGCCTAGCTCGCCCCTGGCAGAAGGGGCGAGCGGGCTTAGGCCGCACCATCCCGACCCGCCCCCGACCTTCATCCGTGGCAGACCTTCAACCTGGCACACCATCGATGCAGCACACCTTGCGATGGGGGTTGGCCTAGCGGAGCGGCAAGCGGAGCGGGCGGTCAGCCGTGGCGGCGTGAGTTGCACCAGGGTGGGAGAGGGGCGAATCAGCCCCGACAGAGGGCGGGCTAGGGGCCTCAAACACAGGTGCACACACTGGCGACACTGGTGACACTAGCCGGACTTTACTAGTTAGGGAACGGATGGGGACGTAAGTCCTTGGGGGGAATGGGCTTGCAGGAAGCGCCCGTGTAGGACCTAAAGGTTGTCGGTGGAGAGGCCCAAGAGGCGGATGATGCTCTCTTGGGTGGGGGTGATCTGGGCAACGAGGTGGTGAACAATAGGACGTCGCCCGGTGGCTCCCGGGTAGAGGAGGGTGGTCTCGTGGATGCCGCAAAGCTCCTCGAGGATTCTGGGGATGTTCAGGTGTAGGCCGCCGCGGGCCAGCTGGCGCTGCATCAGGGAGGAGAGGGTGACCGCCAGGACGCAGCAGAAGGCGTGGACGCGAACCTTTGCGTCTGTCCAGCACCACTGGGGTTGCCAGCGCAGGAACTGGGGGTGTTTCATGAGCTTGAAGACGTCCTCGATTTTCGATTGGGCTCGGTAGGCCAGGACGATCTGTTCGTCGGTCCAGGCGTCGCGGTCGGTGAAGAGGATGGTCTTGCCGAAGCGGTGCTGGGCGAGCCCTGCGATGGCCTGTTGGTCAACTTGCCAGGAGATGGTGGGCACTGCGTTGGTGGTGCCGAGCTCGACGCGGACGACTTCGGACAGGAACTGTGCGGCGAGGGCCTTCTTGACCTGCCGTGCGACGGAGGCGCGGGTGGGCGTGCGCCCCGCGGTGGTCTCGCCCGCGGCTCGGCGTGCCAGGCGCGGCGTGGGTCCGCCTTCTCCCGCGCCGCCAGCACCTCCACGCAGTACCTCAACGCCGCCAGCTCGTGCATGCGCCCAATGCCCTCCTTGGAATCCGTGCGTCTAACCCGAGCGCGCCGGCTCGATGTAGTCCTCAAGGTCGTGGAGGATCGGCCCCTGCGCGGCGGGGTCGCCCATGAGGTGGAAGCGCCACTCCCCTTCCCCATCGAGCGAGACGCAGAAGCACTGGACGTCGTCGTAGTGCATGTAGGCGGCGCCGACGAAGAGCCAGGTCTCGCCCACGGGGTGGAGGTCGCCGATGGCGTCGGTGAACTCCTTCTTGACCCGGAACCAGCGGCCTGCGGAGAGGAAGCCGTAGGATGTGGTGACGTTGCGCCCGGTGAGCTTGGCCCAGGTGCCCTTCGGGTCGGGTGGCCCGCGCATCGCATTCCTCCTCCGCGGCAAGGGGTCGGTCTTCCAATCGGCCTCGTCCCTCGTCCTCGTCCTTTGTCCTCGATTCCCTTGGTTCGATGCGGAGAGGAGTCGAGGACGAGGGACGAGGACGATTGAGGACAGGAGCTCAGTAGGCTTTGCGCTGGCGGGTGGACGGGATTCCGAGGGCCTTGCGGTACTTGGTGACGGTGCGGCGGGCGATGTCGAGCCCGTCGGCCTGGAGCCGGGCCGCTATCTCGTCGTCGGAGAGGGGGTTGTGCTTGTCCTCGGCCTCCACGACCTGCTTGACGAGCTCCTTGACGCTCTTTCGGGAGCGGACCCTTCCGTCGGTGGTGCGGGTGCCGCCGGTGAAGAAGAAGCGGAGGGGGAAGATGCCGATGGGGGTCTGCATGTACTTGTCGGCGATGGCGCGGCAGACGGTGGAGACGTGGACGCTGGTGGCGTCGGCGACGGCCTGCATCTTGAGGGGGACGAGGTGTGAGACGCCTTTTTCGAGGAAGGGCTGCTGGATGTCCACGATGGCGCGGGCGATCTTGTAGAGGGTGCTGCGGCGCTGCTCGATGGACTCTATGAGCCAGCGTGCGGCCTGGATTTTCTTGCGGATGTAGTCCTTGGCGGTCTCGGTGGTGCGCTCGTCGCGCAGGAGGCGCGAGTAGGCGGTGTTGATGTAGACCCTCGGCAGGCGGTCGTCCTCGAGCCTGACCTCGTAGTGGCCGTCCACGAGCTCGACCACGATGTCGGGCATGACGTAGGGGGAGACCTCGGCGCCGAAGGCGGTGCCGGGCTTGGGGTTGAGGTGGCTGACGAACTCGATGGCCTCTTTGATCGCGTCGAGGGGGCGGCCGGTGTCCTTGGCTATCTTGGGGATGCGGTTGGCGGAGAGGTCGTCGAGGTGGCGGGTGATGAGCTCGCGGGCGAGGGCGTGGTCGGTGTTGCGGCGCATCTGGAGGAGGAGGCACTCCTTGAGGTCGCGCGCGCCCACGCCGGGCGGGTCGAGGTTCTGGATGATCTCCAGGGCGTGCTCGGCCTGCTCGGGGGTGGCGCGGCCATCCATGGACTCCAGGATATCCTCGATGGGGTACTGGAGGTAGCCGTCGTCGTCTATGTTGTAGATGATGTTCTCGGCCACCTCGCGGAGGTCGTCCGGGGTGTCGAGGAGGCTGTACTGGTCGTGGAGGTAGTCCTGGAGCGAGATCGGGCGTGCGGCGGTGTTCTGCATCGCCTCGTACTTGCGGTCGGTCTCGCCGGAGTCCGCCACGCGGCGAAAGGTCTGCGAGCCGTAGTCGTGGACCATGTCCTCGATGTCGCGGAGCTTCTCGAACTCCTGCTCGCTCTTGGCGCGTTCCTCGTGGGGCGGCTCCTCGGCGAGCTCCTGCTGCTCTTCCGTGACCGGAAGGTCGGCCATTTCGAGCACGGGGTTTTCGAGGAGCTCCTGCTTGAGGCGCTGCTGGAGCTCGAGGATGGGGAGCTGGAGGATTTCGATGGATTGTATGATCTGAGGTGCGAGCTTCATGCGAAGCTCGGGCCGCTGCTGGAGGAGCGCTTCCATTCGCATCTGCATCGGCCGTGCCTCCTGTGCGCCGGTCTGGCCGTTGCGGAACACGCCGGGCCCGGCTTCCTTTGCGCCTGGGATGGCCCGGGCGCTCTCAGCCTTCCCGACAGTAGTATACGCGCAAACCGGCTCGCTGTCTAGCGCTGAATCTCGCGCCGGCCCTCCAGGGCGTCCCGCAGCATCGTCTCACCTGCATACTCGATCTGGCTGCCGGTCGGTATCCCGCGGGCTGGCAGGGTCACTTTCACGCCCAGGGGGCGCAGCACGGCGGCGAGATGCTGCGCCGTCACGTCGCCCTCGAGGTCCGGGTTCGTGTAGAGCACCACTTCCTTGATGCCGGCCGACCTGACGCGCTGGACCAGGAGGCCAATCGTGAGGTCTTCGGGGTGGACGTCTTCGAGGGGCGCGATGCGTCCCATGAGGACGTGGTAGAGGCCGCGGTAGGCGCCGGTCTTCTCGATGGCCAGGAGGTCGCGCGGCTGCTCGACGACGCACAGGAGCGTGCGGTCGCGGCGGCTGTCCGAGCAGACCGCACACGGGTCTTGCTCGGTGACGTTGCAGCACACGGAGCAGTGGCGGGTGTTGCGCTTGACGTCCTGGATCGCCTGGGCGATGGCCATGGCCTCCGGCTCGGGCATCTTGAGGATATGGAGAGCCAGGCGCTCGGCGCTGCGCGCGCCGATCCCTGGCAGCTTCCCAAGCTCGGCCATCAGGCGGCTCAGCGATTCGGTGTAGACGGCCAACGCAACGCCCTCGAAGAAGCTGCGAGCCACGAGCGCCGAGCCACGAGCCTTGTCAGCAGAAGCTCGCGGCTCGCCGCTCGTGGCTCGAAGCTCTCCCTTAGAACATGCCGGGGATATTGACGCCCCCCGTCACCTTCCCCATCTCCTCTTGAGCCAGGTCGTGGGCCTTCTTGAGGCCCTGGCGCGTTGCGGCCAGCACCAGGTCCTCCAGTATCGCCACGTCCTTGGGGTCAACCACGGAGGGATCGATCTTGACGGCGACGATCTCCTGCTGGCCGTTGACGAGGACTCTGACCATGTTCCCGCCGGCGGTGCCCTCGACGATGCGTTCCTTGAGGCCCTGCTGGACCTCTGCGAGGCGCTGCTGCATCTTCTGCGCCTGGCGGACCAGGTCGCCCATTCCGCTGAAGCCACGTGGCATGTGTCACTTCTCCCGATTGAGAACTTGGCCTTGAAAGATGCCGAGCGCCTTGCGGACCAGGGGGTCGTCGGCGGCTTGTTCCTGAAGCTTGCTGTGCTCTTCGGCGGCGCGCTCTGGGCTTTCGGGCGCCCTGTGCTCGCGGCGGGCGGGCGCCGGCGCGGCAGGGGCGGCGGGGCTTCGCGGCTCGGCCGCCGGAGGCGCAGGGGCCGGTGCGATTGGCCTGGGCGGCGCCGGTTGCGGGGCGGCCGGCGCCACGCCGAGCCGCGCCTCGAGCGCCTGGAGCCGCTGGATGATCTCCGCAAGCGGCTGTAACCCGTCCCCCTGCCCGAGCTTCACAAGGGCAAGCTCGATGGGCAGACGGCTCTGAGCGCTCTCCTTGACCTTCCGCAACGTGTCCCAGAACACCTGGCTCATGTAGAGGAGTGCGTCGGGCGCGAAGCGCTGGCGCTGCCGCTCGAGCTCCCTCACGTCGTCCGCCGTCTCGTCCAGGAGCGCCGCCTCTGGTCCGCACACGGACAGGAGGAGGAGCGAGCGCACGTGGTCAATGAGCTGGTTGAGGAGGCTCTCGGGGTCCTTGCCGTCCTGGAGCGCGCGGTTGAGGATGCGGAGCGCCTCGTCGGGGCGGCGGTCCGCGAGGTGGCCAATGAGTGCGAAGATGTCGCGGCGCGGGAGCGCGCCCAGGGCCTCCTCGACCGCTTTGGCGGTTATCTTGCCGCCGCTGTAGGAGGTGAGCTGGTCGAGGAGGGTCTCGGCGTCGCGCATGCCGCCCTTCGTGCTGCGGGCGATCAGGTGGATGGCCTCGGGGTCGGCCGCGGTGTTCTCCCGGCGGCAGATTTGCTCGAGGCGGTGGACGAGGTCCCCAGTGGAGATGCGGCGGAAGTCGAACCTCTGGCACCGCGAGTGGATGGTCTCCGGCAGGCGGTGCGGCTCGGTGGTGCAGAAGATGAACTTCACGTGCGCCGGCGGCTCCTCGAGGGTCTTCAGGAAGGCGTTGAAGGCCGACCGGCTGAGCATGTGGACCTCGTCCACGATGTAGACCTTGTAGCGGGCGCGGGCTGGGGCGAAGCGGACGTTGTCGCGGAGGAGCCGCACGTCCTCCACGCTGGTGTTCGACGCCGCGTCTATCTCGATGACGTCCAGGTCGTCGCCGCCGGTGATGCTGGTGCAGAACTGGCAGGAGTTGCAGGGGGAGGCGGTGGGGCCTTTCGCGCAGTTGAGGGCCTTGGCGAGGATGCGCGCCGTGGTGGTCTTTCCGACGCCGCGCGGGCCGCTGAAGAGGTAGGCGTGTGCCACCCGCCCCGTCGCAATCGCGTTCCGCAGCGTGGTCGTCACCCCCTCCTGGCCCACCACCTCGTCAAAGGTCTGCGGCCTGTACTTCCGCGCGAGAACCAGATAGTCCACTGGGATGCCTTTATCGCGGCTGCCCGCCCGCCGGCCGGCGGGCGGGCAGTGGGAGAGTAAGCCGTGCAGCCCTTCCTCGACACCGCCCCTGGTAGTCGTGCGCGGTAGTTAGCTCCAGCCAGGCAACCCCACGGCACACGGGGTGAAGTGCTTAGGGCTGCTCCCTTTCGAGTCTGACCCGGTTCACACCCGCCCGTTGCATGGGACCCAGCCTTCAACACCACTTGCCGCGCCGGTTCAGCCAGGGATGAGGGCCTCAGAAGGGCGTTCGACCCCGTTTAAGCGGATTCCGGGTACAAGGCACCGCTAGCGCCCCGTCTAGCACGGCTGATTCCACGGCGACCGTCGGCCACAACCAGAGGGGATGATTGGATGGCTGGATGAATGGATGAATCTCTGACACCCATCCACCCATCCATTCATCCATTCATCCCCCACGTGCGCGCGGAGAGCGCACGAGTGGCGACGGACGACTCTAGGGTTTCTTGGACTCCTTCTGTTCGGGTTTGGCCTTCTTGGTCACGAGAATCTGCTCGATCACAACGTCCTCGATTGGTGCGGGCGAGCCGTCGCTCGCGCGGGTCGCCACGCCCCCGATGCGCTTCGCAACGTCCAGCCCCTTCTCCACCTCGGCGAAGCGGGTGAAGGAGCGGTCGAGATGGCTCTGGTCGCCCAGCATGATGAGGATGCGGCCGGGGCAATTCCCGCCGTCCGGCAAGCGGTCGAAGAGCACCGCGCCGGCGCTGGCCGACATCGGGCTTTCCTCGTAGGCCAGGGCCTCCTCGCCCTCGGCCTTGCCCTTCGCGGGCGCATCGCCCACGACGAGCATCTTGTCCTTGAACACGCAGCGGACGCGGAGGCCGTCGTAGGCCCCCCGCTGGGCGAGCCTCACGAACAGCCGCACGGCGTTGGGCGCCGAGTCGGGCTCCAGGTCGAGCGTCATCTCGCCCAGGTTCGTCCTCACGACCGCCTGGTATTCGCGGAGAGCCACGGTGGCCGGGTGCGGCTCACGCGCCGGCCCGAAGCCACGGAACGGGAAGCCAGCGCCCCACACGTCAGCCGCGGCCGCCGCCAGCAGCAACCCTGCGACACCAGCCACCCGTCTCATCAACACTTCTCCCCAATGGCAGATCGAAAATCGAAAGTCGAAAATCGAAAATCGAAAACCGAAAGTCCCGATGGCGGAGAGGGCGGGATTCGAACCCGCGAGCCACCTTGCGGCGACCACACGCTTTCCAAGCGTGCTCCATAGGCCTCTCGGACACCTCTCCCGCTGAATTGCAGATTGGCGATTGCGGATTGCGGATTGAACCGGCCCGCATCGCTGAGGCTCCTCGCTTGTGGCCCACCCAATCCGCAATCCGCAATCGCCAATCCGCAATTCAGTGGCGGAGAGGGGGGGATTCGAACCCCCGGGAGATGTGGAAACACCTCCACCGGTTTTCGAAACCGGCCCATTCGGCCGCTCTGGCACCTCTCCTTCCGGTTTCGGATTGCCAATCGAGGGGCGAGGACGCGGCGGGGCTTAGCCCTCGGCCTCGCACGGCCCGCCCACTCGGCATCCCACGTCAAGGACTTCGCGATTCTCCTTCCGCCGCCTGCGGAAGAACGCAATGATTGGCTCGGCGCACTCGGCGGCCAGCACACCGCCCTGGGAGGGCACGCGGTGGTTGAGCCGCCCGTCGCCCAGCACCCTGTAGAGCGATTCCACGGCGCCGGCCTTGGGGTCGGCCGCGCCGTAGACCACTCGCGCGATGCGGGCGAGCACGATC
>VGYW01000404.1 GCA_016872875.1 Planctomycetota bacterium | reverse complement strand
GATGGGGAAGCAGATAGACGCGGTTGTCGTGCCCACGCCCGACCACACGCACGCCGTCATCTCCGTTGCCGCGATGAAGGCGGGCAAGCACGTCTTCACCGAGAAGCCGCTCTCGCGGGCCGTCTACGAGGCCCGCGTGATGCGCCTCACAGCGGAGAAGCAGAAGGTCGCCACGCAGATGGGCAACCAGGGCTCCTCCAGCGGCCAGTTCCGACGCGGTGTCGAGCTGGTCCAGGACGGGGCGCTCGGCGACATCAAGGAAATCTACGTCTGGAACGCCGGCGCGGGCACGAACCGCAAGGAGCCGCCCAAGGGCGCACAGCCCGTGCCGCCCTACCTCAAGTGGGACCTCTGGCTCGGCCCGGCGGCCTACCGCGACTTCCACGCCGAATGGCTCCACATCAACCACTGGCGCGACTTCGGCACCGCACAGCTCGGCTGGTGGGCCTCCCACAGCGCATACCTGGCCTTTATGGCGATGAAGACAGTCGCCTGCTGGCATGCCGCGCCCGAAACCAAGCCGCGAATCCGCATCCAAGCCGAGGTCCCCGAGATCAACCGCCTCTCCTTCCCCAGTTCGGAGGTCGTGCACTTCAAGATTCCGGCCCGCGAGGGGCTGCCGCCCATCACCATCACCTGGCTCGCCCGCAACCAGGAACTGCGGAAGAAGGTCGAGACCTACATCGGCCGCCAGCTCGACTGGGGCGACGCCGGCGACAAGAAGTGGAAGGAGCACGGCGGCGCCCTCATCGTCGGCGCCAAGGGCATGCTCCGCGCCAACGAGCACAACGGCGGAATCTTCCTCTACCCCGAGGACAAGTTCCCCGGCGAACCCAAGCCGCCCCAGCGGCTTCCCCAGCCGCAGGGCCACGAGCGCGACTGGCTCCAGGCCGCCCGCGGCGGCGCGCCCACGCTCTCGAACTTCAGCAACACCGGCCCCTACATCGAGCTCCTCATGCTCGGCAACGTCGCCACCCAATTCAAGGACGAACTCGAGTACGACCCGCTGGAGGGCAAGATCGTCAACAACCCCGAGGCCGATGCCGCCGCGCACCCCGATTACCGCCAGGGCTGGTCCCTGTGACCGTCCGTTCCGGCCTTGACAAGCCAGGGGGGGGCGGGTAGATTACTCGTAGTGGTGCTGGCTTGGAGACTCTTGCGCGCCGCGGATGAATGCCAGGAGGCGCTCTGGCTGTGGGGTATTGTGACATGGGCACGCCCGTTGCTTCGATTTTCGACCTCAGCCCGTCAGAGAAGCTCCAGCTCGTCGAGGACCTGTGGGACGATCTGGCCGCTTCTCCCGACGCCGTGCCAGTTCACGAATGGCAGAAGAAGGAACTGGCCCGCAGGAAGGCCACGCTGATGCAGAATCCGGCGTCCGTCCTCACCTGGGAGGAGGTCAAGCGAAGGGTCCGGGCGCGCCATGGCCGCTGAGCTGATTCTCCACCCGGACGTTGGGGCGGACATCGCGGAGGCGTACTCCTGGTACGAGGCCCGGCGCGCGGGGCTGGGGGAGGAGTTCCTTGGCTGCGTGGATGCCTGCATAGAGAGCATCTGCCGCAACCCGCAGATTCACGCCATCGTCGAGGAGAGCTACCGCCGCGCTCTCGTCCGGCGCTTCCCCTACGCTGTCTTCTACGAGCACACGGAAACCGCCACGACAGTCTACGCCGTCTTCCATACATCCCGCGACCCGGACAAATGGCGTAGCCGCCTTCCGTCATAGCTGAAGGATACGCATCCGCCGCCCCTACCGACCTGGTTCCGCGATGGGTGGGGGGCACTGAGTGAGCGCTTCAGCGCGCGCGAGAGGAGGAGAGAAGAGTGCAAGGCCCGATGTCGCGTCGCCAATTCGTCCGCCAGGCCGCTCTCGGCACGGGCGTGTTCGTCCTCACTAGCGGCCAGGCGGCACGCACCTATGCGGCCAACACCAAGCTCAACATCGCCCTCATTGGCGTGGGCGGAAGGGGCCAGTGGTACGCCGACGTCATCCCCAAGCAGGCTAACGTGGTGGCCTTCTGCGACGTGAATGAGAGCAGGGCACAGGCCACCTACAAAGAGCACCCCGACACGCCGAAGTTCGAGGACTTCCGCGTGATGCTCGACAAGCGGAAGGAGATCGAGGGCGTCATGGTCTCGACCCCCGACCACACGCACGCGACCGCCGCGGCCGCCGCGATGATGGCGGGGAAGCACGCTTTCGTCGAAAAGCCCCTCTGCGGCTGTGTCCACGAGGCCCGCAGGCTCCGCGAACTCGCCCAGAAGCACAGGGTCGCCACCCAGATGGGCAACCAGGGCTCATCGGGCGGACAGTTCCGCCGCGGCGTCGAGCTCGTCGAGGACAGCGTCCTCGGCGACATCAGGGAGGTCTACGTCTGGAACTCCGGCGGCGGCGTTGACTACAAGGAGGTGCCGAAGGACGAGCAACCCGTCCCGCCCTACCTCAAGTGGGACCTGTGGCTTGGGCCTGCCAAGGAGCGGCCCTTCAACGCCAAGTGGCTCGCGTGGCCCCACTGGCGCGAGTTCGGCACGGGCCAGATCGGCATGTGGGGCTCCCACACCAACTATCTGACCTTCCTCTCGCTCAAAGTCCTCTCCCTCTGGCACGCCGAGCCCTCGACTTCGCTCGGGCCAGGCCCCGCCACCAAGCCGCGCATCAAGGTGCGGGCCGAAATGTCCGGCATCAACCGCATCTCCTTCCCAAAGTGGGAGAAGGTCCACTTCTCCATCCCCGCGCGGGGGAAGCTGCCGCCCTACACCCACCACTGGATCAATGGCGGCTCCCCTGGCTGGAAGGAGAAGCTGGCCGAGCTGATTGGCCCGGAGAGCGACTGGCCGCCCCCCAAGGAGAAAGAAAAGGGCAAGAGGTGGTCCGACTTCGCGGGGGCCATGCTCCTCGGCTCCAAGGGCCGCCTCCACTCCACCGGCCACAACTACACCATAGACCTCTTGCCCGCCAAGCAGTTCGAGGGCATTGACATCAGCGGCCCGAAGCGGCTCACACAGTCCCACGGCATGCCCGAGCCCGACTGGCTGCACGTTGCCAGGGACGGCAAGTGGACTGCCTGGTCGAGCTTCAGCAGCGCCGGCCCCTACATGGAAATGCTCCTCCTCGCCAACGTGGCCACCCAGTTCGACGCTGAGCTGGAGTATGACCCCTTGGAGGGCAAGATCACCAACCACCCCGAGGCCGACGCCCTCCTCCGCCGCCCCTATCGCCCCGGCTGGGCACTGTGACACTCCCCCGACTCGGGCGTCCGACACGCCGCGCCCATTTCCGGCAATGGGCGCCCGCCGCGGCGTCCTCAGGCAGAACGCCCGATGGGGACATTCTGCTTTCCGCCCCCAAGGGGGCGCCGAAGGCCGCTTCGCGGGAAAGCAGAATGTCCCCCTCGACGACGACAAGGACGACGATGAGCACGAGAGGACGTTCTGCCCCTCAAGGGAGGGGGAACTGGACGGTGAAGGTGGTGCCGGCGCCGGGGGTGCTGGCGACGTCTATGCGGGCGTTGTGGAAATCCACGATGCGGCGGGCGACGGCGAGGCCGAGGCCGGTGCCCTGGCCGGGGGGCTTGGTGGTGTAGAAGGGTTCGAAGATGCGGGCCAGGTCGTCGGGGGGGATGCCGACGCCGGTGTCGGTGACGGCAACTTCGAGGAGTTTCTCGGGCCGTTCGGGGGTGGGGGGGAGGCAGCGGGTGGCGAGGGTGAGGGTGCCGCCGACCGGCATGGCGTCGAGGGCGTTGGTCATGAGGTTGGCGAAGAGCTGGCGCAGGTGGTTGGCGGAGGCGAGGAGGGGGGGGAGGCGTTCGCCGTAGCGGCGCTCGATGCGGATGTTGGGCCGGGTGAGGCCGTGGCGGATCATTTCGAGAGTCTCGTCGAGCACGGCGTTGAGGTCGGTGTGGCGCTTGGCGGTTTCGGTCTTGCGGGCGAAGCCGAGGAGTTCGTTGATGGTTTCGGCGATGCGGGCGCAGTCGGCCTGGATTTTGGCGAGCTGGTCGCGGAGGAAGTCCTGGTGGGGCGGCCCGCTGAGGCGGAGGAGCATCTGGGCGCGGCCGGAGATGGCGCCGAGGGGGTTGTTGATCTGGTGGGCGACGCCGGCGGCGAGCTGGCCGATGGAGGCGAGCTTTTCGGAGTGGAAGAGCTCGTCCTGGAGGCGCTTGCGTTCGGTGATGTCGCGGGCGATGACGAGGACGCCGGCGAGGGGCTGAGCGGTGCCTGGGATGGGGGAGACGGTGAGGGAGAGGCTGACCTCTTTGCGGTCGCGGCGGAGCCATTGGGTCTCGACGTTGCTGGCGACCTTGCCGTCGAGGGCGGCGTCGAGGATGGTGGCGAGCTGGGTGGCGGCGCCCTCGCCGCTGGCGAGGAGGGTGATGAGGGTGCCGGCCACCTCGTCGCGGCTGTGGCCGAGGATCTGGCGTGCGCCCTGGTTCCAGGAGGTGATGCGGCGGCTGAGGTCCACGGTGATGATGGCGTCGCCGGCGGCCTCGAGGAGGCTTTCGAGGTGGCGCTTGACCTCGAGGGCTTCGCGGGTGCGCTCGCGGACGGTGTCCTCGAGTTGGGCGGAGAGGGTCTTGAGGTGCTCGTAGAGGCGGGAGTTGACGACGGCGCTGGCGAGGTGCTCGCCGACGTGCTGTAGGAGGCCGAGGTCGCAGCCGTCGAAGCGGCCGGGGGAGCGGCTGGCGAGGACGATGACGGCGATGAGTTGCCCCCGCTGGGCGAGCGGAAGGAGGAGGAGGGAGGTGAAGCCGGCGTCGCGGAGCCGGGCGAGATCGGCGGGGAGGGGCTCGCAACCGGCCACGAGGCGGGGGCGGGTGCCGTCGAAGTGCTGGCCGAGGACGCAGGCGTCGAGGGGCAGTTCGGTGTCGGGGGGCCAGAGGGCCTCGGCCTCGGGCGTGAGGGGGTGGACGAGGGCTGCCTCGTCGGTGGTGTTGTGGGTGAGGGCGAGGGCGAGGTCGAAGTCGGCGAGTGCCCGCAGGTCGCCGACGGCGGTGCGGAGGACCTCGCGGAGGTGGAGGCTGGCGCCGAAGGCGCGGGAGAGCTGGCTGACGAAGGCGAGCTGGAGCGAGCGCTGTCGGACGGAGAGTCCGAGGCGTCGGCTGGCCAGGGCGTGGCGGAGGCGGGCGCGCAACTCGTCGGGGCGGACGGGCTTCTGGAGGTAGTCATAGGCCCCCGCGCGCAGGGCCTCGACGGGTGCCGCGGCCGCCCCATCGCGGGAGAGGACGAGCACGGGGGTCTGCGGGGCGGCGCGTTTCACGCGGCGGATGAACTCGGCCGGGCCGATGGCGAGGGCGTCCAGGTCGGCGAGCGCCAGGTCGAAGGCCCCCGCGCGCAGGCGGGCGAGGAGGCCCTCGGCGTCGGCGCAGGACTCGGCCGTGCAGCCCTCCTGTGCGAGGGCGGCGCGGGCGAGGGCAGCCTCGTCGCCGCCGAGGCCAACGAGGCCCACGCGCGGCGCGCCGGAATTGCCGGGGGCCTGAGGCGCCGGGAGCTGCGCGTCGCGCGGCGTCGCGTCTCTTCGTTGGGGGTGTGGACTGCTCATGTGTGCGGGGACCCGGGCGGCGCGGCCCCCCTCAACCGGGGGACTGGGGCGCAGGGCGTCAGATAGGGCTGCTACAGGAACTATACCATAGCGCCGGGCCTTGTCAAGGGGGGCGGGCATTGAGGGCGGCCCACATCCCGGCCGGGGGTGCGGGTTAGACCTGGGCGAGCTTGCCGCCGCGGAGGGCGACGACGAGGGCGCTGAAGACCTCGGGGTCGAACTTCGCGGGGACCTCGCTGTTGAGGCCCTCGAGGACCCGCTTGATCGCGCTGGCGTCGTGGGGGGCTTTGCCCAGGGCGCTCAGGCGCTGGTCGAACTCGTTGGCGACGGCGACGATGCGCGCGGCGCGGGGGATCTGGTGGCCGATGAGGTGCTGCGGGCCGCCGCTGCCGTCGAGCCGCTCGAGGTGGCCCTCGACGGCGGGCGCTAGCTCCTCGAGGCCGTCTATCTTGCGCAGCATGCCGGCGCCCAGGGTCGCGTGCTCGTAGCGGTTCTCCTCACGGCTCAGGGCGCCCTCGGGCGCGCCGAAGAAGCCGATCTCGTGGAGCAGGGCGGCCAGCTCGACGGGATGAGCGTCGGCGGGCGGCAGGTTCATCGCCTCGCAGATCGCCCGGGCGCAGGCCTGCACCCGCTCGCCGTGGCCGGCGTTCGCGTGCGGCGAGGCCCGCTCGTGGGCCGAGATGAGGGTGCGGAACACGGACACGAGGGTCAGGCGGCTCTCCTCGCGGGCGCGGATGGCCTCGCACGCCACGGCGGCCTGGAGGGCAATGGCGGTGGCGAGGCGCAGATGCTCGTCGGTGAACAGGCGGTCGAGCGAGCCGCTGTGCAGGTAGAGCACCCCCTCGAGGTGCTTGTGGGCCAGGAGGGGCGCGCAGATGACGGCCCGGATGCCGCGGGCCACGACGCTCGACGCGGCCGAGAAGCGCGAGTCGCTCAACGCGTCGCTCACCAGCAGGGCGCGGCGGTGCTGGAGCGCGCGGCGGACGATGGTCGAGGAGATCGTCAGCTCGCCGCGCTCGACCCGCCGCGCGTGGGCCACCGGCACCAGCTTGCCCGACTCACGGGTGAAGACGTAGGCCGCGTCGGCACGCACCGCCGCCAGCGCAATGTCGCACACCTTCTGCATCATGCTCTTGAGGTCGAACGCCGCGCTCATCGCCTTCGCCACGTCGTACAGCACGGCGTAGTGGACGCTTGCCTCGGCGGGCTCCTCCCCCTCGGAGACCTGGGTCTGCGCGTCCAGCGACAGCTCGACCGTGGCCCCGATGTCCTCCTCACCGCTGCTGAACTGCGGCACCTCGGCCGTGGCCCGCTTGGGGGCCGGCTCCTCGAACACGATCAGGGTGGAGCCGATGCGCACCAGGTCGCCCACCCGCAGCAGGGCCTCCTCCTTTTCCTTGAGCCGCTCGTCGTTCAGGTACGTGCCGTTACGGCTCCCCAGGTCCCTCACGAAGAACATGTCCCCCACGGCGAACACCTCGGCGTGGGTGCGCGATGCCGCTGTGTCTAGAACCTGTACCTCGCCCTCGCGTCCCAGGTGCACCAGCTCGGCGGAGAGCGGGTACACCTTCCCCTGCGCCGGCCCATTCTTGATCCGCAACTGCGGCATGGCTCTATCCTCGCCTAGCGACCCTACACCCACTCCCACGTCCAACGGCCTCAATGATACCCCGCGCCCGCCCCAGAGTCAAGCCGGGTGCGTGAAATCTCCTACGGCCAGCGGGGGCGGCCCGAACGCCCGTAGGGCCTGGCGGACTGTAGCCCGTCCTGAGCGAAGCGAAGGATGCTCTCCGTTGCATCGCCTCCTCCTCACTCCTTGCCTGCGGCCAGACGGTGCCGCTCGCTGGCGAGCGGCGCGGCGTCGCAGCCCGCGTGGGTTCTGAGATAGGCGCTTAAGGACTCAACATCGACAACAAATTGTCGATCTTCCGACGCTGTTTACCGCCGCCCCCTTCGGGGCTTTGGCACGGGTTTTTGCAGCCGATTGCTCCGCTATCAGGTGCGGAAAGGGGGAATCTGGGCGGGGGTAGTCCGTCGGCAGCGCCCATCCTGCAAG
>VGYW01000403.1 GCA_016872875.1 Planctomycetota bacterium | reverse complement strand
GCATCCTTGCCACCGACCTCGCCTACTTCCGCACCAATCGAGCCGGACTCCAATACCCCATCTTCCGCCAGCACGGCTGGCCCACCGGCTCCAGCATCATCGAGAGCACCGTCAAACAACTCGGCAAGCGAGTCAAGGGGACCGAAAAGTTCTGGAGCCTCCCAGGTGCCGAGCAAACCCTCCAGGTCGTTGCTCACCTCGCTTCCACCGACGGCTCCTGGGACCGCTTCTGGGATGCCCACCCCCTCACCTCAGCACCGTAGGAGATTACACGCACCCGGCCAGACTCTCGGCTTGCGCTGCCGCGCCCGAAGTGCTAGACTACCTGTTACATGGTATCCCCACCTTTTCTTGTTGCCGCACTCGCCGCCGCGGTGGCTTTCGGGCAGGGCGCGCCCGGCGAATGGCAGAACTGCCTGGACGCCCCGGCCCGCCTGACGGCTCCGGCCAGCGGGGAGACGCGCCACACCGACGGCACGCTCGACGTGTCCGCCGCCGGCCGCGAGCGCGCGATCGCCGTCCTCGCCCCCTCGTGTCCGCCGTCCTTCGATCTCCAGGTGGAGCTCCTCTGGACCCCTCCGCGCGGCAAGGGGGGCGGGGTGAAGCTGCTGGCCGGGCCGCACGCCTTCGGGAGCGCGGGATACCAGGTGGTGGCGTCGAGCGGCCCGTGGGGCGCCGCGGAGTGCCGAGCCCCGCGCATCGAGCCCGGGCAGTGGCAGAGCGTCGAGCTGCGCGTCCGCCCAGGCCACCTCGAGTATTGGCTCGCGGGCGCGCTCGTCGCGCGCTGCCCGGCCGGGGCGTCCGCGGGCGCCGGCGTGCGGCTGGCCGTCGAGCCGGGCACCCGCGCGAGCGTCAGGCTCTGCCGCCTCCGCGTGCCCGAGGACGACGCCGCTGAGGCCCCGCCGCGGTTCGTCTACCCCGCCGCCGCGTTCCGCCACCTGGGGCGGGCCGTGCCCGACGGCCTGGCGAGCGGGGGCCGGGCCGTGGAACTCGCGGGAGCCGGCAGGGACAAGTGGCTCCTCGGGGGACACGACGCCGTCCTGGGCGTCAGCGGGCAGTGTGTCGCAGCATTCGGGTTGCGCGGGATCGAGGGGGCCGGCAACGTGTGGCTCGAGGTGGCCCGAGCGGACGGCCAGGCGCTCGCGTCGTCCGTCACGCGCCTTGAGGAGCTGCCGACGCGGGCCTACGCGCGCCTCCGCCTGCCGTTCCGCTGCGAAGCCGGGGCGGTGCTGGAGTTCCGCGTGGCCGCCGAGCGCGGCCGCCTGCGGGTGGACGAGGTGGCCGTGGACGGCATCGGGGAGGTGCCTGCGGGCGCGGACGCGCGGCCGCGCTCGCGGGAACGCCAGGCCCTGCCCCTCGCCGAGGCCTGGGGCAAGGCACGCCCCGACCCCCAGGCGCCCGCCGCCATCGTCCGCCTCGAACGCCGCCTCGCTGAGGGCGGCTGGTACGAGTTCCGCGCGCTCTGGCAGCACAACGCCCAGCAGCCGCTCGACGGCCTGGCCGTGGACCTCTGGGTCGCCTGCCGGGACGCCTGGGGCATCGTGCGCGTCTTTGATTTCGGGGCCGCCTACGACGCCACGCCCCCCGGCCCCCAGGAGACGGCGGCCTGGCTCGACCCCGCCCTGCTGCCGCGCTACGGGCCGCCCGTGGCCCTCTTCGCGCAGCTCTACCGCAAGGGCGCGCCCCTGGCCAGCGCCTCGCGCAAGTGGGGAATCCCCGTGGCCGACAACTACATCATCGAGGCCCAGCGCTCCGGCCCGCTTGCCAAGGCCCGGGCCACTGAAGAGCGCGGCCCGCTATCGCGGTGAAGCCATTGCTGCTCTTGAATCGTCCTCGTCCTCGTCCCTCGTCCTCGTCCTCGACTCTCCCCCAGGCCAAGGGGATCGAGGACGACGGACGAGGACGAGGGACGAGGACGATAGGAACGCAGGCTCTTGCCATGGCTGGGCCCATGCTCGTCACTGAATCGTCGGCTGCTCGCGGCGGCCCTCGATGTCCCAGCCCTTCGACCACCGCCTGTACTTGAACACCTCGGTGTAGCGCACCCGGTCGCCGCGGTTGCCGGGGGCGTTCTTCAGCGGGCCTTCCGTGTAGTGGGTGTTGTGGCCCTCCCAGCGGAACTGGATTTCGAGCTTCACGTAGGCCACGGCGCCGTCCAGCGAGACGTCCTTCACCGTCACGTCCGGGCCTTCCACCTTCGCGCTGGCCTCCTTGTCCTCGGCCAGATAGGCCCTGAACTGATTGACGAGGTCCTTGTGCGCGGGCATGGCGGGCGCGTGCTCGAGGTCCCCGCCCCCGCCGCCCCCCTTTCCCGGCGCCCCAAGCCGGTAGACCAGCGCCGCCAGCAGCACCACCACGATCGCCTGGAGAATCGTCTGTATCGCCCGATTCGAGCCCATGCTCTTCACTCCTGAGACCTATGGAAGCCCGGCCCCCGCGACGTGGCCCCAAGCGATAATATCCCCCGCCCCCCACCCTGTCAAGCCAGGTGTTCCCAATGGGTGCAATAACGGATTTGCGCGCTGTCCATCTTGCTTGGCACAGCCCAAGACCGCCTGAAGGCCGAACTACGAACCGGAACGCCCTTCCTCGCGCGCAAATCCGTTATTGCACCCGTTCCCAATCGTCCTCGTCCATCGTCCTCGACTCCTCTGACACCCAGGGGAGAAGAGGAACTGAATCCGACGCGACCCCAGTTTCGTGCACAGCCGCTGCCCCGCCAATCCAAAGCGGTGACTGCGTCACCGCACTCCATATTCCTTCCTATCTCCGGGCGGGCGCACGTCGTTGGGGGCCCTCTGTAGTGCAGAGAGGATTATGGAGTGCGGCGCCCGCACGCCTCCGGCGGGCGGCGCGCCGCTTTGGGTGCCCCTGCGCACCAAACTGGGGTCGCGTCAGGAACCGAATCGCTTGACATAGGGCATTGGTAGCACTAGAATAGAATCCGGTGTTACTGGGCAAAGGAGACTCAGCGATGGGCGAACTGGCGCGCTTCGGGGTGTCGCTGGAAGCCGACCTTCTTCGTGACTTCGACGAAGTGATTGCTGCAAAGGGGTATCCGAGCCGTTCGGAGGCGCTCCGCGACCTGGTGCGCGACTATCTGGTGCAGGCCGACTGGAGCAAGCTCTCGGGCGAGCAGGTGGCCACGCTCACGCTGGTCTACAACCACGAGTACCGCGAGATAACCGACCGGCTGACCGACATGCAGCACGACAGCCACGGCCTCATCGTGTGCGCCACACACGTCCACCTCACCGCCCACACGTGCCTCGAGGCCATCGTGCTCCGCGGCCCGGCCGCCGAGATCACCAAGGTGGCCGACAAGCTCATCGCCACCCGCGGCGTCCAGCACGGCAAGCTCACCATGACCACTCTTGGCCGGGCCCGGTGATGGACACGCTGCGCGTGCGCATGCAAGGGACTCGGATGGGCGCGCGGAAAAAGGGGTTGACATTTGCGCGGAGTTGTGCCATGAATATAATAATCGTGCCACGCACCGCCCCCCGCCCCTCTTCCCACAGGGCGCCGCCCATGCGTGTCAGGCCCCTTCCGTCGCTCTCCGTCGCCTCGCTCGCGCTGCTCACCAGCGTCTCCGGGCGGGCCGCTGCTGCTGAGGAGCCGCCTCGGTGGCTCAAGTGCGCGCGGCACGTGGGGCGCTGCGAGTTCGCCGAGGCCCACGAGGCCCTCGAGGAGCTGGGCGTCGTCTTCGCCTTCTCCGTCACCACCGTTTGGCAGGCGAACCACAAGGGTGGCATCCGCAGCAGCCCCCACGGCAAGGGCACGGGGAGCTGGGACATCGGGCTCGAACTCGACACGGCCAGGCTGGGGCTGTGGGACGGCGGCAAGTTCTGCCTCCATCTGGAGGGCTCAAGCGGCCAGGGGGTTGACCCCCGCTACGTCGGCTCGCTCTTCGGCGTCAATACCGATGCGGACACGACGGCCGGCCGCCGCCTCCAGTGCTCGGAGCTTTGGTACGAGCACGACCTTGCCGATGGGCTTCTGGCCCTCCGCATCGGGAAGATGGATGCGACGACCGACTTCGACACCAATGCGTTCGCCAACGACGAGTGCCACCAGTTCCTCAACGCCGCCCTGGTCAACAACCCGACGATCCCCTTCCCCGACTACGCCCTTGGGGCGCAAGCAATCGTGCGGCCGGGCGCCGGCTTGTCATTCGCCGTGGGCGCCTGGGACGCGAACGCGGAGGGCGCGAAGTGGGGCCGGCAGACGCTTTTCGGCGGCCGCGCCGAGTGGTTCCTGGCGGCGGAGGCCAGCCTTGAAACGAAGCTGTGGCGTCCGGGCGGGGGTGAGCTGCCGGGCGCGGTGCGCCTCGGCGTCTGGCACACCACACAGCGCTTTGAGCGCCTCGACACAGGCGAGACCGAGAGGGGCGCAAGCGGCCTCTGCGCCAGCCTGGACCAGGTGGTCTACAAGGAGAAGGCCGAGGCGGGGGACAGCCAGGGTCTTGGCCTCTTCTTCCGCTATGGATACGCGCCCCAGCGCTTCAGCGAGCTCCAGCACTTCGGCAGCTTTGGAGCACAGTACCAGGGCCTGCTGCCCGGGCGCGACGACGACGTGCTCGGCATCGGCCTCGCCTGCGGCCGCCTCGGCGGCCCGAGCCGCCAGGGCGCGCGCTACGACGGAGAGGGCGTGGCCGAGTGTTACTATCGCATCGCGCTGGCGAAGCGGGCCTCGGTGACGCTCGATGCGCAGTACGTCCGGCATCCCGGCGCCGGGCCATCGAGCTTCGTGCCCGGCCTGCGGGTCCACGTGCAATTCTGAAGGAAGGAGCTGCCCGATGCACATGGCAAACGAGGTTCTTTCCCCTGCTGTGGCCTATGGGTTCATCGGGGTGAGTGCGGTGGGGCTTGGGGCGGCCGCGGCTCTTGCGCGCCGCTCGTTCCACGAGGGCAAGGTGCCTCTGATGGGGGTCATGGGCGCCTTCGTATTCGCCGCGCAAATGGTGAACTTCCCGGTCCTCAGCGGCACGAGCGGACACCTCAGCGGCGGAGTGCTCCTGGCCGTTCTGCTCGGGCCGCACGTGGCGGCGCTCGTCATGGCCGCCATACTGACCGTCCAGTGCCTTGTGTTCACCGATGGCGGGATTCTGGCCCTCGGCTGCAACATTTTCAACATGGGCATCGTGGGGCCTTACGTGGGCTGGCTGGCCTGGCGCGCCATCGTCGGGCGGCCTGACCGCGAGAAGAGCGCGGGAAGACTCTACCTGGCGACCTTCACGGCGGCGCTGCTCGCCGTGGCCGCCAGCTCCGCGATGGTGCCCGTGCAGATAGCTCTCTCAAAGCAGCTCGACGTGCCCTTCTCCGTGGCTTTCCCGCTCATGGTGGGCGTCCACCTGCTCATCGGGGCGGTCGAGGGGCTGATCACCTTCGCGGCGCTCGCCTACCTCGTGCAGGTGCGGCCCGACACCCTCGACGTGCGGGTGCCGGGGGAGAAGCGGCTCTCGCGGCGGGCGGTCGTCGGCTCAATCGCGGTCTTCGCGCTCCTCGTCGGCGGCCTCGGCTTCCTCGTGGCGAGCGGTCTGCCCGACGGGCTGGACTGGCTCTGGGAGACGAAGGGCTACGTGAAGCCGGCCGAGGAGGCCCACCCTGCGATGACCGCGGTGAGCGAGGCCCACGCGAAGCTCGCCCCGCTGCCCGACTACGGCGGTGGCGAGCACGCGCCCGCCTACTGGAAGCCCGTGGCCGGCGTCCTCGGCACGGCGGCCACGCTGGGCGTCGTCTACCTGATTGCGCTGGCTGTGCGGCGGCGGATGCCGGCACACGCCCATCCGCATGCGCATCGGCATTGAAGTGTTTCGTTGCGACCCGTGGGGGATGAATGGATGAATGGATGGGTGGATGGATGTCAGAGGGATCGAGTCTTTCATCCATCCATTCATCCATCCATCCACCCATCCCCTACGGCAGCGTCCACTCGGTAGCATACTGGTGCACCACGCCTACATTGACCACCTCGCGATGGGGGATTCGCCGGCTCACCGGCTCGATGCGCGGGCGAAGCTGGCCGTGGCCGTGGCGTTCACGGCCATCGTGGTGACGGTTCCCCGCTACGACGTGGCGGCGCTCTGCCCCTACGCCGTGCTGCCCTTCGCGTGGCTGGCCTTCGGCGGGGTGCCGCTCGGCTTCGTGGCCAGGCACCTCCTCATCGTCTCGCCCTTCATCGCGTTCGTCGCGGCGTTCAACCCGCTGTACGACGCGGCCCCCGTCCTCGTGCGGCTTGGGCCGTGGGCGTTCTGGGTGCGGGGCGGGGCGCTGTCGTGCGCGAGCGTGTGCCTGAAGTTCGCGCTCACTGTGAGCATCCTCGTCGCGCTCATCTCCACCACGCGGTTCCACGACCTCTTGCGGGCGATGGCCTGGTTCCGGCTCCCCAGGCTCTTCATCATCGAGCTGAGCTTCCTCTACCGCTACCTGTTCCTTCTCGTGGAGCAGGTGCAGCGGATGAAGCGCGCGCGGGACTGCCGAGCCGTCGGCACCGCACCATTCGGTTGGCGCCTGAGGGCCGCCGGCGGCATCATCGGCAACCTCTTTCTCCGCACCCTCGAGCGTGGCGAGCGGGTCTACGCCGCGATGGCCGCGCGCGGCTTCGACGGCTCGGTGCGGACCCTCACGCGGTTCCGCATGCGCGCCGCCGACTATGCCTTTCTGTGCGGCAGCGTGCTCCTTGTGGCGGCCCTGAGGCTTGCCAATCTTCCGTAGGACGACTACTGGCTCCGGCAAGAACGATGTACCGGGTCACCGCGTGGTATCATCGCGCTGGCGGGTGGCACCCTCAAGCGTCTTCGCTTGAGGGTGTCTTCGAAGACCGTCAGGGCACGCACCCTCAACGGAAGCCGTTGAGGGTGGCGCCCCCCCATGCTAGGCCTCCCTCGGATAGATTACGTTCGTAGAAATCAATGAAGGATGGTCAGAATGAAGGTCGAGCTCGAGCTTGTCGGCGGCGAGCAGCACTACCAGAGGGTGATCCTGGACACCCTGCTCCGCGCGCGGTCGAACGTCTGGATCGCCACGGCGAACGTGAAGGACTGCCGGGTCGAGCTGAACGGCCGCTTCCGCTCCATCGTCGAGGCCTTCGCCACCCTCTGCGACCGGGGCGTGGAGGTCCGCCTCCTCCACTCGGCCGTGCCCTCCTCCTGGTTCCTCAAGAGCCTGCGGGCGAAGGGGCTGGCCGCCCATCCGAACTTCAAGATGCGCCGCTGCCAGCGGCTCCACTTCAAGGCCGTGCTGGTGGACGACCGCCACCTGCACCTGGGGAGCGCGAACCTGACGGGCGCCGGGCTAGGCGCCAAGGGCGAGCACCGCCGCAACTTCGAACTCGGCTTCCTCACCCAGGACCCCCGCCTCATCGAACACGTGGCTCGCCTCTACCACGAGATCTGGGAGGGCTTGCTCTGCCGAGAGTGCAAGCGCACCAACGTCTGCCACGTCCCGCTCGAACAGCCCGCCCGCCTCACCCGCGAGCAGAGCGCACAAGGGCCAGAACGGGACTGGGCGTGACCCATCCCATACGCCACAAGCGCCCCCCTGAGCGGTGCGATCGCCGGAGAGATAATTGCAGAGTCATATGACTCTGCAATTATCTTTCAGGCAC
>VGYW01000402.1 GCA_016872875.1 Planctomycetota bacterium | reverse complement strand
GCCCGAAGCGGTCGAGGACCGTGACTTCGAGCCTGCCGCCGGGGATGTTGCCCTCGAGCTCGACGATGCAGGCGCCCGGCTTCTCGGCGGGCTGGTAGGGCGGCTGGGGCAGCACCCGCATCGCCACGCCGTCCTCGCCCGCGGCGCCCACCGAGCCGAAGGCGAGGGTGCGGCCATCGCCGGCGCGGACGTGGACCTCCAGTGCGAGCGGCCCGGCGTCGGGCGTCTTCCCCAGGGTCACGAGGTGGCGGCTCTCGCCTGGGACGAGTTCCGCCTGCACCTCCCCCTGCGTCCGCTGCTCCCAGCGGCGGCTGCGCACGGCCACGTGGATGCGGGTCATCAGCTTCTCGGCAGCGTTCCGCACGCTCACGAGCACGACGTCGCCCTTGAGCGCGGCATCGGTGACAACGATCGGCGCGTCCTGCCCCGCGGCCCAGCGGGCAAGGTCGCCCAGGAAGGCGTAGCTGTACTCGAAGCCGCGCCAGCGAAGCTCCTCGATCTGCGTGGTGCCGCGCGGGAGGCGCAGGGTCGTCCAATCCCCCACCGCGGCGTTGCCCGCGTCGCGGTAGTTGCTCCACTTGCACACGACGAGCGCGACGCGCCCCTTGCCGAGCGCGAAGCGGCGGATGGGCGGCACGCCAACCGCCATGGCAGGGAGCGGCGGGGCGTCAACCTCCGTCGCATCGGCCAGGGCGGCGGCAAGCTCCGGCTCCTCCTTGAGGTCGCGGACCTCGATGACTGCGCCCATGCCGGCCTGGACCCGGTCGAGAAGCTCTTTGATCAAAGCTCGCTTCAGGCCGACGTGCCACTGGATGCCCAGGGTCACGAGCACCTGCGGCTCGGCCGCGCGGAGCCGCTTGCGGAACTCCGCCAGGTCGCCCGCGTGGAGCTCGTCGGCCGGCGTCCGTATCTTGGTGATCGCCGCATACTCAAGGGCGATGTCGGCGCGCTGGACGATTTCGCGGACGTGGCCCAGCGTGCTGTCGGCGGGCACGAGGAAGAACGCCTTGAACTCCCCCTTCGCGTGCTTCTTGAGCAGCGGAAGGTGGGGGGTGACGAACTTGGGGTCGAGGGTCCTGAACTGCGGGTCGAGGGAGGGGGGGCCGAGTCCCTCGCCGCCGTCGCGCTTGCCGAGCTTCTCGCCCACAGCCGAGGGCGGCTGTGCCACAGTGTAGAAGAGCTTGGTCTTTCCCACCTCCGCCGCCTTCTCCATCTTGAGGGGTGCGCCATCGCCTTCGGCAGTGACCGTGAAGACGTAAAGCCCCTCCTCGCCGAGCGTGGCCTTGCTCGCAAGGGTGGCGGTCTCGCCGGCCTTGAGCGCCAGCGGCTTCGCCTCATCCAGCACCGCCTTCTTGTCCTCAAGCCTCACGCAGCGGAGGCGGACGTTCACCTGGCGGTCGCGCCCGCTGGCGAGGAAGACCTTGATGGGTAGCGCCGCCCCTGGCTTCAACTCGGCCTCGGGCACGTCCTGCGCGTAGTTGGCCTTCTCGCCCACAAGGAAGCCGCCGGCTAGGTCGCCGCTCATGCCGTCAAGCGCCCCGAAGCCGGTGAAGGGCATGAAGGTGTAGCGGAAGACGATGGCCTTGCCTGCCGGCACGTCGCGCCGCCGCATGATGGCGTGGTAGGACGCGCCGACCGTCTTCCACAGGCACACCTGCATCGCGTCAAGGTCGGGCCAGGCGAAGCTGAAGGCCGCTCCCAGCCCCTTCTCGTTCACCCCCCCGAGCCAGGCGTCGGCCAACTGGGGGGCGAAGAGGAACGTTGACGCGCCCTCATCCGCGCGGTCCAGGGCGCCGATCTTCCCATCCGGGCCGGGCATCGAGACCCACGTCGCCGTCCGCCCCAGGCTCACGCTGTTGAAGACGTCGAAGAGGAGCGAGCGCTCCTCGCCGTCCGTGTTGGCCAGCTCGCACTCGACCGCGATTGCCGGCGAGTCGTTGCGCAGGAAGATGCGGCGGCGGGTGAGGACCTTTGCCATCCACGCCTGCCCGCCCTCCGTGGAGTTCTTCATCTCGAACTCAAGGACGAGCTCCTTGTCGTCCTGGCGGACCACCTTGTAGGCGGCGGGGAGGCGTGTCTGGGTGCGAAGCTCAAGGTTCCCGATTGCGCGGGTGAGGCCGGTCATGGGGTCCGGGTCGGCCAGCCGCACGAAGTCCCTGAACATGTGGTTGCGGTTGCCATAGTAGTCCTCCGCCCGCAGCTCGTGATTCAGCGGCTTGTAGACGAGCGACTCCGCCGACCCTGCCTCCGCGAGCAGGAAGCGGGCCTTGTAGTAGCGCGAATCCACGTCCACCGCCTCCGGCACCCCGTCCCCGCCCTTCAGGTCCACCGGCTTCAGCGCGAACTCGCCCGCGAACGCCGCCGCGGCGCACAAGGTGGCCGCCGCACCCCACAATCCCCTCGCCAAGCCAAGCAGGAGGAGTATGGAGTGCGGCATCGGAGATGCCGCTTTGGTAGCTAGCGGAGCGGCAGAACAGGGAAGACTCTCCATCGCAGTCTCCGCGAACCCCTGAAGCGCGTGGTTCATTCGGCCCTCAACTCATAGCAGGCGACGCTCGACTTGTCGCGCACGTAGACACGGCTGCCCACGAGGGCCAGGTGCGCCCAATAGGCGCCCTGGCCGAGCGACGCCTTGCCAAGTTCCTTATACCCCGTCGGGCTCGCGGCCACGAGGAGCAGCGTGCCGTTCGTCGTCAGCACGAGCAGCTTGTCGCCCGCGGCGACGATGGAGGCGTATTCGCCCAGGCCGGCCGAGCCCGCCCACTTCGTCTGGCCGTCATCGGCGCTCAGGCACACGAGCGTGCCCCGGCCGCGGTCGGCCAGCCCATACAGATGTCCGCCCACGAGCACGGGCGTGTTCATATAGAACGCCTCGCGCGCATTCCGCCACGCCTCCGTTGCCGCGAACTTCCCGCCCTCCTGCGCCACGCGGCAGGCGCGGATCGGCTGGCCCCAGCCCGCGATGATCACCAGGTCCTTGTGCACGATGGGCGTGAAAGAGTTCTGTTCGTATTGCACTTCGAACGGCACCTTCCAGAGCAGCTTCCCCTCCTTCGGCTCGACAGCGAGGAGGTAGTGCTCCATCAGCGCGATGACCTGCCGCTGGCCGCCAAGGTCCGCCGCGACGGGCGACGAATAGGCCGCTCCATCCGCCGTCTGCTGCCAGATGACCTTGCCCGTCTCGACGTCGAAGGCCGTCAGGCCCCCCTCATCCTTCGCCCCGACGCCGACAACGCACAGGCCGCCCTCGACGAGCGGCGAGCAGGACGCGCCCCAGCTCGGATACGTCCTCTTGAACTGCCCCTTGAAGTCGTGCTGCCAGAGCCGCTTGCCGCTCGCCAGGTCCCACGCGCTCAGGATGCCACCTATCCCGAACGTGAACGCCTTGCCGCCCGCGACGGTTGGCGTGGCGAACGGCCCCTTGCCGTGCTTCGCCGCCACCGACGCCGGCGTGTAGGGCGCTGGATAGGACTCCTTCCACACCTCCTTGCCATCCGTCGCGTTCAGGCACACGACGGCCTCGTTCTCCCCTTGCCGTGCGAAGATGGCCGCCTTGCCGCCCACGATGCCAGGTCCGGAGTAGCCGGCCCCCACCTCCGCCTTCCACACCAGCTTCAGGCTGCTAGGCAACGTATCGGGTAGCGTGGCGCCTGGCGCCACCCCATCGCGGTTCGGCCCCCGCCACTGCGGCCAATCCCCCTCCGCCGCCATGCCCACGAGCAATAGCCCCGTGCAAGCGACGCCAACGAAAAGCCTGGACATGCCGCCTCCTTCCCCTCTGCCGGGCCTCTCCCTTTCCCCTATGCTTCTACCAAAAGCGCCAGCGTCTGTCCAGCGCGCTTGGCGTCCAGCGCCGGCCATCCCTTCCCCCCGTGCCCTCACAGCCATCCCCCCTCGCCCACCAATGTTCCACAGTTGTTCAACTGTGGAACAGCTCCTCACCCGGCGCGCAATGATGCGGCCCGGCGGCACCATCCCAGGGAGGTCCCCCTCTGCGCCTGGGCCGGAGGAGAATCATTCCACAGTTGTTCAACTGTGGAATCCTCCTCGCCCAACACCAAACGACGACGCAGGGGCGTTCCGTCCCAAGCAGCCGGCCACCACAGCGCGCGCTCGCTGAGAAACACTCCGCAGTTGTTCATCCGTGGAACAGCTCCTCACCCGGCGCGCAATGATGCGGCCCGGCGGCACCATCCCAGGGAGGTCCCCCTCTGCGCCTGGGCCGGAGGAGAATCATTCCACAGTTGTTCAACTGTGGAATCCTCCTCGCCCAACACCAAACGACGACGCAGGGGCGTTCCGTCCCAAGCAGCCGGCCACCACAGCGCGCGCTCGCTGAGAAACGTTCCGCAGTTGTTCAACTCTGGAACACTTCATCATCCCACTGCGCGCTCACGATCTCAAACAGGCGAGCATGAAGGGGGCTCTTGCCAGAGGCTACGAGTTGATATCGAGTGCGCTTGCCAGAAGCCACTGCGCGAACGTACCCGCGGCGAACGAGCTTGCCGATCTGTCTGTTGACAGCGGGCATTGACATCTTCAACTCGCGCACCAGTTCCGGGGCATCCGCGCTTCTCCCGTCTGCCAGATGCCGCAGAATCATCAGCCTGCGCAGATTGGCGAAGGTTGTGACAGCCTCGAAGACGGCCCGCTCAGCGTCCGCTGAGCTGGCGGACACAACGCTTCCGCGCCCACCGCCATGGCTTCGACCAGTCGCCACTGATGTGGGCGCGCGAAGCGCATCCCGAAGCCAGGCGCAGACCTCTCCGCTAAGTGTCTGCCGACTGTAAGGGGACTCCGCAATGCAGTAGCAGCGCGAGCCAGACCGCCGCCGTTTGATCAGGCCTGCTGCCGAGAACCGCGCGGCATGGGCGCACACCAAGTCTCGCCCAATGTGCAGGACGCGGGCGAGCTCGGTGGGCGTCAGCTCCTCGGCACCTGCCAGACGAGCGAACATGCGCAGCCGCGTGCGACACGCGATCGCGCGGAACACACGAACCATGATTTCCTGCATGGCCTTCTCCGCGAGGACCATTGTTCCACAGTTGAACAGCTCTGGAATAATACTCCAGCCTGCCCGCCCTGTCAACTCCAGCCCGCCCACGACTCCTGCCGGCAGGAGTTGCCACCTTGTGTTGGTGGTCAGGCTATCGTGTTTGCGAGCGCGTGAGCCGGCCAGTGCGGCTTCCGGCGAGAACTATTCCACAGTTGAACAACTCTGGAATAATACTCCAGCCTGCCCACCCTGCCAACTCCAGCCCGCCCACGACTCCGGCCGGCAGGAGTTGCCACCTTGTGTTGGTGGTCAGGCCATCGTGTTTGCGAGCGCGTGAGCCGGCCAGTGCGGCTTCCGGCGAGAACTATTCCACAGTTGAACAACTCTGGAATAATACTCCAGCCTGCCCACCCTGCCAACTCCAGCCCGCCCACGACTCCGGCCGGCAGGAGCTGCCACCTTGTGTTGGTGGTCAGGCCATCGTGTTTGCGAGCGCGTGAGCCGGCCAGTGCGGCTTCCGGCGAGAACTATTCCACAGTTGAACAACTGTGGAATAATGCTGCACCGACTCCCTTGCGACACTAGCTGTGCCCGCGTACAATGGCGGGCGTGGTGAGGAGAACGGCCGTGTCTGAAACGCATTTCCTGTGGCTGGGCGTGGTCGCTCTGGCGGCGGCCGGCACCGGGGCCCGAGGGGCGCAGGTCCGCTCGATCTCGCGGGCGGAGCTCCTCGACCGCATCCGCGGCGGATGGGCAGGGCAGATGATCGGAAACGTCCAGGGCCTCCCCTTCGAGTTCAAGTACAAGGACGAGCCCGGCCCGCTGCCCGACTTCATGCCGAACCTGCCGCGCTGCCGCAGCGACGACGATACGGACATCGAATGGGCCCACCTCCACGCGATGGACCGCCTGGGCGTGCTCCTGGTGCCCTACCCCGACCTGGCCCGCGAATGGGTGCGCTCGGTCAACCGCGGCATCTGGGTCTCCAATGAGCTGGCCAGGAGGCTCATCGGCCAGGGCATCATCCCGCCCTGGACCTCCCACTTCGCCGTCAACACGCACGCGAAGTACAACCTCTCGGGGCAGTTTTGCGTCGAGGCATTCGGCCTGCTGGCCCCCGGCCTGCCCACCGAGGCGGCGCGCATCGGGGCTCACTACGCCCGCGTGAGCGTCCGCGGCGAGCCGCTCCAGGCGACTGCCTTCACCACGGCCCTCATCTCGCTGGCCTTCTTCGAGCGCGACGTGCCGCGCCTCATCACCCTCTCTCTCGCCTCGGTTGACCCCAAGAGCCAGCACGCGGAGATGGTCCGCGACGTGCTCGCCTGGCACGCGCAGTCGCCGGCCGACTGGCACCTCACCCGCGCCGCCATCCAGAAGAAGTACCGCGACGAACGCGGCTGGAACATGAACGCTACCGTGACCAACGGCGCCATCGTCATCGCCGCCCTCCTCTACGGCAAGGGCGACTTCGTGGAGACCCTCCGCCTCTGCTTCGCTATGGGCTACGACGCCGACTGCAACGGCGCCACCTGCGGCACCGTCCTCGGCGTCATCCTCGGCGCCAAGGCGATGGCGGCCAAGCCGGGCTGGGTTCTTCCCGCCCACTACGACAACAACACCCGCGACGGCCTCCCGAAGAGCGAGAGCCTGGACGACCTCGTGGCCCTCACTGCCCGCCTGGCCGAGAAGGCGGTCCTGGCCGCCGGCGGCCGGCGCGAAGGAGAGGGCGACGCCGCGACCTACACCATCCCGGCGCAGGAACCCGCCCTCTTCGAGCGCCTCGAAGACGGCTTGCCCAAGGGCGGCATCGAGGAGGTGGATGAGGCGATTGACCAGGAGGCCCTGAAGCGCCTCGACGACGCGAGCCCCGCGGCCCGGTCCTTCGCCGCCATTCGCCTGGCCAACCACCGCCGCGGCCGCCTGGCGCCAGCCGACAAGTCCAAAGTCGCAGCCATCCTCGAGGAAACGCTGAAGGACGACGTCCTCGCCCCTCTCGCCAAGGCCGCGCTCGCTTCTCTGGTGAAGCCGTGAGCAAGGGGTGCGTGCAATCTCCTACGGTGACAGGGTGCAAGCGGAACGCCCGAAGGGCGTGGCGGAGTATAGCCCGTCCTGAGCGCAGCCGAAGGACGATGCTCGGAGAGCCGTGGGCTGTATTCCCTCGCCCGCCGTACGGCGGGCTGCAAACGCCCCCCTGACCGTAGGAGATTGCACCCACCCTGAGAAAGGAGTACGGCCCCCAGCTCTGGTAATGTCCTTCGGCTCTGAAGCTCCGAACGGAGCGTACTATAGCAGCCCAGGGCGAAGCCCTGGGAAAAGGCGCGGCCGACAGGGTCAGCCCTGACAGGGCGTACTATGTGGCCCCGGCGCGACATCCTGCCTCCGGCGGCCAGTACGCCCCTACAGGGCTGAATCTGGCCCCTCCCCCTTCCCAGGGCTTTGCCCTGATCTTTGCCCACATCTCGGGGCCTTGTAGCCCGCCGACGCGGGCGACCCAGCCGTAGCCCAGGGCGACCGAAGGGAGCCCTGGGACCGCGCGTCCCCCCCATCCAAGCCCCCGAAGGGGGCGTTTCACGCCCATTGAATCGCCCCGCTTCGGGGGCTCTACGCTGGCGGGGCCTTTTCCCAGGGCTCCCTTCGGTCGC
>VGYW01000401.1 GCA_016872875.1 Planctomycetota bacterium | reverse complement strand
CTGAACGTGGGAGCGACAGAGAAGCTCTGTCGCTGCCGGAGCGAAGTGCTCCCTCCGAGAGCCTGGCCGACCCGGAACCCCGTGCATCCGCGAGTTGTGCGCCCAGTTAGCGACCTCCGGGCGCTCGCCGACACGTCCGCGCGGCCCACCCGGGTTCGCTCCCTGGGGGATTGCGCTTGATTTAGGACTAGGTACACCGCCCCACGATAAAGGGCACAAAACGGTCACAGGCGCCCTCCCGAAGGTTCCAATACCTTCGGGAGGTTAGGCGGGGCGTGGCGGCGTAGCTGCGCGACGTTAGCCTCCCGAACGTGTTGGAACGTTCGGGAGGCAGCTCGCCACAATATCGAGTCGGCCACTACTGGGGTCTCCGTCCGACCCGGCCCGTGCGGGCTTTGACCTCGGCGATGACGCGCAGGTCGTCGGCATCGCGCACTTTGGCCCCTGCGTGGGCGAGGACCAGCTCGTAGGCTTCTTTGGCAGGTTGCGTGGTGACGGCCTTCGCGGGGAACGGCTTGCCGGCCCGGAGGGCCAGAGGGGCCGGGCGATGCTCCACCCACTTGCCGCCCGCACGCTCGTACCAGGTCACGTTCAGCCACTGGTCCTCGGCGCCCGTGGGGGTGAACGGCCCGATGTTGCCGGCGAGGTAGACCTTGGTGCCCTTGGCCGGGTCGTCGGGCAGGATGCAGGCCTGGGTGGCGGTGGACTGCGGCCCTGGGATGAATGCGTTGTTGACGAGGTTGACGCGAGCGCCGCCGCCGATCTTCGCGGCGTTGTGGTGGCTCCAGTTGTAGATGACGTTGTTCACCACGTCGTAGAGGCCGCCCTCGAGCTTGGGGCTGCGGTCGGCGTTGTGGGCGAAGAGGCAGTGGTGGATGCTGATGCGGTCGGAGCCCGTGCCCGAGAGCCAGCCCATGCTGTGGGGGAGGCTGCCCTCGGCGATGAGCGTCCACTGGAACGTCACGTCGCGCACCTGGCCCCATGTGTTCACGTTCTCGTCGGACGCGCCCATCAGCGAGCAGTGGTCCACGAGGACTCGCTCGACGGTTCCTCCCTGGTTGCCCCAGAAGAGCAGACAGTCGTTGTCCTCCTTGCGGGTGGCGACGCGGATGCGGAGGTGGCGGACGATGATGTCGTCGCAATCGCCGCGGAACTCGATGCCGAAACCGACGAGCGTGATGCCCTTGCCGGGCGCGGTCGAGCCGTCCACAGTCACCTGTCCCTCCGTGCAGCGCAGTCGGCTCTTGAGCTCGATGGCGCCCTCGACGGCGAAGGAGATGATTCGCGGCCCCTTGGCGGCGAGTGCCGCGCGAAGCGAGCCGGGGCCGTCGTCGGCCAGGGTCGTCACCGAAATGGCCTTGCCCCCCTCGCCGCCCTTGGCGATGGCCCCAAAGCCCTCGGGCTGGTCGGCCTCCCCGGCCCTGGCCGCGGCGCCGACAGCGAACACGATGACGAGAAAAAGCCTCATGTCCCCTTCTCCAGGCGGGTGCACGATTTCCCCCTCCCGAAGCTCCCAATACCTTCGGGAGGGTACTCCAGGCTCCGTCGGCGCGCCAGGGGTTGCGCGTCCCCTTGGCGACGACAATTACGGAGTTGTTCAACTCCGTAATTATCCCTTCAGCCCAGTCCGGCGGCCACCAAACGCCAGTTTCTCACATCTCACTGCCCCCTGCTACCCTCCCGAAGGTGCTCGAGCCTTTGAGAGGGGAAGGAAGGCTCTGCTTCTCCTCCGGATGCAGTCGAGATAGCTTCCCTCTCCCGAACGTTCCAACACCTTCAGCAGGGTACTCCCCGCTCCGTCGGTGGGGTCTGGCCCCTGATCTTGGGGTTCCCAATCGTCGTCGTTGTCGTCGTCGACTCCCCTGATGATGAAGAGAGCCATCGGACTCGACGACGACGACGACGAGGACGACGACGAGCACGAGTAGGCACTTGCGGGCGACCCCAAAACCAGGGGCCAAACTCCCGTCGGCGCGCCAGCGGCTGTGTGTCCTCTGGGGGACGACAGTTACGGAGTTGTTCAACTCCGTAATTATCCCTTCACCCCAGTCCGGCGGCCACCAAACGCTAGTTCCTCACATCTCACTACGCCCTGCTACCCTCCCGAAGGTGAAGAGACCTTCGGGAGGGAAGAGCTACTTCTCCAGGCGAATGCAGTCGAGGTAGTAGGGCGCCTTGGAGCCGTCGAGGCCGATGGCGATCTTCTTGATCTTCGCGAGGTCGAGCTGGCGGCCGTTGTTGGCCGAGAGGCCGCCGAGCTTGAGCTCGAAGGTGAACTTGCCGGGCGGCACGGGGAAGCTCTCCTTGTCGAAGCGGTCGTCGTACTGCCCCATCGCGCGCGGGTAGGGGACGGCGGTCTTGGCGTCGGTGATGCAGAGGTAGCCGTTGCACGGTCGGCGGTTGGGGTTGACGATGTCAATGCGGAGCACATCGAAGCCGGCCCAGTCGCCGTCGAAGTTGATGAGGTGGAGTCCGCCGCCCTTCTCGACGGGCTGGTAGAAGAGGGCGAAGTCGCCGTGGGTGGCGGCGCGCTTGACCCACTTGGCGGGCATGATGTCGGGGTCGAAGGGGTCGTTGGCCCCGCCGCGGTCGGTCTCGAGCTGCTTGAGGCAGGCGTCATCCTCGAAGTCGAAGATGATCTTCGCCCCGGGCTTGAGGGTGGTCTTCTCGACCTCGATGGCCTGTTCGGTGCTTACCTCCTTCTTCAACTCGACTTGCGACTTGGGCGGGATTTCGCCGAACTTGAACTTCGCATAGGCCGCGTGGGCCGCGGGATCGTCGAGTGCTAGGATGGCGAGTGCGATGCGCCAGCGGAAGTGGTCGAAGTAGGCCAGCAGTTGCGCGGGGTCGCCCGAGGCGCCCGCCTCGGCGCCCGTCGTCAACCCCATCGCCGGGTACTCGGGGAAGACGCCGGCCATCTCCTTGAGCAGGGCCTCGACCTCCGCGGACTTCGCCTGTTTCTGGCGCTGGAGGAGGGTGTAGAGATACCTGTAGTCGTCCACCCCCTCGCGGCACCATTCGTAGCGTGGGGTCGGCACGATGCGGTCGGGGAAGCGGTAGACGGGGAAGCGGCCTGTGTTGCTCTCGCCCTCGTTCTCGTAGCCGCCGGTGGGGATGGGGCTGTAGCAGTCGGGGCCGCCGGCGCCGGAGTAGGTCCACTCCCATTCGCCCTTGGCGCCGACGCGCCAGACGCCAAAGCCCCAGGGGAGGCGTGCCTGGCCGTTGTTGTAGACCCACAGTGTCTTGCCCGCCTTCTTCGTCCGCTCGATGAGGCCCTTCGAGCCGGGCCAGGCGTGGGTGTTCAAGATGTCCACCATGTCGGCGAAGGGCGTGTAGTCCTTCTTGTCGCTCCCGTCGCCCATCGGATTCACGGAGATGAGTAGCCCTGGGACTTGCCGGCAGAGCTTGATGTAGGCCACGCTCTGGTCGTAGGTGCGGTTCCAGGAGTTGAGGAGCGACTCGCGCGGCTCGTCGTAGATGATGAAGAGCACCTTGAAGTCGGGATGGGCGTCGAGGTACTTCTTGATCTCTTTGAGCGCGGCGACGAAGGGGACATCGAAGCCCTGCCCCAGCTCTTTGATGCCGATGCGGACGATTGCGTCGGTGATCGAGCCAACGCCGGTCTGCTTGATGGCGTTGAAGCCGAGCTCAGGGCAGAGCTTGCGCAGCTCGTCCCAGTGCGAGAAGTCGATCCCCACCTTGCCGTCGGCCGTGATACTCTTGATCTTCGGCTCGTGGATGGTCAGTGTGTTGCAGCCGTGGGCGCGCATGTCCTCCAGCTCGCGGCGGAAGGCCGCGGGATCGCTCGGCGCTCCATAGTACCACCCGAAGGCCATGTCGGGGTCTTCGAGGAGCTTGAAGGGGAGCACGACGACCGTGAGCTTGAGTTCCGCCGCCGGCCTGTTCGCCGCCTTGATGGCCACGGTGCCTTCGTAGGCGCCCGGCGTGGCGTCCTCCGGCGGCCGCACGGTGAGCCAGAACTGCGTGGTGCGGCCCTTCGGGATGTTGAGCGACTTGAACTGCTCTATGGCCTCAGGGCCGACGGTCCACATGAAGGGCTTGACGCCGCGTGCCAGTTGGCGGACGAACCGCACGTCCACCGCGCTCGCCTTGAGCGTCGCGTCCTTCGGGCCGCGGAGGTCCGAGCACGTGACCGTGACATCCTGAAGATCGTCAAGCGGCAGCAGGGAGAAGCTGATTGGCTCGTACTCGCCTGGCGTCACGAAGAGCTTGAGGTCGCGCTTGATCTCATAGGGGCGGGGATTGGTGTTGTAGTAGACCGGCTCCAGGTAGTTGCGTGTGAAGACGATGCAGCCGGCCTGCTTCTGGGCCTCCGTGGGCGTGGGGGCGGGCGTCGGTTCCTCGTGCTCAAGCAGGAAGAACTTGTTGAGCTTGCGCAGGATGCGGACGGTGGTCTTGATGTCCTTGTTGCCGAGAAGGTCGAGCTGTTCCTCCAGCAGCGTGTCGGACACCGTCGCGCCGAACGTGAGGCCGGATATGGCGAGGCCAATCAGGGCGAGCGCGAGATGCGTGACGCGTGACGCGTGATTCCCTGTCGTCTGTCGTCTCATTGCCCGCCCTCCAACACAAAATCGCCGAAGAGGATGGTTGTCTCATCGCCGGCGGCGATGGTGAGCATCTTGACTTCCGAGAGGTCGGCGGCGGTGCCGTCGTTGCTGGCGATGCCGGTGAGGGCGACCTCGAGCTCGTTCTTGCCGGGGGCGAGGGCGAAGGAGCGGTCAACGCGGGTGTCGTAGCCAGTCGTGCCCTTGTGCTTGATCGTGAGGGCGAGGGTGACAGGCTTGTCGCCGGGGTTCACGGCGGTGAACTTGAGGGAGGCGAACGGGCGCCAGTCCTTGATCTTCAGCGCCCAGTCGGCGAAGAAGCTCTCCTTGCCGAACTGCACCTTGAGGCACACCCCGCCCAGCTTGGCGTCTTCCGCTAGTGACGCCTTGACGTTCAAGGAGTCCCGCGGGAGCTCGCCCTTGGTGAATCCCCAGAGGACCGCCTTCTTCCCCGCTGCGGGCTGTGGAGTGGCGGGGGCCGCCGGAGCGCCGCCCTCCTTCGGCACGATGGTGATCTTGGTGTCGCCCAGGCCGCTGATCACGACGTCAATCGTGCCCGTGATGCGGATGCCCTGGCCTGGGGCGGCGGCCTGTGGGGCGGGGGCCGCCGGAGCGCCGACTTCGCCCTCGAGGTAGATGTCGCCGAAGTAGAGCGTCGAGCCCGTCGGGCCGTCGAGACTCCATATCTTCACGAGCGAGAGGTCGGGCGCCGTGCCGTCGTTGTTCCTCACGCCCGCCAGGTCCACCTCGCACGTGCTCTTGCCCGGCTTGGCGAGGAGCGGAATGTCGGCCCGGTTGTCGTACGTCGTGCTCCCCTTGTGCTTGATCGTGAGGTTGATCTTGGCCTCCTGCTGGGCGGGGTTGAGGACATCGAACTTGAGCTTGGCGAAGCGCGACCAGTCCTTTGCCCGGCAGTCGCCGAACCAGGTGGCCTTGTCGAAGACCATCTTGAGGCAGACGCCGCCCAGCGCAGGCTTCTCGTCGAGCGAGCCCTTCACCCCCTCGGGGATGGAGTCGGGCATCACCCCCTTGCTGACCTCCAGGATCATCGCCCTCCTCTCGCCGGCCCATAGCGCCACGGGGAGGAGAAGGGCCAGGACCGCCGTCGGTCGTCCGCCGATCGCCGGCTTTCTTCTTGCTGTCGTCTGTCCTCTGTCCTCTGTCGTCTGTCTTGTCATTTCCCGCCCTCCAAAGTGAAGTCGCCGAAGAGCACGGTCGCCTCGGATTCGCAGGCGACGTACCACTGGCTGATGCTCGAGAAGTCGGGGGCCGAGCCGTCGTTGTTCGCTGCCCCCGCGAGAGCCACCACCACGTCGTTCTTGCCCGGAGCCAGAACGACGTCCTTGTCCACCCGCGTGCCGTAGCTCTTCGAGCCGGCGTGCTTGATGGTGGCCGTGACGGTGAGGGGCGTCTTGCCGGTGTTGACGGCCGTGAAGCGGAGGCTGGCGTAGCCGCGCCAGTCCTTCAGCCCCGCGCGCGACATTCCGAACGACGCGCCCTTCGTGAACGTGACCTTGAGGCACACGCCCCCGAGCTCCGCGTTGTCGTCGAGCGCCACCTTCGGGTCGGCGTTCGTGTCGTTGGGCATGCTCCCCTTCGAGATGGCGAGGAGCGTGGCCTTAGCTCCGGCCGCTGGTGCCGGTGCGGGCGTGGCGGGGGCCGTCGGGCCTGCCGCCGGCGCGCCCCCCAGGCCGGTCACGGTGAGGTCCACCGCCATGTCGCCCACCTTACCTGTGATGCGGATGGGGCCGCCTGCGGGCGCGGGGGTGGCGGGCTGGCCCGCCGCGGGCGCCGGCGCGGCTGCCCCCTGGCCCTCGAGCGTAAAGTCGCCGAAGTAAACCGTCGTGTTCGCCGCGTCGCACGTCACGTACCAGTGCCGCACGACCGAGAAGTCGGGCCGCGAGCCGTCAACGTTGGCCATGTCCGCCAGGTTGATGGCGATGGCGTTCTTCCCAGGCTTGAGCATCAGCGCGCTGTCGGCGCGAGTCTGGTAGCCGGTCGTCCCCTTGTGGCGGATGCATAGCGTGATGCTCACCGGCTTGTCAGCGGGGTTCAGCGCGTCGAACCTCAGCGTCTTGTACGGCGTCCAGTCCACCACCTTCGGCCTGGTCTCGCCGAAGGCCGAGCCCTGGGCGAAGACCACCTTGAGGGCCGGGCCGCCCAGCTCCGCCTTCTCCTCAAGGGCCAACTGCGGGTCCGCGTTCGTGTCGTTCGGCATCTGCCCCTTGCTCACGCCGAGGAGCACGGCGCTGCCCCCCTGCGCCCCGCTGGCAAGGAGCGCAATCGCCGCCACGCACAGCCCAACAGCCCCAAACCGCCGATGTCTCGTCATGGGCAGTTCCTCCATCCGCTCCCAGATTCCCCTCCCACCTGGCTCGACTCTACTGGTGTGCCACGCCCAAGTCAAGCGCTGAAGGGAGGCGCCAGGGCGGACTCCCGCGCCTTTGGGACATCGTGCAGGAACTCCGCGACGGGTTCCGGTCGCTGTTCCGGCGGCCTATGGGTGTGCCGTGTGCGTCAGAGGCACCTTCTTGCGTTCCCTGCCAACCCGTGGAGATGATTCCACACTTGTACAAGTGTGGAATCATGTGGCAACGCCCCTCCCCCCACAGGGCGCTCTGCGGCAAAGGTCGCCGTGCCCCGTGACGGTCAGTGGTTGCCGACCGCCCAACGCATCCCCCCAACTTCCCTCTTGATCTGGGCAGGATGGTTCCACACTTGTAAAAGTGTGAAAGCATGTCGTAACGTCCCTTTCCCTCAGGGCGCGCCGAACCGCAGATCGCCGCGGCGCAGAGTGGCCAGTGATTGCCAACCGCCGCGCGAATCCCCGCATCTTCACAGTTGATCTGAGCAGGACCATTTCACACTTGTACAAGTGTGGAATCCTCTCCTAACCTCGCGTCCATCCAGGGCGCCGAACCGAAGATCGCCGCGGCGCAGAGTGGCCAGTGATTGCCAGCCGCCGCGCGAATCCCCGCATCTTCACAGTTGATCTGAGCAGGACCATTTCACACTTGTACAAGTGTGGAATCCTCTCCTAACCTCGCGTCCATCCAGGGCGCCGAACCGAAGATCGCCGCGGCGCA
>VGYW01000400.1 GCA_016872875.1 Planctomycetota bacterium | reverse complement strand
AAGACGCCTCTTGTGTCCCTTTGGTCCTTCATGTCCCTTTGGTCCCTCATCTTCCCCCTGGCTGGGCCAGCCCCAGCAGCCTGGCGGCATTCTCGCCCAGGATGCGCCGCTTGGCCCCCTCGGCTATTCGGGCGAAGACGACCTTGGCGAGCTGCGGGGCGGGGTCGAGGAAGGGCATGTCCGAGCCGTAGAGGATGCGCTCGGGGCCGATGCGGCCCACCATCCAGTCGAGCTGGCCGTAGTTCACCAGCGAGGTCACGGTGTCGAGCCACACGTTGGGGTGGGCCTCGGCGAGGCGGCAGGCGTCGTCGTAGCCGTCGGGCGCAAGGCTGTGGCCCAGTACGAGCCGAACGTCCGGGTGCGCCATCGCCACCTTGTTGCACGCCTCGTAGCCGCAGTCGGGCGAGCCGGCCCAGGAGTGGACAAGGACTGGCAGGCCGCGCCGCTCAGCCTCGCGCCAGATGGGCTCGCACACCTCGGCGTCGAGGCGGTACTTGTGGAGGCTGGAGTGGAGCTTGATGTAGCGGAAGCCGCCGCGGGCCAGGCAGCGGTCGAGCTCGGAGGCGACCTCGTCGGGGTAGTGGGCGTTGAGGACGATTCCGCCGATGAACCGGTCGGAGAATGCCGCGATAGCCTCGGCCGTCTCGTCGTTCCCGGCGCGGAAGTCCGCGTAGCAGGCGGTGTGGGAGGCGATGCAGAGCCTGGCGACGCCCACGCGGTCCATGCGGGCCACCGTCGCTGCGGGCGAGTTGTCGGGGATGTGGAACGCCGGGCTTGGCCCCAGGTGCCCGTGGGCGTCCACGATCAGCCCATCGAGCGGCTTCCCGGCCAGCATCGTCGTCACGAGGTCGCTCATGGCTTGGCCTCCTGCAGCAGGGCGTGCAGGTTGCCGCCGGCGATGAGGGCCTTCGTCTCGTCCGAGATGTCAGCATAGAGGACGCTGGCGACGGCGCAGCCGGGCTCGAAGCGCGGCAGGTTGGTGCCGAACAGGAAGCGCCGCGCCCCGAAGCGCTCCACCCCCTCCCGCAGCCCGCCGCAGATCTGGTAGAGGCTGATCTCGACGAGGACGTTCTCCGTGGCTTCCAGGACTGGGTAGAGCGCGCGGATCGAGCGATAGCCCACGCCGAGGAGGATCAGCGGCAGACGGGGGTGTGCTTTCGCCGTCGCCTCGATCTGCTCCCAACTCGCCTCCGCGCTGTCGAGGAGGACGGGCACGCGGCGCTCCTCAAGCGCGGCGAGGAGTTGATGGGCGTGGGCGGAGTTGAGGGGGAACTGGTGGCGGCCGGCCGAGGGGCATATCCGCACGGCCCGCACGCCCGCCTCAGCCATCGCCCGCAACAGGTCGGCGGGCGACGGGGCCTCGGGCGTGGTTGGCGGCAGAACTGCCCAGCAGGGCAGCAGGCGGCCCTGCCCCGCCGTCTCCCGAATCGCCGCGGCGTTCCCGACGCTCGGATGGGCCTCCAGCGACAAGCTGTGGCACACGAGCGCCCGGCCGATGCCCGCATGGTCCATCGCGGCGAGCAGCCCCTCGATCGTCCGCGGCCCATGCCGCGCCGGCGTCGCCGCCCGGCCGATCATGCAGTTCACGTCGAAGAAGTTCATCTGGCCTCGCCATGCTCAAGCCGGTCCATGATTGCGGGCGAATATACCGCATCGGCTTGGGGGACGCAAATAGGGAGACCGCCTGAAGGCCGAACTACGAACGCCGGGACCCCCCGTTCGCAGTTCGGCCTTCAGGCGGTCTGCCGTTCAGCCTATTGCTTGCGCAACTGCTGCTCCCAGTCCTCCATCACGTCGCCGAGGCGGGCGTCGAAGGTGTGCTCCAGGATGAGGGGGAGCGCAGCGGCGAGGTCGCGGGGAAGGGTAGAGCGCTGGGCGAAGAGGGCGCGGGCGAGGGGCTTGTCGCGCTGGACGATGGCGGCGTGGGCGAAAGCGGCCGGCTCGGCGGCGGCAAGCTCGGCGGCGCGGGCGAGGAGGGCCTTGGCCAGCTCAGGCGCCGCGCGGCGGCCGGCGATGGCGAGAAGAAGAGCGTCGTTGCCCTGCATGCCACCCTTGAGGTAGGCGGCGAAGGTGGCGTTGCTCGCGGTGAAGGCGTCGGCCCAGTGGGGGCGCTCCTGCGCGTCGGTGGCGCGAGCGGCGGCAAGGGCAACACCCTTCTCAGATTCGAGGTCTACAAGTAGGCGAATGCCCTCGATGCGGACACGAAGGTCGGGGTCGGCCAGCGCAGCAGCGGCATCCCACGCACCCGCCACGGCGCGGCAACGCACAAGGACGCTCGGATGACCGAGGAACTTGGCGCACACTTTTCCGCCGCGGACGGGCTCGAGGTAGCAGAGGGCGGCCAACTCGTCCGCGAGCGCATGGGTATCCCTTTCCGTCTCAATCGTTGCCGCGAGTTCGTTGAGTGCGGCCAAGTGGTGTAGCTGCCCGATGGCTTCGGCGGCGGCGCGGCGGACCTGCCAGCGGTCGTGCTTCAGAAGCGGCACGACCTTTGGGCCGAGACCCCAGTCGGGGAAGAAGCCTGCGAACCAGGCGCCGGCCGACAGAGCCTGCCAATCGGTTGAGGCCAGTTGCTGCTCCGTGCGCTCGCGCATCTTGGTCCACCGGTCGTCGGGCGGGGCGGGCTTCCGCCGCACGACGATCATCTGCCCGCCGTCGAGCTCTCGGAGCGTCACCCACACGCGGCCATCCCGATACTCGAATGGGAGACGTACGAGGCGGTCGCAATCGAATGCCGCCACGCCGCGCGGCGGCGCCGGCTCCGCCAGACCAATCTTGACGTTAGCCAACGGCGTTGGGCGCATGTTGTAGAGGATGAGCACGGTGCCCGCCTCGGTGCTCATCGGCGCGGCCACGACGAGCGGCTCCGAGAGGACGAGTTCGCGGGGCACCTTGGCCTCGTGGAGCGGCGCGGTCAGCAGCGCGCGGCCGGTGTCGGCCCACACCGTCTCATAGCCGTTGCGCCGAATCGCCTTGGCCGTGTAGGTGAGGCCGGGCCGATGGCCAATGTAGACCACCTTGCCCTTCCCCACGGGGCGCTCGAGCCAGGCGGGGCGGCCATCGCTGTAGCGGGCGCGCAGCCGCGCTCCGTTCGCCTCGATGGCCACAGGCATGCCAGTTGGCACAACCGAATGAGGACGGAAATCAAGCCCATCCACAGATTGCACAGATATTGAAACCGGATTGGGATCTGGAATCTGTGGAATCTGTGGAATCTGTGGACGAGTCTTCTCTTCGAGCTTGCGCTCGATGCGGGCGAGGCGCGCGACGACGTCGGCGGGGTCGTTGTACTCGTCGCGCGTCAGGGCATCGGCGTAGGCGCACAGCAGGCCCCCGCGCCGCACCCAGGCGGCGATGGCCTCCTGGGCCGCGGCGGCGACCCACGGCTCGAGGACGAACAGGGCATCGTAGTGCTTGAGGGCACCGCTGGCCACCTGGTCCTCGGTGACCAGTTCGGGCTGGTAGTATTCGTGGGAGAGGGCGAGAAAGGCGGCACGCTTGTCCGCGAAGCTGCTCTGCGCGTTCCAGTACTCGGTCGAGTGGGCGTAGAGCATGGCCACGCGGCTCGGGCGGGCGCGGGCCGAGGCCAGAATGTCGTCGCACTGGGCCGCGCGGTTGGCCGTGGCGTGGACGTTGCGGTAGGCCCAGTCGTCCTCGTTCCACCCGCCCTCGGTGATGGCGTACATCGGCCCGTAGTTGTAGAAGCTGATGTATCGCACCTGGTTGGCGAGCATGGTGTAGGCGCGGAAGGCGCTGGGCCACACGCAGTGCATCATCGGGAAGCTGGCCGGCTCCTGGCCGTATCTCCGCGCCCCCGCGTTGTAGGGCGCCACGCTGAACGCCACGGCCTGATGGCTGTCCCATCGCCAACTGCCGAGCGACATCCAGTCGCTTATGCCCGGCATCAGCCACTCGCCCGCCCCCGCGAGCTGGAACATGTCGAGCGGCATCTCGCTGGGAAAGTAGAGCGCGTGGCCGCTCAGGGCCACGAAGCCGCGCATCCGCGGGTTCGGGGCGTGCTTGCGGATGGCCTCGGCCGAGAGCGCGAACATCCGCGGCGTGAGCCAACTGCTGAACCGTCGCGACCAGGCGAAGAGGCGCGACTGCTGCGCGTCCTTCACAAGCGAGGGCAGGGTGAGCAGCCGAACGTCGTCCCACGCCTTCTTGCCGAAGAGGCCAGGCGTCGCGCCCCGCTCGGCGGCCCACTTTCGGAACGCGGCGTGGGCCTCGGGCATCCCCCCACTGGGCACCCACTCCTTCTCCACGAACTCCTTGAGTGGCCGGGGCTTCGCCCATTCAGGCTGCTTCGTCGGCTCAAGCTCAAGCTCCTCCGCCCCGTCGTCCTTGAGCTTCAGCTCCTTAGCAGCGGCGGCGGGGGGCTTGACGGCGATGTGCTCGTCCTTGCGGATGGGGCGGAGGCGGAGCTCTGCGATGGCTTTCTGGCCGCCGCTGAACCCGAACCCGCCCTTCTCGGGCAAGCCGCTATGCTGGTGGACGAGCCGCTCGTTCACAAAGAGCGCGGCCGAGCCGCCCTCGTAGACGATCTTGAACGGCGTGGGCGTGCCGCCGATGCTGGCCTCGGGGCGGCCGAGGGTGATTCGCCCCTCGGGCTTGAGGCCCACCTTGCCCGCGGCAAGATTCACCGTGTAGCTCGGCCCCACGCGGCCGATCTCCCAGTAGGCATAGGCCGTCGGCTTCTCGGCGTTGTCCATGCCCACGCGGAAGCCGATGGCGTCGCCGTGCTTCTCCACCTTGCCCTCGAGCACGCAGTCGCGGAGGGCGGCGGAGCGTGTGTTCAGGTCGCTGCCGCCCACGGGGTCGGCCCATTTGCCCTTCGCGTCGTCGAAGAGCCAGATGGGGGCGGACATTTCGGTGCGGGCGATTTCGCCGGGCTCGTCGGCGATCTGGTAGATGCTCACGCCCTCGTAGAGCTCGCGCTGCTTGTCGGCGAAGCCCTTGTAGTGGGCGTCGTACTTGCGGCGGGCCTCCGCCTCGTCGAAGGGCAGGAACGCCGGCGGCCAGTATTGCCCCGTGTGGCTGGTCCAGCCGTAGAGCTTTCGGCTGCCAGTCGGGTCCGCCGAGGCGTCCACGCAATTGAAGCCGAGAAGCCGCAGCGTCTTCACCATGTAGTCGAAGCAGTCGCCGCTCGCCCGCCCCCAGGCGTTGCCGAAATGGAGATCGCCGCGGGTGAGGGGGAAGAGCCGTCCGCCCGTGGCGGCGAGCGCCCGCTCGTAGTTCTCGCGCTCGTGGTCGCGGAACGTGCGGAGCTTGTGCAGATAGGTTCCGAAATCCGTCGCCATCGAGACGTTCAGCCCCTCCGGCTCGTCCCACGCGATCTCGCGGAGGACGTAGTCCTGGTGCGGGAAGACGGCGAACTGCGTAGCGCCCATGCGCGGCTCGCCCCCAATCTGGAGGAGGAGCCGGCATTCGGTGGGGCCGAAGGCCGGCGTACGCTCGATGTCCTGGAGCCGATACCAGCGGGTGACGCCGGGCTTGGCGTGGGCCTCGCGCTCCTTGGCGCTCAGACCCGACGGATTGAGCCACACGCGGGGGGTGGACCAGGGGTCGGAGTGGATGCGCAGCCCGGCGCTGATCGTGACGCCGGCCTCGACGCGGAAGCGGATGTAGCTGGCCGAGGGCGCATCAATGTCGCCCGCATAGGGATAGGCCAGGTCGAGGCAGGTGGAGAGGAACGCGGCGTCGGCGTGGGGCGCCTTGTCGGCCTCGACCGCTCCTTGGGGCGCGAGGCGAAGCTCGTAGTCGCCGGGCGTCAGCTCGGCCGCGCCGAGCTTCCACCAGTAGTAGCGCCTGTCGCCGCTCGGGTGCTCGATGCGGGTGAGGAGCGCCCAGGACTTCGGCCGCTTCGCGCGCTCGGCCTCGGAGAGGAGTTCGTCGGCGCCCCCCGCGTCGCCTGGGGCGGACTTGGCCGCCTTTTCGGCATATGCCTCGAAGCCGGCCGGCCCGCCGCGCTCGGCGTCGCCCTTGCCGTCGAGCAGAGCGCCCTTGAGCACAGCCTTGCCGTCGCGGCACAGCTCCGCCGCCAGTGGAATCGGGAAGCCCTTGAGTGAAGCCGCGCGCGCCCAGAGCGTGTACCGCCCGGCGTGCTTCACGTGGAGGCGTGCGGCGCGGGGACCTGCGATGCGGACCGCCTTCTTCCCGAAGATCGCCCCCTCGTCGGCCACCACGTCGCCGAAGTCCGTTGGCCGCACCACGACCAAGTGGTGGCCGTCGTGCGGCCCGGGCGAACCGTCCCACGCTGCTGCGCTGGCAGACAGAAAGCTAAGAAGGCCCGCGAGCGCCAGACGCACTCCCTTCAGATGGTGCGAAGGGTTCGTAGTGCGGGCTTCAGCCCGTCCCCGGGCCGGAAGAAACGGCCTGAAGGCCGCACTACAAACTCCCGCACCGTTGGGCTTCACGCAGACTCCCTGATTACGCCGACGGGGAGGGCGGTGGGCTTGCCGTTCACGCGCACGTCGCAATCGCGCTCCCCGATGTTGATGAGGAAGAGGCGGGTGGCGCCCCCCTTCTGCCAGGCCGTGGCGCGGACGTCTGTCGCGCCGCGGCCCGCAACGTCGGCCGCGCGCGGAAGCTCGCCAAAGGCCAGAGTCGGGAATGGGGGCTCAATCGCCACCAGGCCGGTCTGGGCCTGCACCAGGCGCGGGCCGTCGGAGTAGCGCATCACCCTCACGCCCGCGGAGGATGCGGCGGTGAAGTCGAGGCCCGAGCAGGCGAGCATCTCGCACATCACGCCGGGCCTCTCGCGCTGCTGGGCGACGGAGGCGGCGGAGACGACGCCGATGTTGATGAGCGGATGCCGCGCGTCGCCGACCGCGGGGATGATGAGGTCGAGGCCCGCAAGGTCGAACTCCGCCATCAGCGGGAAGAGGTCGGAGACGCAGGCGACCTGCTCGCCTGGGTCATCCTCGGGGCTGATGTGGCCGACGAGGGCGAGGCCGTGGGCGCGGCACCAGGCGGCCACGGGGCGCAGCCAGGCGTCGCGGAACCGCTCGCCGCACCATTCGCGGTAGTGGAGCCGCGTGAGCATCGCGCGCTCGGAATCGCCGCCGAAGAGGTCAGGCAGCCGCCCGCGCAGGTCGTAGCCGAACTGGGCGGCGAAGCCGCCAAAGAGGTCGGGCGTCCAGGGGTGGCCGCCGAAGTACTTCGGCTCATCCGTGAAGATGGCCTGAATCTCGCGTCCGAACATGTCGCCGACCGCTGCCGCGTAGCGCTCGTGGGTCAGCTCGATGAAGAGCCGCGTGGCCGCGGGGTTCAGCGTGTCCACCAGCGCGCCCCAGTCGGAATCGCGGCCCGAGGGGCGCGCGACGAAGGCCACGAGCCGCATCCCGTCAGGCACGTCGGGGGCCTTGAGGGCGAACTCGGGCCTGTAAGTCCACGCCCGGTCGCACACATAGAGGGGCGTGGCGGGGTAGTAGTGGCGGCTGTCCCAGCCCTTCCGCACCTCCCACTCGCGGCGGACGATGCCGACGTGGGAGGTGAGGTCGAGGGGGATCGAGGACGAGGAGGAGGACGAGGACGATTGAGGAGGCACTAGCCCGCATTTCTCACCAGCGGCTGGTGAGAAATGCGGGAACCACCAAACCACAAGCACCAAGCGCCAAACAAGCCCCAAACTCCAATCCTCAATGGTCCAAGCGGAGACTACGT
>VGYW01000399.1 GCA_016872875.1 Planctomycetota bacterium | reverse complement strand
GGCCAGGGTGCGGACCTGGGCGGCGTCCCTCTCGGCCGCGGCCCGATCGAGGGCCTCCTTCTGCTGTCGGCGCGCCTCGGCGATGCGCGGCTCGGCCTCGGCGCGCCAGGCGTCCGGGACGGCGGCCCCGGCGGCCTCGTATGCCTTGAGCGCCCCGTCAGGGTCGCCTTTGGCCGCCAAGGCGTCGCCGCGTGCGAGCGCGGCGGCGAAGGCGGCGCGCGCGTCGCGCTCGACTGCTGCCCGCGCGGCGGCGAGGCGCGCGGGCCAACCCTCAGCCGTAAGCCCCGGCGCCGGCTTCTCGAAGAGCGCCAGAGCGTCCGCGTGGCGGCCCTCCTTCACCAGGGCCTCCGCTTGCCGCACGATGGCCTGGAGGGCCTCCCTGTTCTTTCGGTCGAGCTCGCCTTCGAGTCGGACGCGGAGCACGGCGGCCCGCGCGCGCCACGGGGTGTCGCGGAAGCTCCGCTCGACGTCCCGCAGGCGCGCGATTGCGCCCAGTGGGTCGGCTGGGTTTGCGGCGGCGTAGGCCTCGGCCTCTGTCCACGCCTTCTCCGCTGCTGCCAGGTGTGGGTCGGGGCGTTCGACGCTCTTCGCGCCCTCGCTCGGCCCGTCCTTACGGCCAGCCCCGCTCTCACGGGAGAGCTGCCGAAGCCCGACGAGGACGAGCACGATGAGGAAGATGACCAGGAGCAGGGCGAACACGAGGTTCGCTGAGAGGCTGGAGTCCCTGGCGGCGGTGCGACGGACTCTGACGGCTGGCGCCCTTCGTGGCGCCAGGCGTCCGCCGCGAAGGGCCTTCTCGATGTCGGCCGCGAGCGCCTTGGCGTCGGGGTAGCGGTCCTCGCGCTCCTTCGCCAGGAGCTTGCCGATGATGTGCGCCGCGTCGTCGCTGAGGTCGGGCCGCAGCTCGCGCGGGTCTGGCGGCTCCTCGTGGAGTTGTTTTGCGAGGACGGCCTTGGTGTTGCGCCCCTCGAAGGGCGGGCGGCCTGTGACCATGTGGAAGAGCGAGGCGCCGAGGGCGTAGAGGTCGCACCGCACGTCCAGGTCGGGCCTCCGCTGTATCTGCTCGGGCGCGATGTAGAAGGGCGTGCCCACGATCTTGCCGTCGGCCTCCAGCGCCCCCTCGTCCGCGAGCACCGCCTCGTGGGCAAGGCCCAGGTCGGCCAGCTTCGCCGCCCCCTCAGGCGTGATCAGGATGTTGCCCGGCTTGATGTCGCGGTGGACGATGCGCTCCTGCGACCATGCGTGGTCGAGCGCGCGGGCGACCTGGAGCGCGATCTCGAGGGCGCGGCGCTCCTCGAGCGGGCCGGCCTTCAGCAGCAGGCCCACCGTGTGCCCCTCCACGTACTCCATTGCGAAGTAATAGTAGCCCTGGTCCTCCCCCACCGTGATTGCGAGGACGATGTTCGGGTGGTTGAGGCGAGCCGCGGCGCGCGCCTCGCGGAAGAAGCGCTCCACGTAGGCCGCGTCGCTCGCCAGGTGCGGCAGGAGCACCTTCACCGCCACAGTGCGGTCCATCGCGCGCTGGCGTGCCTTGAACACCGTGCCCATCGCCCCCTGGCCGATGCGCTCGAGGAGCTCGAAGTCGCCCACGCACCTGGGCCACTCCCTGGCTGGCGGCCTGGCGTTGGCGGATTGGGTTGGCGCGGTCGGCTCGGCCATGGGGCATCCTCGGCCCGCCGCAGGCTCCCATCCCTGCGGCACTCCCACGCATTCTATGGCCTATCGTGCGGGGTGTCAAGCAACCCCAATCGTCCTCGTCGTCGTCCTCGTCCTCGACTCTTCTCCTCCCCCAGGATAGGAGGATCGAGGACGAGGGACGAAGGACGAGGACGAGGCCGATTGAGGAAGGAAGGCGGCCTCGCCTTGATCCTGTTGAGGGTTGCGGGTACGATGGTGGGGTGTTGCCATCGCCAGAGGGAGCTCGGTCTAGCGATACTTGGGGCGGCGTGGACGGCGAACTGGTCATGACACTAGCCGAGCGCGCGCGGCGGCGCGACGCCGCGGCGCTCACGGAGCTGTGCGCGGAGTTCTATCCCCGCGTGCTGCGGTTCATGCACTACCGCGTGGGGCCGAGCGTGGCCGAGGACCTCACGAGCGAGGTGTTCCTGCGCGTGGTGCGCGCCATCGGCACCCAGACCGGCTCGTTCCCCGCCTGGGTCTTCCGCATCGCGGCCAACGTGGCGACCGACCACGTGCGCTCCGCACACGTGCGGCGCGAGACCGCCATGACCGAGGCCGTGGCCGACCGCGCGGCCGGCCGCGACGAGCCGGCCGCCGCAGTCGCACGAGCGCTCGACATCCAGCTCGCCCTCACCAAGCTCACCGACGACCAGCGCGAGCTCGTCACCCTCAAGTTCATCGAGGGCCTCTCCAACGCCGAGATCGCCGAGTGCACGGGCCGCAGCCCCGAGGCCATCCGCGTCATGCAGTTCCGCGCACTCGCAACAATGCGCAGGTTCCTTGCACACGAGGAGCGTCCAGGAGAATGAGCTTCCAGGCGCGGGCGCGCAACGCAGGGACCTGTTCGTAGTGCGGCCTTCAGGCCGTCGCCTGGCGAGACGGGCTAAAGCCCGCACTACGAACTTGCTCATTCTCCTGGACGCTTTGAGGAGCCGGACAGTGGCAAGCAACGTTGAGGACGTGCTGGACCGCTGCATCGAGGCCGTCCGGCGTGGCGGCGACCCGGAGGCCATCCTTCGCGAGCACGGGGACGTTGCGGATGAGGTCCGCCCCCTGGTCGCCCTGGCCGCCGAGCTGCGCGGGCTGCCCGCGCCGCAGCCGTCGGCCCACGGGCTCGAGAGGGCCCTCGCCCACGTGGCGCTGGAGGGCGCGGCGCGGCCGCGGCGCCGCCCCTTCTTCCGACGCGTCTCCGTCATCGCCGCCGCCGCAGTCCTCCTCGTCCTCGCCGGCTGGGGCATCCTCGGCATGGCCGCCGGCACGGTGCCGGGCGACTTCCTCTACCCCGTCAAGCGCCTCGCCGAGCGGGTGAGCTACTCGCTCACCCTCCGGGCAGACCGAAGGGCGGAGCTGCGCCTCGCGCGCTCGGACGAGCGCCTCAAGGAAGCCGTCCTCAAGCACCGCCGCGGCCAGGGAATTGACCGCGAGCTCCTGAGGGCCATGCTCGATGAAACGGTGCAGGCCCTCGAGGCCGCGAGCGCCCTCTCCCCCGCCAGCCGCGAGGTGGTGCTCCACCGTGTAGCCTGCTCCTGCCAGTTCCAGTGCCAGCTCCTCGCCGCCCTCAGGGAGGGCAGCAGCCCGCAGGAGCTCGAGGCCCTGAAGCCCTTCATGGCCGCCTGCGACGCCCGCTGCACCTGCATGCAAGAGGCGGTCGCCGGCGCAGCCCCCGACGCCGCAGCCATCGCCCAGCTCGCAGCACGCCTTCGGGAGCTGGCCCCGCCTGAGCGGTGACCACGGACTACGGACCACGGACCACGCAGCCTTTTGACTTCCCGCCGGCGCGTTGCTAGAATGCGGACAGCTATGGAGACCTCCATGCTCCGGCGGGTGTTTGCAATCATCGTGTTGGCTGCCACGCTCCCCCTTGTTCGTGCGGACGTGTTGCGCCTCAAGGACGGCTCCGTGATCGAGGGGCGAATCGTCCAGGAGAACGCGCAGGACGTCCGCATCCGCACGGGGACATCCGAGATCACGGTGCCACGCTACCGCATCGCGGAGATCGAGAAGGGCGAGGCGCCACACGAGGCATACAAGAAGCAGGCCGCCGAGCTGAAGGACGACGACGCGGAGGGCCACTTCAGGCTCGCCGAGTTCTGCCTCCAGCACCGCCTCCTGCCCGAGGCCATCGGCGAGCTCCGCCGCACGCTCGAGCTCAAGAGCGACCACGAGGCGGCACGCGCGAAGCTCCGCCCCCTCCTCGACCAGCGCGCGCTCCCCCTCCTCAGCCAGGCCAAACGCCTTCAGGAACAGGCCCAATACGAGGAGGCGGAAGAGCCGCTGATCAAGATCCTCGAGCAGTACCCCGACAGCTCCTACGCGGCCCTGGCCCAGCACCACCTCGCGCTCGGCTTCGCCGCGCGCAAGCAGTATGACATGGCCCTCACGCGCTGGCGGCGCGCCCTGGCTCTCGACGACAAGCTGGCCGATGCCTACGAGGGGGCGGCACAGGCCGCCGCCGAGACCGGCCGCTGGGCCGAGGCCGTGGACTTCACCGAGCGCGCCATCGCCGCCGCGAAGTCGCCCGAACAGGCCAAGAGCCTCCGCGAGCGGGCCGACGCGCTCCGCGAGCTCCTCAACCTCCAGCAGGAGGGCGCGCCGCCGCCCGAGGCAAAGGCCCCCGAGCCGAAGCCCAGCGACCCCAAGCGCCTGGCCGCCGAGGCGCGCGTGCTCCTGCGACTCGGCCAGCGCGACCGCGCGCTCGGCCGCTTCCAGGACGCCTACGACGCCGGCGCGCGCGAGCCCGAGCTCCTCAAGCTCCTGGTGGAAGAGCACGAGCGGACCGGCCGCATCGGCCTCGCGCTCGAAATCTACAAGCAACTCGTCGCCGCCAACCCAGCCGACGATGCTCTGGTTCGCCGCCGGGCGCGGCTGGAACAGCTCCTTCTGGTGCCAAAGGCGTATGCCACGCGCGAGCGGGCGGCACGCGAGAAGCTCATCTTCAGGATCGCCGCCAGCGGCGCCCCGTTCGCCTCCATCCAGGGCGCGCTCCGCGAGGGCGCCGAGCGCCCCCCCCAGCAGCCCGGCCTCGGCGAAGGCTCCTTCCTCGTGGACGAGCTCCTCCACCGCGTCAGCTACACCGTCTACGTCCCCAAGGGCTACGACCCGCGCCGTCCCTGGCCCCTCATCCTCGCCTTCCACCGCGACGGCGAGACCGCCAGGGAGCACTACTACAACTGGGAGACCATCGGCGCGACCGAGAAGTTCATCATCCTCCTCCCCGCCTGCCCCTCGAAGGCAGGCTGGAAGTCCGTTCACATCAACATCCCAATGTCCGCCCTCACCCACGCGGCGAAGACCTACAACCTCGACACCGACCGCGTCTACGTGGAGGGCACGGGCGCGGGGGGCCTCCTGGCCTGGGCCGCCGCGCTCCGCTGGCCCGACCGCTTCGCCGCACTCGTCGTCCGAAACGCCGCGCTCGACGAGATCAGCCGCCTCCACCTCCGCTCCGCCGTCAACCTCCCCTCCTACCTCATGGTCAGCCAGCACGCCGCGCCCGACATCGTGGGCGCCCAACGCGAGGCCTACAAGGCCCTCGACTCCTGGGGCTACGACGTCCAGCGCGAGGAAATCCCAGGCTACGCCCGCAACCCCGCGCACCCCGAACTCAACACGAAGGTGCTCCCCTGGCTCGCGAGCAAGGCCCGCAACCCCTACACCCCGCGCGTCCGCATCGTCTCCTACGAGCACGCCAACGCCTCCGCCTTCTGGGTCACTATCGAGAAGTTCGCCGCCACCGTCTTCGACCCCGACCGCCGCATCAACGTCAAGGCCCCCCTGGGCCAGGAGTACAGCCCAGAGCAGCTCCAGATGATCTTCCTCGGCGAGATGGCCAAGGGCATGGGCCAGGTCATCGCCGCAGTCGCTCCCGGGAACCGCATCAACCTGGTCACCAGGCACGTCGAGGAGCTCACGATCTTCCTCGACGACAAGCTGGTGGACCTCGACAAGCCGGTGCGCATCTACGCGAACGGCGACGCCGTGTTCAGCGGCAAGGTCGAGCGCTCCCTCGAGCAGCTCTTCGAGGGCGCCCGCTTCCACCGCGACCCGCGCCTGTGCTATGCCGCGGCCGTACGGATCAAAGTCCGTGACAGGTAGGAGGCCGGCCTCCTCGATCGTCGTCGTTGTCGTCGTCGTCCTCGTCGTCGAATGTGCGGGAAGGCGGCGCCCCGAAGAACCGACGACGACGACGAGGACGACGACGAGGACGATAAACCCCGAAGGAAAGGAGCAATCCCTGTGCAAACCGGTGCCCTGTCAGCTTGTGCGGCGCTCGTGCTCTCCCTGTTCGTCAGCCTCGCGTCAGCGGCCGAGCCGGGTCCGGCCAAGCTCGCCTTCGTGGCCGAGGGGAAGGAGTTCCGCTTCGACACCGGCCTCCTCCGCGGCACCCTGCGGCCACAGGGAAAATCCCTCGGCATCACGGCTGTCACCGACGCCACCTCGGGCACCGCCTTCTCGGGCGCCTACGGCCTTCTTTCGCACTACCGCCTCCTCGACTCCGAGGCCCGCTACGGCGGCGGGGCCTGGGACTGGTCGAGCACCGCCACCCTCCTCCCCGACGGCGCGGTCGAGGCAGCCTGGGCCGCCGACCAGGGGCACCCGTTCGACATGAAGGCCCTCTACCGCTGGGCCGCGCCCGGCACCCTCGACGTCACGACCACCGTGACGCCCAAGAAGGACCTCTCGCGCCTGGAGGTCTTCCTGGCCTCCTACTTCGTCGGCTTTCCCGCCTCGTTCGTCTACGTGAAAGGCTGCCCCGAGACCGAGGGGAAGGCCGGCTTCCTCGAGGCCAAGAAGTCCTTCGCTGTCTGGCAGATGTTCCCGCGCGACCCCGAGGCCCCGAAGCTCATCACGGATGGCCGCTGGAAGCGCCCGCCAAGCCCGGTTGACTGGAAGGTCATGCCGCAGTTCGCCGGCGCCCTCGGCATGCGGCGGAGCGCCAAGCTCGGCCTCACCGCCCTGGTCATGGCCCCGCCCGCCGACTGCTTCGCCGTGGCAACCCCCTACAGCGAGGAGGGCCACGGCTCGCTCTACTTCTCGCTGTTCGGCCGCGACATCAAGAGCGGCGAGAGCGCCACCGCCCGCGCCCGCCTCGTCATCGCCCGCGACCTCACCGACGAGCGGGCCATCGCCCTCTACGAGGCGTACCTCAAGGAACTCGCCCAGCCAAAGTAACTCCCCCAACCCCCGGGAATGTGGTTCGCTCTCCCGAAGGGAGAGGGGATTGGCTTCCCCATCACTCTTCCCGTCTTCTCTCGCTCGCTCCCTTCTTCCGGCCCTCCGCGAGTTGGGCCCTGGCGGCCTCCACGATTCCTGGAGACGATAGCCGGTCGCCGTACAGGTAATATCCGCTCTCGTCGGTCGGCTCAACGTCGAGCAGCCGCTCGCCATACTTGCTCTTGAGGATAACCACGACCTCGGCGAAGCGCCTGTAGCCTTCGTAGATGGCTGGCTCCCGCCAGACAACCCTGTCGCCGCACTTGATCACGGTCTGGTGCCCCCCTCCCTCCCGCGCCTCGAAGTCCCAGGTCATCCTCAGTCGGCGGCCAGGCAGGTCCGGAAGCTGCTCGGCCGACTTCAGGCTCGATGCCTCCAATTCCGCCTCCCATTTCTCTCTCCTGGCCACGGACTGCTTTTCGGCTTCCGTCAGGTGGTCCCAGTGAGCCCTCGATTGCTCACCCGAGGGATAGTGGACGACGGCCAGCATGGGCGACTCCTCGCACGACGGGCAGGAGCAATCCATGAGCGTTTCGTAGTACTCGACCGAGCCCTCCTCGAACCTGCCCCGCCAGCCGCAGCGGGGGCAAACCAACACCTCGTCGCGCCACTTGTCGTAATACCCGAAGGACCTTGCGGGCATCGCATCTGCCCTCCGTGTGCCTCAGGACAGCGCCTGGGCCGATCCGCCATGTCACCCCGCGCTGATTATACCCGATGTGGCTCCCCTGCGCCATTGTTGAGGGTCTGAAAAACAGCCTCAACAATGGGTG
>VGYW01000398.1 GCA_016872875.1 Planctomycetota bacterium | reverse complement strand
CAGGAGCCGCGGCAGCAGGCCCACGAAGTGGAACGCCGCCACCGCCGCCAGGAGCATGAGGAGCCATAGATAGCGCTTCTCGGCCACGTGCGCCAGCGCGTATCCCCCGCCGTAGAGGAGCGCCGCCAGCGCCAGTGCAAGATAGGCAAACCGCACCTCGCTGCCGCGCCGCGCGAACACCATGGCGAGCGGCAGCAGGGCGAGCGCCGCCAGGCCCAGGTGGAGGCGGTCGAGGTCCGCCAGGTGGCGGACGATTGCCGTCGCGTTGCGTCCGACCACGCCCAGCTCGGCCCTGATTCGCGCCGCAAGCCCCGCGGGCGGGGCAGGGGCTACGGGGACCTCCATCGGCCTCGTGGCGTCCTGCCACACGTTGTAGGCGTCGGGCGGCGGCCTCCGGAGGCCAACGATGGTGGCTCGGCGGACATCCTCGATCCCAAGCCGGCCCGCGGTGAGCGCCGGGCCGGCCACGGTGCCGAACGTCAGCCGCCCGTGCCTCGCGGTCAGCACGGCCACCCACGGCGCCGCCACCAGGCTGAAGCCAGCCGCGGCGAGGAGCCACGTCCGCACGGCGGCGCGCCCTCTCCCGCGCGCGAAGACCACACAGGTGAGGTGCGCCGCGAAGAATGGGAGCGCGAAGAGCTTGGCCAGGTATGCCGCGCCGCCGAGCGCCCCCACGCCCAACGCCCGACGCCAGGAATGGAGGAGGCGCGGGTCCAGCGCCGCATCGAGGTAGAGCAGCAGCAGCCCCGTCACCAGCAGGTCCACCCGCTGGTCGGCGGACCACTCAAGAGCCAGGAGCGCCACGCACGCCGTCGCCGCCACTCGGGGGATTTGCGATTTGCGATCTGCGATTTGCGATTTCAATCCGAAATCCGAAATCCGAAATCCCAAATCTCCCAGTCTTCCTGCCAGCCTCCAACTGCCCACGACCGCCAGTGCGCCCCACAGCCCGATGAGCACGCGGAACCCGTGCCGTGCCTCCACCCCCGCCGCCACGAACGGCACCGTCAGCCACGAACCCAGCGGCGACCAGACGCCGAAGACCGCGTGGCGGAAGTCCCCCTTCGCATAGTAGCTCGCGATCCGCAGATAGCACTCCCCATCCGACGTCAACAGGTCCGCGCAGTGCCCCTGCACCACAACCGCGGCCCCGGCGTAGCCTGCCAGGACCACGGCAAGGAGCATTCGACCGCGGATTACGCTGATGGCGCGGATACCAGACGCGGCACTACCCTTCCCTGTTGCGGGAGCCGAAGAGGTAGCCGAGGACCGCTGTGATGATGGGGAGCAGAATCTGGGCCGCAAGCAGCTTGATCACGTCCATCGCGTGGGTGTTCCATTGCTGGAGGAGTTCCTTGTAGGCCGCGATGGACTGGGCATCCATGGAGGCAGCGCTGGGCGCACGCGGGGCGGTGAGCCAGAGGGGAATCAAGGAGAGCACGGTGATCAGGAGGAGGATTGCCAGGACGGAAAGCGCCAGGATGAAGCCGACCGTCACAAGCCGCTGCCGCTCTTCGAACTTGAAGCGCTCCGAGCGAAGAACGTCGTCGAGGCGCACCACGCGGTCTTGTCGCTCGGCAACGACATCGGATGCCACCCAGACGTCGCTAACCGGAAGTTTCTCGCTCGGATGGGGGGGTGCCTTTGCGGCGCGCTCTTGCTCCTGCTCTCCCACGCCTAGCCTCCTACACGTGCCGGCAGGAAGCTGGGCCTAGTGGAGCACGATGTCCTTGATCGGCGCGCCGCTCGAGTCGGTGATGGAGAGGTTCCGACCATCATCCTTCTCAAGCTCGCGCTCCACGTAGTCGTAGAGCGCCAGCGCGCGGCGCAGGACATCGGTTTTCGTGGTCCCCACCTTCCTGGCCAGTTCGTCGAGGGCACGAGTGCCCTCCTCACTGAATTGAACAGTCAACTTCGCCACTGGGGCGTCTCCGTTCCCTGTTGGTCGGTGGTTGCTCCCCCCAACACACGGAGCAACCACCGCTACCCCCAACCAACCGTGCCGACTCTCCTTCGTGCAAGGGCGAGCCTGTTCGCTCGCCCCTTACCCTCATTCTACGGTAAACTAACACGAAAGTCAAGCAGAAATAGCGCTTTTCTTACAGCTTTAGTACGTATAAACCGCGCAGGGCCGGGCTCTCGGTGTTCCGGGCGAGGCGCCGTGACGGGGTGGCGGCTGTACGACTTGTATAGGCCCAGAGAAAGGAGTGCGGGCTACTTGGCTGCGGCCCCGGCTGCGAAGGCGGCGAGGGCCTCGCGGAGGAAGTCGGGGGCGATGCGGCCCAGGGGCGAGGGGGTCTCGAAGATGCGTTTCGGGATGCGGGGGGCGTCGAGCGAGAAGCCCTCGCGGCGCTTGAAGGCGTGCTTGGCACGCAAGATGTCGGCCCCCAGACGCGTCAAGTCGGATTCGGACAGGGTGAAGCCGGCACTGACCAATGCCTTGGCGACGACGGGCGGCTGGTAGATGTTGCGGGCGAAGAAGCAGACGACGAGGCTTGCGAGGACCTGCCGCCAACGCTCCTCCTTGAGGAGGGCCTCCGCGACGGCCTGCGGGGAGGGGAGCTCCGATGCCTTGATCGCCTTCTGGTCAATGCTGTAGCCTGCGGCGTCGAGGTGGCTGTGGCGTGCGCCGGTGAGGAAGCCAAGGTGGGCCGCCGGGCCGGTGTGGTAGCCTGGCATCTCGAGGCCGCCGAAGGCCAGGGCGAACTCCGCCCCGCCGTACTTCGCCGCCGCGTGCTCGACCCCGCGGGCCAGGGCACGGTAGAAGTCGTTGGGCTGCTCGACGATGAGCTCCACGGCGCGGACGTACGCTGGGTACTCGCCCCAGCGGAGCGCCACGCCCGCGGCGGCGTCGGGCTTCACGAGCCCGCGCTCCATCGCCTCCGTGGCCCAGGCGAGGGCGACCCCCGTGCTCATGGCGTCGAGGCCGACGACCTCGATGGCCTCGATGAGGCGCAGGAGGCCGCGGGCGTCGCTCCCCCCGAGCATCGTGCCCAGGGCGTAGATGAGCTCGTAGTCGTAGCCGATCATCGCGGTCTTGTAGAAGTACGCCTCGTGCTCGGACGGCTCGCGGAGTGCGGCGAGGTGGATGCAGCCGACGGGGCAGTGGGCGCAGGCGAGGCGGCGGCCGAGGAAGTCCTCGGCCAGCTTCTCGCCCGAGAGCTTCTCGGCCCCCTCGAAGCTCGCCGCTTGGAGGTTCCGCGTGGGGAGGCCCTTGAGCATGTTCAGCGGGAGCACGTTCTCGGGCGTGCCGAGGTCGTGGTACTTCTTCATCAGCGGGGAACTGACGGCGGCCTCGTGAATCTCCTTGTAGGTCTCGCGGTAGCCCTTGGGGTCGGCCACGGGGAGCGAGTGGTGGCCGGCGACGGCGAGTGCCTTGAGCTTCTTGGCCCCGAAGACGGCGCCCAGGCCCATGCGCCCGAAGTGGCGATAGGTCTCGGTGGTCACGCAGGCATAGGGCACGAGGCGCTCGCCCGCCCTGCCGATGCGCAGGAGCGAGCGAAAGCCCGCCCCAGGCTCCCGCTGGCGGACCACCCGCGCCACGGTCGCGCTGTTCCGAACCCCCCAGAGGCTCGAAGCGTCGCGGAAGAGCACCCGCTCGCCGTGGACGGCGACGTAGACGGGCGACTCGCTTGCCCCGCGAAGGACCAGGGCTCCGTAGCCGGCGAGGCGGAGCGCCACGGCGCTCCGGCCCCCCGCATGGCTCTCGCCCAGGTTGCCCGTCAGGGGCGACTTGAACATTGCGACGGTTTTGGAGGCGAGTGGGAAGAGGCCCACGAGCGGCCCGACCGCCAGCACGATGGGGTTCTGCGGCCCGAGCGGGTCGGCTTCCTGCGGACACTCCTCCTCCAACAGGCGGATGGCAACTCCCGCCCCACCCAGCCCCTTCTCGAACAGCTCGGGCCGCCGCTCCACCCGCGCCTCGCGGCGCGAGAGGTCAACATACAGCACCCTCGACAGCGGGTCGTCAGGAAGCATGGCCTGCTCACTCCCATCGCGCCTTTGGCGTCAGCGAGAGAGGATGATTGGATGGGTGGATGAATGGATGATTGTCCTACATCCATCCACCCATCCATTCATCCCCTCTCCTGGGAAATCGCCACCCGAATATCCTGCCCAACTCTCTCCAGAGCCAGAACTCCGTGGGGACACCAGGTGGCGCAGAAGCCGCAATAGGTGCAGATGACAGGCTTGGCGGCCTCGTCGTCCCAGAACGCCGCCCCGAAGGGGCACGCGGCCACGCAGTTCCCGCAGCCGAGGCACTTTTCGGAAAGGAGCCGCACCCCGCCCCCCTCGCGGCGTTCGAGGGCATTGGACGGGCAGACCTTCGCGCACTGCGGCTCGGGGCAGGCCCGGCACACCACCACCACGAAGCCGCGCTCGATCCCACCGTCGGAGCGGACGTGGATGCGCGCGTTAGCGAGTCCGCCGCGCCCTCCCCCCTGCGGGCGCCGCACGCACGCGAACATGCACACCTGGCACCCCACGCACCGCTCCCCGTCCACAACCGCAAGCCGGGTTCTCAAGGGACCATTGCTCCAGGAAGCCCCCGCCACCCAATGCCACGCACGCCACACACAATCATACCCCGGCAACATGCGGAGTCAAGCAGAGGCGCCAGGTTTGTGTCGGCTCGCCCTTGAACCACTGGCGTTATTGGGTTATCATCTATCCTGTTCAGGGGCTCTTCGTATGCGATGCGACCTGGAACAACTGTTGAAAGCCTGTGACCCGGCCATACCCGCGGCAGGCGACTTGGACCGGTCGCGCCATTTCGTTGATCGCAAGGATGGCTTCCGGGCCGAGCTCGCGGTGCGTCTTGGTCAGGAGGGCGCACGGGTGCTCTGCGTGGGCCAAACCGGCACCGGCAAGACTACGGAGCTTCTGAAGGCTGCCGAAGAGCTGAGGTGGCATTATGCGGTTGTGACGCCTCCGCTGGACCGCGGCCTTGATCTGTCCCTTCTGGGTTGGCACGATGTCATGGTGTTCGCCTGTATCTGGGCAGCAGTCCAAACTGAGGCAGTTGAGGAGTCCGAGGCTGTTCGCTCGCTCATCGGCATCATTGAAGGTGAGAGGACCCGCCGCCTGGCCGATTCAGTGACCCTGGCCGAGGCTGCCAAGCTGTACGTTGAGAGCGCGATGACTGTAAGGCGCTTGCCTGAACCAAACGCGTTGCAGCGATTCCGCAACGAGCACCAGAAGATCAAGGAGAGGATTGCGAAGGGGCCGGCGCAGGTGGCGGACCTCTGCCGGCAGGCGGTGGCAGAGATCGAGGGAAAGACAGGGAAGCCGCTGATCGTGCTGCTGGATGGCGTGGAGAAGGTGACGATGAAGGTGGCCAAGTCGCTCTTCTACGATGAAGCCCGGCTAGCGCTCGACCTGCCGTTCCGCACTGCCATCGTCGCCCCACACGGGATCCTTCACCAGGACTTTTCCGCTGACCTGGGTGACTTCTTTTCCGCCGAGCCCCTGATCATGCGCGCCGTGTCGTGCCAGAGAGACGAACCAGAAGGCAGGCAGTTTTTCCGAGACATGATCGCATGCCGTGGCGGCATGGAACTGGTCGAGCCGGAGGCATTGGAGGTGGCTATTGACTCCTCAGGAGGCATTCCACGCCAGTTCCTGACGGTGATCTCCAATGCTGCGCGTCTGGCAATTGCCCAGGATGCGCCGAAGATCACGCGCGACCTGATGTTACGCGGGCGCGAAAGGGCGATGGAGCGGTTCTTCTATGCGTTGCGGGACGAGGACTATGAGGCCCTGTTGGGGTTTTCCGAAGACAGATCGCCAGGCCCTCGGCTCGAGCGCCTCCTTCGGCTCCTGGCCGTGATCGAGTATGGCAAGGTGGCGTCGCTCCCCAGACTTGGCATCAACCCGTTGTGCATGCCCTTGCTCAAGCGGCATCAGGCCGCTCACGCGCCGGAAGGGGCAGCCGCCAGTGAAGCTCGATAGGCTCTCCCGCGAATATGTCGGCTGCTTCGCCCGGGTGGTCGCCCAGGGGCCTCCGAGGATCGTGTTCGCGCTCTATGACGAGCCGGGCCAGTGGCGGAGCATGATCGAGGCGCTTGAGGGCGAGCTTCGCTTCTATCAGGTGCAAGTGACCCATTTGGATTGCGCCGCATCAGCAGGGGGGAACCTGGTGGAGAAGTGGATTGGCACGCTCTCTGGCGCAGGCGCGAACGAGCGCCTGTGGGTTGTGGACGAGGTGTCGAGCCTGCCCGACGCGAAGTTCGGATTGCTCTTCCGTGCGCTGGAGGAGCGCCGCGAGCTGCTCGTCTCGGCCATCAGGGGAACCTTCCTGTTGTCAGTGACCCCGGAACGTGTGGCCGAAGCCGCTCAGCACGCGCCCGGCCTCTACTCGATAGCCGACGTGGTGCTGTTGAGCGAGGAGAAGTTCAGGCTCCCCGACGATCCCGCCTACGCCGACGACAGGGCGCAGATGGAAGCGGAACTCAAGGAGCTCGAGGGCAGGTACGCGTTCGCTTCGGGCCAGCTCTGGGAGCGCATGGCGAGCGGCAAGTGCGGCGAGGTGCCGGAGGATGACCTCCGGCGCTGGGAGCGGCTGGTCGAGACCCTGCGGCGCGAGTGAGGCCGGCCGATGAGCAAGGCGCGCGATTTCCACCAGCAGCTTCAGGCGTGCCTCGGCGGTTACGAAAGGGCACTGCCCCAATCTGCCCTGCCGCAGTGGAGGGACATGGGAGGGGGGCAGCACCGGTTCTGCTGCGGCGACCCGCGCGACACAGGCCCCGCCGGGGGGCGGTTCACATTCAAGGACACGGGTTACGCACTCGCCTTCGAGGTCTACGCGGAGGAGACCGCAGAAGGACTGAGCTTCAGGAGCTTCTCGCTGCATCTGACGAACGTGGGGCAGGGGACCATCATGTTCCACAGAGATCCAGAGGCCGCGCACTGGCCGGATCACCCTGAGGCCCACATCCAGTTCGAGGCCCCGCCCGATGCAGCGCAGGCCCTTCCATTTCTCAACTGGCGACTCCCCATTGAGCAGGCGGACCCTATCCGCTGTTTGGAGTACCTCGTCGCGAGAGCCGTCCACGCTCAGGGGTAGGGCGTGCATACTTGCACGCGGAACGAACGGGGGGCCGGACGGGAACAAAGACAACACCCCTCAACGCTCGGCCTCTCCGCCGCCTCGCCGCTCCTGGACCTCACGCCTGACCTCATCCCAGGTCAGCAGGGGTTCGCCGCCAGCGACAGTGCGGCGCCGAATGGCCCACAGGCGCCGGCCAAGGGGCGTCTTTGGCCAGCGAGACGGAGGGGCGCGGCGGCCGGCTGCGTCCTCCGCAGCCAGGGGAGAAGGCGTTACCACAGGGCTCTCTCCTGTTCGCCCGCTGCGCTGGCTCCCAAAGCGGCATCTCCGATGCCGCACTCCACACGCCGCCCGCAGGAGGGAATGTGGAGTGCGGCGACGAAGTCGCCGCTTTGGATGCCGGCGGAGCGGAACGCCGGCCGTGCTTGGGTCCCAACCGTACTTCTGGATTATCCCCTCTTGTGGCGCAGGGATCAAGTGCCACGTATCGGGGCGAGTATGGCCCCCAGTTCTGGTGAATTGCTCCGCAGCCCCCACGGGGGCGTACTATATCAGCCCAGGGCGAAGCCCTGGGAAGCGGGGCCGCGTGCGGGTCAGCCCTGAAGGGGCGTACTACGAGGC
>VGYW01000397.1 GCA_016872875.1 Planctomycetota bacterium | reverse complement strand
AGGATGGCCAACAGGCTTGCGTGCAGTCCGCTCTTGCCGTCGCGCAGGAGCTCGTACGACCCCCTGCGCGTGGGCGGCAGGGCGCGGACGTAGCCGCGCCGGAGCAGCTTCTCGAGGTGCCTGCCCACTGCTGCCTGAGACATCTTGAGGTCGCGCGTGAGGGTGGGAACGTCGAGAGCCCCACCCGCGGCCAGGCGACGCAGGATGTGGATGCGGCGCGGGTGGGTGAACGCGACGGGTCGGGGGTCAGGTCGTAACTCGAAACTTTCCGCGGCCAGGAGAGCACGTTGCCGAAAAGTTTCGAGTTACGACCTGACCCCAAGGCGTTTCTGTTCTCTGGTCACGGCCACAGGCCGCGTCAAGTGCCGGCAGGCGGATGGTGGGGGTGCCTGGCCTCGACGAGGAGGCGGCCCCGAAGCTCGGCCTGGGCCTCTTTGTAGAGGTTGACGAGGCGGCGACGCGACGACTCGTCGAAGACGGTGGCGAGGGTGTTGAGGTACTCGATGCCGCCCTCGACGAGTGCGAGCATGTGCTGGGCGGCCGGGCCGTCGAAGCGCCGCGAGGCGCCCACCTTGATGTAGATGGGCGAGGTGTGGGCGGCGGTGTAGCCGGCGGGGTGGCCGTCGAGGCCGGCGCACCGGGCGGCGAGCCAGCCGCTCTCGTTCACGATGAGGTCAATGCAGAGACTGAGGCGGCCAGAACCGCCCTCGAACCGCTGGGCGGCGACGACGCGGCCGTTGTGGACCATCTCGAGTGAGCCAAGTGGCCATACGCTGTAGGCGCTAGCCTCGACCTGGAGTGTGCCACCCGAGGCGGGCAGCTCGATGGTGCTGCCGACGCTGCGGCCCTCGACCGTGATGTTCACGAACGGCCCGGTGGTGGAGAATGTGCGGCCTGCGCGGACGGCTGCGGCCCAGGCGTCGTAGTCCCACGGGCGGCGTGGGTCGTCGAGGAGCGCGTAGGTGCGCATCCAGCCGAGGGGGCAGTAGGCGCCCATCTTGTCCGTCCCTCCGCACACGGCCACGCGGTAGCCGCAATTGAGGTAGCGATACCACTCCTGGGTCGGGAAGTCGGCGCCGCGCAGGTTGCGTATCTCAAGGGCGTCCACAAGCCCCTTGAGGATGGGCACGGGGTCCTCGGTGTGGCCGCAATAGGGGTAGTGGGGGCGAATGACGACGCCGCCCTTCCGCTTGTTCTCGCGCGCCCACTCGGCGAGGGCCATGAAGTCCGGGTCGCCCACGTATGCCTCGCTCGGCCCGCCGCAGCACATGGGATAGACCGGCAGCCCCTGGGTGCCGAGCATGGACATGTGCCCCAGCATGTGGTTGCGGTTCTCGGTGCCCACGTAGACGATTGTGTCGTCCTCGACGACGCCCGGCTTGCCCGTGATGTCGCCCACGTTGGTGAAGAGCCGCCCCCACTGGGAGGCGAGAAGGTTGACGACGTTGATCCCCTCGCCCTGGGCCTGGAGCCAGGCGGTGTGGGGGCTGATGAAGTGCACGTGGGTATCGGCAGTGATCCAGCCATCCATTCGCCACAGAAACTCGGGGGCGATGGTGAACTCAAGCACCTCCTGGCCGGGCCTGACCGTGACCTTCTGGCGGATGGGCCGGTAATCGAAGCCCTTGAAGATCTCCACGTAGAGGTCGCCGACAGGCAGGTCGGTGGTGAACTCGCCTGGCACGTAAGCGAAGTTCCGCCCGCCCGCCACAACGTCGGCCCCGTAGTCCTCGAACCAGCGTGCGTTTATCTGCGCGTGGTGGCCGTAGGGGGCGATGTATTCGCCGCGTGGCCCTGAGATGTGGATGCGGACGGGGGTCGGCTTGCGGCTGAAGCGGTCCCTCACGACCACGCGCATCCACTGGCGGGTCTTGCCGAGGACCTCGATGCGGGCGGCGCCCGAGGCGGCCTTGCCGTGGCGGAACGCCTCGCCGAGGGAGAACTTGAGCGGGGCTTTGCGCCCCTCGGCCTTCACGGAAAGCGTGGCGTCCTCGGAGCCGAATGCCTCGACGAGCTGCTCGCCGCCCACGATGGGCTCCTGCGCGCTGTGGAGACCGGCGTAGGGCGATTGGAGCCACTTCTTCCCGCGCGGCCCGGTGGACTGCTCGATGCGGGCGACGCCGCCGAGGTCAACGCTGGCCTCGGCGATCTTGGGGGGCGTCGTGCCCGTCCGCACGCGATAGGTTCGGCGCGGCAAGTGGCGGAGCGGGTGCGAGCCGCCGCGGTAGAGCGTCAGGCCGGCGACCAGGAGCGGCGAGTCCTGTAGCCCGCGAATCGTCAGGGACCGGAGCGCCTTGTCGGGGTGCGGGTTCGGCATCGCCCAGAGGAGCGGGTTGCCGTGGAAGCCGCCGACGCCTGTCTGCGCCCTGCCCCACTGCCAGTCCTGCGGCGCATTCGTCGGGTCAACCGTCATCCACTGGTTGAACGGCACGGCGAGCCAGGCCGGGCCAGGGCTTTCGGCCATGTTCACCTCGAAGCGCCCGCGGACCGGCACGACCGCCCGCGTGCCGTCGGCGAATGCGATCTCGTATTCGGCCACAACGAGGCCCTCGCACGGGTCCTCGCTCTTGATGGCCTCGGGCAGTTGGCGCCACTCGTGGAGGAGGCACAGAAAGGCCGCCTTCCCCTTCAAGCGCACCGTGACGTCGGGCCGCCCCTTCGCGGCGAGGATGGCCCGCGGCCCCTTGCCCGCGGCCAGGGCGAACGGCACGCCCCAGGGCGCCTGCTGCCCCTCGGGGTACTTGCCGACCGCCTCGGCGAGCTTCGCCCACCATTCTTGTGGGCGGGGCGTCTCTGCCCCGCGACGCCTTGGCGGCCAGTTCAGATGCCTCGCCAGACTCACCGTCGTGCACGACGCGCCGAATCGCTTGCTGGCCATGTCCCAATCTCCTTGCGGCAAAGGGGCCTCCGCGCGCCCGTAAGCATACGCCGAAGCCTCCGCTTTGTCCAGCTTGCGCGCCCAGCAACTGCCCGCTACAATCAGCGCGTCCCGACAAGGCAAGGAGTCGCCCGTGGACGTGTGCCGCGCCAGCGCTCTGGTTCTCCTTGCAGCCCTTCACTGGCCCTGCCTGGGCGCGGAAGGGCCGGGGGAGGGCGGCGCGGCGCTTGGCAAGCTGGTGGCGGTGCGCGATGCCCTGCTGGCCGAGCTCGGGAAGCGTCAGGCGGCGGACAGGGAGAAGGGGCCGACGCAGCACCTCTATCTCCGGCTCGACGGGGGCGCCGACCGCGACGACCTGCACCTCGTCCTCCGCAGGGCGGGCGGGGCCTGGCGGACCGCCTTCGCCGAGGTCCCCGCCTGGTCCCAGGGCACGATGCAGGAGTGGCGCGGGTTCCACCTGGCCAACGGCGCCGGCATCGCCTGGCGCAACACGCTCCGCTTCCCCGTGGACGCGTCGCAGGCGAAGCTCGACGCCGGCAGCCTCAGCGGCTCCCTCGGCATCGAGTTCAGGCTCGACCAGACCCTCGACGAGAAGCTGCCGCCCGGCGAGCCGCTGTCGTGGTGGGACCGCTTCATCCCGACCGGGCACACGACGCCGCGGAAGCAGGCCTACGCAATTGACGCCGTCATTCACAAGGACGCCCTCCTCCTCGGCCTCGTCCTTGAGGGCGGGGTGCGCTGGGAGCCGAAGAAGAAGGGCGAGAAGCAGCCCGAGCTGGTCATTCGCCCCATATTCGTCCGGCTGATCGTGCCGAGCACCCGCTTCACCCCGATTCGGGTGCAGACGCCGACCTGGAACGGCGGGTTCCACGAGGGCGACGCGACGGGGCTGCGGCTCGACGGCGAGAGGGTTGCCGGCACGCTCCTCGTCTTCCTTCATTCGGACGGCTGGATTCCGGGCGGGGGGAAGACGCCGCAGATGCCGCCCCTGGCGCTCAGGTTCGAACTCGACGCCCGCCTGGCCCGCCACGCCCTGAGCGGCACGTTCAAGGCCAGCGGCGACATGGGCGCCTACGAAGGCCGGGTCCGCGGCCGCGGCGGAAAGGCCGTCACCGGCCGCTTCCATGCCACGGGCGGCCTCGGCGAACAGGCCGGCGCGCTCGATGGCGTGTTGCTCGATGATGAGGACCGCCTGAAGGCGGAACTACGAACAATCAACGGCGTGATCCACCACATTCGCGCGCTGCATCTGGCGCTTCAGCACTACCCCCTGCCGCTCGACGAGGCGCTGGCCCAGACCGACACCGCGGCGCCCGACTGGGCGGGAGACGAGGCGAAGGCGCCCGACTACTGCGTCGCGGCGGCAGAACTGCTCGCCAACGTGCCTCCCCCTGCCGACGCGGCTTTGCCCACGCCAGCGCCCGAAAGCGGCCTGGAGGCGGAATGGACGGCCATCCGCGACTGGCAGCTCCTCGGCCCCCTCGAGCAGCGGGCGGGACTCGAAAACGACACGGCGCTCGTTCCGGAGGTCGTCCCGCTCCCCGGCGTGAAGCACTTCCAGGACACCGACCGCTTCGGGGCGAAGCGGGCCGACGCCCCGAGGCAGGCCTGGCAGGCCGTGAGATGCGAAGGGCCGCGCCTCACGGCGCCCTGGGAGCAGCCGAGCGTCTACAACCGCTTCAGGGGCGAGCTCTGGTACGGCGCCGCGGAACTGAAGGCCGACGCCGCCCAGAGGGCCTGGCTGTGCCTGGAGGCAAGCGACTTCGCGAAGGTGTGGATGAACGGCCGCCTGGTGTGGGCCGACGCGCCCAAGCCCTGGCGCTATCGCAGCCGCGGCGGCGCCGTCGTGCCCGTCGAGCTCGCGGCGGGCGCCAACATCCTCCTGGCCCGCGTCCACCGCGACCGCGAGCCGTCGTGGCTCCGCCTCGCCTATTCGCTCCGCGAGCCGCGGAAGGTGGCTGCGAGCGCGCCGCCTGTAGCCACGGCGGACTGCGTGTTCCCCGAGGCCACGCCGCCTCTGGCGTGGGACATCGAGAAGGGCATCAACGTGGCGTGGCGGAAGCCCGAGCTTGGCGGGAAGACGCGACCGTTCATCGTCGGCGACGCGCTCTACGTCACCAGCCCGCCCAAGACGCTTCACTGCCTGGACGCCGCCACTGGCCAGCTCCGCTGGTCGCGCGAGGATGGCGCGGAACGGGAAGCCGTTCCGCTCCTCAAGCGGCTCCAGGGCGAGCTTGGCCTCGGCTCCTATCGCCCCGAGGACCTGCGGCTGGCCGCGAACGCCGACACGCTGTTCGCCACCACCCAGGCCCAGAGCCTCGCCTTCCGCGTGAGGCGCGGACCCGATGGGCGCGAGCGCTATTCACACCTTTGGGAGAGCAACTACGAGCATGGCGGCTTCGGCAGCATGGCTGCGCCCTCGGTGGCCACGGACAAGTTCCTCTTCACCGCGATGCCCGTCCTCGAGCGCGGCCCGCACTGCCCAGACGCGCGGGTGGAGCTCCACGTGCAGGACGCCACGACCGGCCGCCCCCTCGCCCGCCTGAAGCCGGCCCTGGAGAACGCCGTGGCGCACGACGTCACGCCCGTGGTGGCCGGCGGCTACGTCTTCTGCCTCGACTCCGGCGGCGGCGCCCACGGCGGCCACCAGACCCACGGCCAGGCGGCCGTCGCCACGGCCGACGAGCGGCTGCTCCTCGTGGCGCGAAACCTGGTTGACCTCGGCACGCGCGCCAGCCCGATCTTCGCGGGTGACCGCATGTATGTTCGCTCGCCCCAGGCCCTCACCTGCATCGCCGTGGCGACGCCCGAGGGCAAGCGCTACCAGGCCGAGCGTCTCGCCAAGACCCTCCTCGCATCCCTCGGCGCCCCGCCCACCACTGCCACACCACGCGACGTCGCCCCGATGCCGACGCCGGAGGGCTGGATGCCAGTTGCCAAGCTCCTCGATTGCCGAGCGCCCGAGCTCTGGCTCGGAGGTGCAGCTTCCAACGCCGAGCCCGAGAAGCTGAAGCTCCTCAAGCCCCTCTCGCGCGAGCACGCCTTCAACGACCCGCCTTTCTACCGCCGGACCTACGAGCTTCAGGGGACGGGTGACATCGTACCTGTCTTCACCACCCGCGTTGACCCCCGGTGCGTGAGCAGCAAGGAAGAACCGGGGGCACTGTTGACCATGCTGGACAACACCCGCGACCGGATCGTGGTGCCGACACTCAAGGCCAGAGGCATCAGGCAATCGCTCGGCGGCCGGCAGCTCAAGCCCGACGAGCCGCTCCACCTCAAGCCCGGCCTCTATCCCTACCTCGTGCTCATCGAGCCCGAATACTACAAGGCCGAGCCGAAGGAGGAGATTCCGCCGGTCGCCGTGGCCAAGGCCATCGAGAAGGGCGCGCTGAAGGACATCGGCTGGCCGAAGGCCTGGCAGGTCTTCGGGCCGCTCCCGCCCGACGCCCCGCCGCTCGCCGCCGAGGAGCTGAAGGCGATCCCCGACAAGCTCACGGTCGCCGGCCGCGAGTATCCACCATTCGCCATCCCGTCCGACGCCGGCACGGTCCACCTCACGAGCCTGCTCGACCTCCGCCCTGGGCAGAAGCCCGACGTGGCGAACGCCCCGAAGAGCGTGCGCATCGCCACGCCCAGCCTCGCCTGGGCCTTCGCCGCCGTCGAGTGCCCAGCCGACGGCATCCTCTACGTGAACGCGAGCGGCGACTGGTTCATGGCCTGGCACCTCGACGGCGAGGCCATCTACGACACGATGGCGGCGGGCAACGGCGCGGCGGCCACCGACCTGGCGGCCCACCCCTTCGCCGTGCGGGTGACGAAGGGGCGGCACGTCCTCGCCGTCCTCGTCAAGCCTGGCAGCCGAGGCTGGTCATTCTCCAGCATCGCCGGCTTTGCCCCGGTTGGTAGTGCGGGCTTCAGCCCGTCTCTTGCTGACTTCCGCGTCCCCTCCAAGGCGAAGAAGGGCGAGCCCGATTTCCGCTTCGCCCCGGCCTTCAAGGAGATACCCCACCCCCCCACGCGCATGCTTCGCTGGCTCGAGCGAGCCCGCGCCTGCCGCACCCGCCTTGAGGCCGTCGTCCGTGACCTCCCCGGCACCGAGGAGGCCAAGGCGGCGGCAGACATCCTGAAGCGCGTGCAGACCACCGTCCGTTGACTTTCCCGATGCCAAGAGGTATTATCACTCTTGGCAGAGAAGACAGGAGAAACGCCCATGGGCAATAGGGAACGCGGCCAACTCGAAGAGCCGTCCAGGGGGGGCGATTCTGGCCAGGAGAGGTCGGCGCCTCCCCGCGCGAAGGGGCCGACGGCTGCCCAAGTCGCTGCCAGCGTGACCCCTGAGCTCATCGAGAACATGAGGTGGGGATTGGCGAACGCACAGGAAATCGCCAGGCACGAGGGCCGCTGGATCGTGATCGCGCGCCAGCGGGTCTACTGCTCAGGCGACAGTCTCGAGGAGGTGGAAGAGCAAACGCTTCGGGGGGGCTTGGACAAGCGGGACATCCTGGTGGATTGCGTCTGCCCGTTCGACATGACGTCCCATATCCAATGAGGGGGCAACGCCATGCGAAGCGCGCTTGTTGCGGGAGCGCTCGTCCTGCTGGCCCTGTCGCTCGCCTGCATCGGCAGCACGGTGGTCGAGATGGCCAGGGGGACGCTTGGGATGGGGTCGTGGAGGTTCTGGGGGGCGGCCTAGCCCGCATTTCTCACGAAATGCGGGAAATCCCAAGAGCCAAACAGCAAGCACCAAACGATCTCCAAGCCCGAAATGCTCAATGACCAAAGCAACCCCCCAGGGTC
>VGYW01000396.1 GCA_016872875.1 Planctomycetota bacterium | reverse complement strand
CGGTCGTGGCCAGGTTGTCGGTCAGGGTGAGTGTGATGGAGTTCGGCGGGCTGACGGCGACGCCTGGGAAGGTCCACGATGGTGCTTTCGACTGAATCCGAAGCGTGGTGGAGGTGCCGAAGTTGTCGTCGGCCCACACACCCACGAACAGGCCGTTGATCGCCGCCCGGAAGTGGCTGACGATGTCCTGAAGCGTCTCGCCGTAACCGATGGCGTGGTTGACCTGGGTGCCGGAGATCGAGATCCACACGACATCGCCAGGCACGGGGTCGCCGGAGAACTGAACCGTCGCGTACGGGTACGACATGCCCACGCGGCGGCGCTTGTTGTTCCAGAAGACACCCATGTAGACGTCGGCGTGGCCGCGGAAGCCGAGCCGTTGAAGTTGCCAAAGGTGCCAGGCGGGCGGCTTGCGGTAGCCGTGATCGGTGTCGAAGTCGATGGCGAGCGAGACGTCGGAGTACTCCTGAGGCGGGTCCGGGACGTCCTGCGGCTCGAGCGGCCAGAGGTAATCGAAGTAGAAGTAGCCCCCGGACGCAGTGATCATCACCCTGTGCGTACCAGCCGAGAGGCCTGAGCGCAAGCGAATGTTGGCGGTGGTCCCGCCGTACTCGTTGAGGTAGAGGCCGTGTGTAGTTGCCGTGTCGCAGTCCACGGACACGCTGATCTGGCCGGACTCGGTGCTCAGCGACGTTCCGAGGTAGAGCTCGTGCGGGCTGGTGTAGCTGTAACGAATGGTCACCTTGCCGGTGGTGGTGCGTTTGGCGTGCCCTGCGGACCACCACCGGGTGGGCCAGCCGGCGCCGTAGGCGTAGTTCTCCCAGTAGCCCTCGTACTTGCAGCGTGCGTCCGACTCCTCGATACGCGGCGCGCCACCGCCGACCTTGAGTGAACGGTCGTCCGCCACGGTGATGTTCGAGACCGTGACGCGCCACTCGATGTCGGCGTCCACGCCGGTCACCGGGGAGAGCTTCTTCAGCCTGGTCCCGGCCGGCCAAGAAGCTGGCGTTGAGTTCTCGTAGCCACGCTGGACCGTGATCTGGGTCGCGGAGTCCACGGACGCCAGCAGCAGGCGCTCCTCGCTGGAGGAATTGCCGATGAAGTACCGACCGCCGGTGAGCTTCGCGGTGTCGTCCACCTGGAGCACCGTGTCGCCTGGCGCGGCATCGGCGGTCAGGAAGCAGCCATCCTCCAGCTCCTCCTCGATGCGCTCGAAACGCGGCGCGAAGACCATGTAGATCTTCCGGCAGTCGTTCATCGGGACAACGCTGTTCTGCTTGTCGCGAAGCTCTTGGGTGAAGTCGAGCGTGACGCGATACTTCTTGTCGGTGTCGCCGCCGGTGAGGCGCGCCCCCCTTTGAAGCCAGTAGCCCAACTGCACGTCCTTGTCCGGATCGTAGTTCGGCGGGTGCGGAGGCGTCAGTGGAACGTGGCCCGAGGTCGCCAGTACGCGGTCGAGGTTGCCCAGCTTGCCATAGCCCGAATCCGGCTTGAAGGAGATCCGGAGGTAGCTTGAGATCGGGTCACCCGGCCCCGTCCGGACGCCGGTGGCGCCGCCCCCGGCGGTGATCACTGTCGCCTGGCAGGGACCGTAGCGTCCGGGGATCTCGCCTGTGGTCGGGTCGTTGATCAGCCCTGCGAACCTCTCCGCGATGTGGTAGCCCTCGACGCGCAGTGTTACGTAGCTTCCCGCCGGATGGGTGATCGTGACGTAGGCTCGGAGCCGGTTCTGGAGCTGGTCCACTTCGAGCAGGAAGACCATCTCTTCGTTGGTTCCGGTGCGCTCGATGAAGACCCAGTCGCCTGCCTGGAAGCCCTCGACCGAGCCGACGTAGAGCCACGTCTCGCCGCCGCCCTGAACGTCTTGGCTCAACTGCGTTTCCTTGATGCAGTCGGTGTGCGCGACGGTATACCGCGTATCTCGGAAGAAGACGTGATAGTAGTCGATGCCGAAGGCCGGCGCCTCGGCACTCAGGTCGAGCTGGAGGGTGGCGGGCGTCTCCGTGCCGGCGATCGCGGTCGCGTGGTCGAGGAGTTTGACCTCGTGGATATCGCCGGCCCCTGCGACGAAGGTGATCGCGTCCCAGGAAACGCTGGGGAACTTCGGCGCGTCGAAGCGCATGGCGCCGTCGAGCGCGTGGTCGTACTCGATGTCGAACTCCAAGCGCAGGCCAGAGAGGTCCGTCCGCGGCAGAGGCTTCAGGCGCAAGTGGTTGAAGTAGTCGTAGGCGTTGAGGAGGCAGAGGACCGCGAAATCCTCCGCGGCCTGGAAGATCCCGGAAACCGACAGGCCAGTCTCAGTAGCATCGTGGATCGTGGTCGTCGCGGCGCGGCCAGAAAAACCCTGGACGTGCATGGTACAACGAGGGTCGAAGATGTGAAAAGACTCCGTGGGCATGGTCTAGACGGCGTTCAAACCCGTTCCAATGCACGATCGAGATAGCGTGGGGCTCGGACGGCTACATTGAAGGTATGCCGGATTCCCACTGGAACCTGACCAAAGCGGAGAGAGGCGTGCTTCCGGCCCTCCTCTACGTCGACTTGACGCAAGCAATAGGGCGGTATCGGGAATTGCTTCAGAGGGCGAAGCGGCGTGGGGGCCTCGACTATGTCGCGTGGATCACACGTAATCTCCTGGAACTGCGAATCTGGGCCGAATACTGTGGACGCTCGCCTCAGAATGCAGACGACTTCATTTGCGACGCCGTGCGCGACATTGTTGACCTGAACCGAAGACTCGGAGGGCCATCGCGCGAGGTGCTCGCAAACATGGAGGACGCGAAGCGATTCATTGGCGACGTGAGGCCTCACCACAAGTTCCGGCCTGTCGCGGACGCCGCCGCCGAGATCGGCCTCAAGGACTTCTATGAAAGGAACTGCAAGGTGCTATCGAAGTACGTCCACCCAACTGCGATGTCCGTTGTAGCGCATCTGCGGGGCAAGGGTGAGGACATTGCTCGGAAGCAGTTTTTTGACTGGGGAATAGAGCTCGCAGAAGAGGCGCTGCAGAAGCTCGATTCCTCATACCTCGGCGACGTTTATCGGAAGTACCGTTCGACGATGAACAACGTGCTCGCGAAATTGCCTGCAGAAATGCGTCCGTTCCAAAAGCCAGTCTGATGCACGGGTATGTTCATGAACCCGAGCTAGGTCTGGATCACTACGGTCAGATCCGATCCGGGGTCAGGTGACGCCACAGCCAGGATGTCGAAGGCCAGGTCGTCCCCTTCGTTCAGGACGGGCGTGGGCCAGATGGTGGGACGGATGCGCTCGCCGGCGGCGTGGTCGCGCGTCACGATGGCCTCGAAGGTCTGGTTTGGCGCATCCACGCTGATGACCTTCACGTACTCTTCGTTCGGCCCTCCGAGGTCGATGAAGACGAACCTGCCGGCCTCGAGGCCCAGCCGGTTCGCGCCGTAAGATGCTGTGTGGACAGCCTGCGGCGAGCCACTCCCGGTGATTGGCTGGGCCAGGACGATGCCATAGTCGGCATAGGGGAGGCGGCGCGTGACGGGCAGGCCGTAGCCCTCGTTGATGACAAGCCAGTCGTAGGTGTTCTTGTACGGCGTCGGCAGCGCCTGGGCAATGCCCATGTATTCGAGGTCTTGCCAGGTGGCGCCGCCATCCCCGCTGATCTTGACCAGGTAGGCGGATTGCCCGTCCGAAGTGCCCTGCTGGAGGTAGGCGTAGATGCATCGGATCGACGCCGCGTCTTGCACTTTCATCGGGATGGCGACGTTGTCTTGCACGGCGAGCGGGCCGGGGATCTGGAAGGTGTAGGCGCCGCCGTTGCAGGTGCGGTCGCCGGGCATGAACGGCTCGTTGTGGTGTGAGAGCGGGAAGACCGTGAAGGGGCCGTAGCCGAAGTGGTTTGCCACGCCCGCCACCGCCGCCACGATGCAGGCGCTTGGCAGCTTCGCCTCGATGCGGGTCGGCAGCCCAGGCGTGCGAAAGAAGCCCTTCTTGACGCTGAAGGTGAACGTCTTCTGGTCGAGCTTGTAGAAGCGCACGCCGGCCTGGTGGGCGCACTTGAGCGTGCCGAAGGTTGCCTGGCCCGCCGGAACGCCAGGCCAGGCGCGCTGGATGACGAAGTTGCCGCTGGGGACCACGTCCCCAGTGTTGCCCGGCCCGACAATCTGGGCGCACTCGTAGGAGCGCCGGCCCGGATTGGCAGTGTCCTTGGCCTCGTCGTTGAACACGACGAAGTCGCCCACGCGGAGCACACGGCTGGTTTCGGGGTTGACGGTACAGGCCACGGTCACCGGATCGGTTGAAGAGTCCATCGCGGCATCGATTGAAGCCCAGAGGTCGGCGGCCAGTTCATCCACGTAATAGAGCGCCAGCGTGATCTCGTGCGCGCCGACGATGTTCATGTTGCCCGAGGCGTCCGGAGCCACGCTCATGTCGTCGAGTGAGAAGGTGCCGTAGTCGCCCAGCTTCGGCGTCCCGCTCAGCACCCCGGGCACGCCAGTGTCGATGAGGATCTCCTCCGGCACCGGCTCGGGCACAACGTCGGCAGGCTTGGGTCCGGTGACCAGGTCGTACATCGAGTCGGTCGTGGTGCGGCCCTGGATGTCGATCGAGTAATCGCGGTTGAGCCGCCAGGAAGTGACACGGAACTCCGCGGACCCGCCGGGCATGTCGGGGTGCGTCATCGAGCAGACCATGCCAGGGTCGGTCGAGAGCGCGAGCACGGTGGTCTTGAAGCTCAACTGACGGGCCTTCTTCCACTCGTCCGGTGTGATCCCGCCCAGTTCTTCGCGCAGCCGCACGCTCACAATACGGCCGGCCTGGGATTTCGAGGCGCTACCCGAGAGGTTGACGCTGGACTTCAGAAATAGCGGCCCGGCACCGCCGCCGATCAGACTGGCATGGTCGATGTCATAGACCGTGATCGAGTTCGCGACGAACTGGAAATCCTCGTCGGCAAAGTTCGCTGTCAGGTGGTTGAAGGTGGGCTTGAGCGGCGCCAACTGGAGCGACTGGAACAGGATGTTGCCTTCCGTGAACGCCTCGACCGCCGAGGAGTTCACGCGCACGCCGACCTTGAGCTTGCCGAAGGCGAACGTGTAGTAGCCCAGGCAGTTCATGAGGACTTCCTGAATCCAGTCCCGCAGCGGCTTCTCCTCCTGGAGCACGCCGCGGAACTTGAACTGCGTCTCCGTCCCGGAACCGACGATCTTGCTCACCTGCTGGTCGCAGATAGCGGCGGCCGCCATAGCGGCGTCCACGTCGAAGTACTGCTCGCAGGTGGCGGCATCGGCGAAGCGCAGTCCGCGCGCTCGGAGCAGCACGTTGATCACGATCCAGACGGGCTTGGTGAGCACCTGAAGAGTGCGAACTCCGGGCGCCGTCCACACCCAGCCGCTTAAGCCCTGCCGGACGATGGCCTGAAGTCCATGCTCACCGAGTCGCGCGAGCTGAAGCCCTTTGGCATCCGAGCGCCGCAGCTCGAGGAACGCCGTGCCGGCGGCGAAGATGTCCTTGTAGCTGGCGCCGAGGGAAAAGAAATCGCTCGGCCCGGCGGGGTCGTTGCCCAGGACTTCGCGTAACCCCAGAGGCCCGGGGTAGCCATGGTGATACTGGCCGTCCAGCGTGTGCCCAACCCCATATGCGCCCAGTGGCCCCTCGCCGACGATGGCCAGCGCGTTGTAGAAATCGCTTTCATCACGCCCGGCGGCGATCTTGGCGTTCACCGGCATGTCGGCGTCGGTGTAGATCTCGGGCACGACCTGGTCGTAGATCGAGTCGGCAACGAGCGAGACGCTGGTGATCATCGACCGCCCGAAGCCCCAGACGCCGGTGGAGTTGTCCTTAATGCGGACGCTCTGCGGCTCGGCCAGGATGCCGCCGTAGTAACGCTTCATGCCGTGGGCGACACAGCCGTTGGGCGTCTCGTAACCTTTGTCGCAAGTGGCGTCCGGGCCGACGTAGGGGCAACCCGCGCCATCTTTGAACTGCTTCCAGCAGGTGCGGGAGATGCGTCGCGTCGGGTAGGGCAGGTTCAGCTCGTAGATGCCGTCGGCCGCCCGGACGTGGAACTCCGGGCCGGAGTCGAAGGACCAGTCGATGATCTCGCCTTTCCAGAGGTCGAGCTTGATGCCGGTGCCGACATGGAAGAGTGAGAATTCGAGCGCTGCCCGGTAAAGGTCGACGTCGTTGGCGAGGTCGCGCATGACGCGGTCGGCGTTGCCGAAGACGAACCGGGCCTCGTCGGCCTCGTTGCCGATGGACTGGGAGATGCCGTCGAACTCCAGAAGCCGCGCCTGGTAGAGCTGGCTCCCGATGGTCGAGCGTCGGTCGGACACGTAGATTGCCGGGTAGCCGGCCTGCTTGGTGACGATCTTCACCAGCGGGATCATCTGCTGGACTTGCGAGAGCAGAGCCGTCTGGAGCGCCGAGCTGGGGAAGCGGGTCTGGGTCTCGTTGAGAGGGTAGGTCGGGCTGCTGGAGGGGATCTCGATCAGGGTGACACCGACGGAGCAGACCGCGGCACCGAGCATCTCCCAGGAGAGCGGCTCGTTGGCGAAACGGCAGGTATAGGCGGTGGTGCCGAGGCCGTCGTCGTTGGGTGCGTTGTAGGTGAAGGCGCCGTAGGGTCCGTACTTCGACTCCCAGAAGTTGCGAAGTGCGATGCGGTCAGATTCCCGCAGTCGGGCTTTCCGAACAGTGAACCGCTTGGCTCCGTTGCCGAGCAGGAAGCGTTGCTCGATCCTCGCGTTGCCGGAGCCGAACTGGTGGACGACCACGTCAGTCCGCTGGGCGCGCCCGTGCGGGTAGTCGGGCACCAGCGGGAACACGCCGCTCGGCATGATCTCGGGCACGGCGGTATTGCCGATGTAGTCAGGCAAGTTCCACGAGCTCCATGGTGACTTCGATCAGGCCGATTCCGGCCGACTGTTCCCAGGCGCCCTCGAAACGCACGGTGTAGCGGCCCTGGGTGGCCTGGGCCGTGGTGTCGTAGCTAAAATTCGGGTTGGTCTCCCAGACGTCGTAGAAGTAGAACGGCTCCTGCGGGCCATGGTGGGTGTCGTAGAAATCGCGGAGAGCCTGCAACTGCGCCGGCGTCAGACGCTTCGCCAAGCTCCAATGCTTGCGGCTGTTGGTCGCAAGCACCGAACGCTGCGACTCGCCATTGCGGTACTCGTTCTCCTGGGCCGGGTACTCCTGGCTCCGCACGAAGGCGACGCACAGGCTCCACGGCATGACCGTGGAGGGCGCCGCGTTCTGGACGGAGCCGGGCATCGTGTCAACTGGTGAGGGTTCCGGGACTCAGTTGGAGGCTGAGCAACTCGCGCCGGCCCGCGTTGGCGCGCGTCGCGGTCAGCGCGGCACCTTGGACCACGCGCGGGTTCTCGGCTATCGCTTCTACGGCCTCGCCGCGCAGCAACGCGGTGGTGGCCGGGCCGTCAAGTTTCACAATGATCGGCTGTGGGCCGGCGTTTTGCGGCATGCCGGGTGCGATCCGGTCCAGTGTCGGCGCCGCACCGGGCGCGAACGTCGGCTGGTACAATGCGCCGCCCTGCTGAAGCAGCGATACCGGGCGCATGGTGGGCGGCAGCCCGACGGTGCTTTGTCCCGTAGCGAGCGCGTACAGCTCGATCAGATCGCGGACCGGCTGACTGCGGATGGCCATGTCGAGGTTGCCGCCGAAGGTCTGCTTGGCCGTCTCGACGATCTGGCGCAGGACGCCCTTGTCCCGCATCTGGAC
>VGYW01000395.1 GCA_016872875.1 Planctomycetota bacterium | reverse complement strand
ATTTCCATGGCCCCCGTGAGTATGGAAACGTACCCAATACCACTCATGGGGGCCTATTCTATATGATTACACAACCCCTTGTCAATACTTGACTTACATCGAGTCGAAATCGTGAATACCTATTTAGGTCTCGCGCTCATTGGGGATCGCGCACCTGCCCGACCGTTGGGCCATGCTGCGAGCATCTTCGTAGAATGTCTCAAAGGACCGCGAGACCGGGATCCAGCGGTCCAGCGGCGCATCCCGGACAACGGCGGCGATCAGCGCCTCGGCTTGAGAGGAGCTTCTTGACGGGAGTTGCGACAATGGGACGCCGAGTTGCGCGGCGAGATAGCCAGGATCGGCATTGAGCCAATCTTCGATGCTCCTCTCGGCCACACCGTAGACGGTGCAATGCAGCGCTGCCGCTGGCACCCTCGCGCGCTCGCTGGTACGCACCTCCTGCCAATCCTCCTTGTTGGCGTCGCGCAGGACAACGATGAAATCGGCCCCGTGGGACAAGAGCTCGGTGCAGGCCCTAGCGAGCTCGCGCCTGAGCGAGAGGCCGGTGCTGCCGCGGAAGCGCCCCTCGATGAGTTGGGTGCCCGGACACCATCGGTCCGCCAAGCCACGCACAAATGCCCGGTCCCGCCAGCCCTCCACGGCGTAGCCTATGCAGATCACCCCAGCATCTCCCTGAAGTGCAGTTCGCCCAGGGGGAAGTCCTCTTCGATGAGGCGCCGGACCCTCTCAGGATCTGGCTGAACAAGGGTGGTATGAGTCTTCTCGCGCTTCAGCAGGAACACCCCGTCGAGGTGCGCATCGAACAGGTCAATGAAGTACGGCGAGTGGCTGGTGAAGACGTACTGCCCCTCGCGGCCGGTAGGGTCAATGCTCTCTAGCAGACCTTTGAGCTCGCCCACAAATATCCCTGTTTCCGGCTCCTCGATCAGGCTGAGAGGCGGGGGCGCGCCCCTCTGGGCATCCTGCCGATTCCTGGCGCTGATACAGAGCAGCGCGAGAAACCGCAGCGTTCCGTTGGAGAGCTGTTGCGGAAAGAACCGCCGTCCCTCCGCATCCTCGAATACCATGAACACTTGGCTCGGGTCGGGCGAGCCCAGGAAGTTGATCGCGTGCAGTTCCGGCGCCAGCGCGCGGGTCAGCTCGAGAAGCTCCCGATAGGCTCTGTCATCGCCCATCTTGAGCGTGTGGATGAGATACGCCAGATTGCTGCCGTTACGCGCCAGGCGGGGGTCCAGTGGCGTGATAGCCGTGTCGCGCAGGCGGCTATTCTCCAGGTCGTACGAGGCCCAGGACTCCAGGTAGGACTTGAACTCCCACATGAGGCGGGTAGTGGGGCCGCCGCCGGTGACGAGGCTAAGCCCCGTTGTAGCAGGTCCCCAGACCTTGCCACCAACATCAATATCCACCCCCGGTGGCCTCGGGGCGCCCGATTCGTCAGTGAAGTGAACTCTGTCTCCGGCTGCCGTGATCAGCCGCCAGTTGGTGCGCCCGCCGCCCGAGACGTCCAGGGTCTCTGAGACCATTCTCGGTTGCGCGCCAGCCTCAAGAGCATTCGGGACGTTTATGCTGAGCCGGTAGTCGAAGCGGTAGCGTTCGCCATTGAGGGGCAGCTCGCACTCGCACGCGAACTCCGCCGTCGTCTCCTTGTAGTACCGGTTCGTGAATGACCAAGTGAGCCCCACGGCCTCAGAACGTGCGCTGGCGAGGCTCTTCCGCGTGGTGAGGGACAGGAAGTGCATGGCCTGGCAGAGGTTGGTCTTGCCGACGTTGTTGCGGCCGATGAGGAGATTGAGACCCTTTGGCTCGAAGGTGAAGTTCAGGAGGGTCTTGAAGTTGTGGACGTAAAGTTTGCGAAGCATAGATCACTCCCGACAGAGCCGCCCCGTGGGGCGAGGCCGCGGTTGCGCAGAGTCACAGTCTCACACCAGTATGCGTCAGGCGTGCCAGGAAATCAAGTGCAGAGGCGTACACGAGCATGGCCCCCAATCCTGGCGCTGGCCTTCATCCTGAATCGTCGTCGTTGTCGTCGTCGTCCTCGTCGTCGAACCAGGAAGATGGAGAAGCCCGGAGACTCGACGACGACGACGAGGACGACGACGAGCACGAGAAGACAGGCAAGCGACCGGTTACCAGAATCAGGGGCCATCCTCGGCGTGCAGGGGGGCACGCCCTACTTCCGTCCGTAGTGCTTGTCCGCGAAGTCCATGTAGCGGTCCCAGTCGTAGGCGGTGAGGTCGTGGGCGCCGGTGCGGATGTGGTAGCCGATCGTGCCCATGACAGGGGTGTCGAGGCCAGGCATTTCCTTGGTGGGCAAGCCCTCGGTGCCGAGGAGGCGATAGACGGGGTCGGCGCCGAGGCAGGAGAGGAACTCGCCCTTGGGGTCGGCCCAGCGGTCCTGGACGGCGCTGGCGACGTAGACGGGCCGCGGGGCGCTGAGGGCGATGAGCTCGTGCTGGTCAACGGGCAACGCGGCTTCGTTGGCGCTGTACTTGCGAAAGTTCTCGCAGAACCAGTGGGGGAAGTTGCGGTTGAGGACCTCCACGGTCTCGCCGTAGAAGCGCTTGCTCAGGGCGGCGCCGCCTGCTCCCGAATCGTTCGAGATGACGATGGCGAAGCGCTGGTCCTCGGCGCCCGCCCAGAGGGCGGTCTTGCCGAGGCGCGAGTGGCCGAGGACGGCGACCCGCTTCGCGTCAACGTCCTTGTCGGTCTCCAGGTAGTCGAGGGCTCGGCTGAGTCCCCAGGCCCATGCTGCGATTGCGCCCCAGGAGTCGGGCTGGCGCTTGCCCATATCGAAAGCGGGGTGGACGCCGTTCTTGAAGCCGTCGTGGTAGTCGGGGTCAATGTCGCCGTAGTAGATGGTGGCGAGAGCGTAGCCGCGTGCGAGGATGCGGTCAATTGGGAAGCGGGAGGCCTCGGTGCCGCGGGCGTCGTCGGTGGCCTTGTTCTTCACGACGCCCTTGCCGTCGCGCTGCCAGCTCGCCGAGAGGCGAATGGCGGGGTCGGTCGAGACCGCGTGGTTGCCGTTGAAGTTGAGGATGAGGAAGGCTGGGACTGGCCGCTTGGCGTCGTCGGGCAGATAGAGGAGGAGGTCGGCCTTCGGCCCGTCCTCCTTGCCCGTGAAGAGGATAGTGACCTGCCGGCGTGTGGCCCTGCCGCCGAGGGCCTTGGCCTCGTTGTCGAAGGCCTTGAAGGCGAGAGCTTCGGGCTTGGCGGGCGAGCGGCCGTAGACGTGGGTGCGGAAGAGCTCGAGGACTTCGGGCCGCCGCTTCGTCCGCCACATTTCGGCGCTTGTGACCTTCGTGCCGTCCTGCATCACGAGCGGGTCTGGCAGGGTGTAGGGCGGCACTTTGTCCTCATCATAGTTCACCGGCGGCCCGCCGGCCTCGGCCGCGGCAAGCGCCAGCGGAAGGAGAGCCACTGCCAGTATCATCGTGCCGCAGAACTCGGATCCGTTCATCATCATTTCTCCTTCTTCGCCTTTCTTTGTCCACGCCCCGCACGCTGCAAATGGGCGCGCAAGAGGTGGTTCAAGGTCCGGGAGAAGTCGGCCCTGCGCTTCCGGGCAACTCGCAGGACAAAGGCCAGGACATCTTCGTCAAAGCTGAGGCGGGTTGGGATCCTGGCTCCGGTTCCGCGAGACTTGAGAGGCATGGCCTTGCCGTCATGGGGTTTCCTGCGCGTCATCGCCGGGGGACTCCTATGCCACAGTCAGGCACCACCTTCTTCCGCGGCTCCAGCCTTCGGGGTGGAAGGCGGACGAACTTGAGCCCCGAAGCCTTCTGCATGGCCCGCAGGTCCTCGAAAATGGCGGCCAAGTCCCCGTCGAACTTCTGGGTGTGCTCCATCCGGGCCTTTCGGACCTCTTCTACGATGGGGTCTCTCATCGGTTCTCCTCCAGCAGGCCCTCTGCCGGAATCCGTGTACGACCGGGGCCTATTCCTTCATTGGTCGCGGTAGACGTCCCTCCGGTGACCAACCTTCACGATGCGCACGGCGAGCTCAGGACCACTGATCCCGTAAACGACGCGGTAGACCCCGCACCGGACCCGGTACTTCTCGGCTCCAGAGAGCTTCTGGCAGCCTGGCGGGCGGGGGTCGTCGGCCAGACCGCGGATGCACTCGGCAACTCGCTGCCGCTCCTTCTTCGTGCCGAGCGCCTCGAGCTCTTTGGATGCGGTCGGCTTGATGAAGACCCTATATCTTGCCACGGCGCTTCAAGTCCTTGACCACATCCTCAAAGAGGAGGTCTGGCTCGGACGCGCGCTCGTCGAACGCGGCGAGGTCCTCCGCGTCCTCTGCGAGGCTGCACCGGACCGCTTCGTTGACCAGTTCGGAGAGCGAGCGATCGGTCTCGGCCGCTTTCAGCCGCAGAGCGCGGTGGAGCTGAGGGTTGAAGTACACTGTGGCTCGTTTGGTTGCTGTGCTCATGCTATTAAAATAGCGCCTTAACGCTAAGCTGTCAAGACGTCATTCGCCTGCGAGCGAAGGGCGAGGCGGAGCGGGAGAGCCAGTGGGCCCTCACGGCCCAGGCCACGAAGAGGCCGAAGAGGGCGTGCTTCGCCACGAGCAGGGCGACGGCCGAGGCGGTGACCTCCCCCGGGTGCTCGTGGCTGGCGAACGTGGCCGCCCGCACGGCGCCGGTGGCAAGGCTCGCGGCCAGCGAGGGCACCGTGAGGAACCACAGCTTCCCCGCAATCCGCTGGAGGGCTTGTGCCTCGCCCCGCCGCGCCTCGCGCCAGACCCACCAGAGCAGGAGCGAGCCGCAGACCCACATGGCCGACGCGAAGTCGTGAAGGTAGCGGTTCAGTTCCAGCAATTCGCTCACCATCTCTGGTTCACCGTTTGTAGTGCGGCCTTCAGGCCGTCTCCTGGCGGTACGGGCTGAAGCCCGCACTACGAACGCGACCCCTCAGCGGCTGTAGAACGTGTAGTCGTGCATGCTCGTCCAGAGATGCGGCACGGCCCAGAAGGAGAAGACGACGACGAGGAAGGCGGCGATGGCGTAGGCCGCGGCCAGCCTCCCGCGCCAGCGCGGCAGCAGCCGAAGGTGGGCGTACAGCCCGTAGAGCAGCCAGGTCACGAGCGACCAGGTCTCGATCGGGTCCCAGCCCCAGAAGCGCCCCCAGGCGTTGTTGGCCCAGATGCTGCCCGAGAGGATCATGACGGTGTGGCAGATGAAGCCGAAGACGACGGAGCGCGAGCTGATCTCGTCCAGAGCCGAAGAACGGGCGTCGTGTCCCCGCACGAGGAGGAGGAGAGCGGCGCCGAAGGCCAGGGCGAAGCAGCCGTGGCCGAGGAGCGCGAAGAGGATGTGGACGACAAGCCACCAGCTCTTCAGCGCCGCGCTCAGGGGATTCGCCGCCGGCGAGAGCGTGAGGGCCGCGCCCAGCGACAGGAACGCCACGGGCAGCACGGCCACCGCCACCGGCCGCGCGGCGCGCCACGCCGCCTGGGCCGCCAGATACGTCGCCACGGCGAACCACGCGCTCGCGATGACCAGCTCGTAGAGGCTGATGAACGGCGGCCGCGCGGTGGCAACCCACCGGACCACGATCCCCGCCGTCAGAGGGGCCAGCCCCAGAGCGGCAAAGACCACTGCCGTGCCGAGCAGCCGCTCGCGCCGCCACACCAGGGCGCAGAGCGAGAGGAGGAAGCCGATGACCCACAGCGAGAGGGATAGCCAGAAGCAAAGCGATGCGCCTTCGATGCTCATCTATGGCGTCCCTCAAGTGCGGAATGCGGAATGCGGAGTGCGGAATGAGATCGGCAATCGGAAATCAGCAATCAGAAATCCTCCTACGTCGCGGCCAGAAGCGCAGGCACAGGCCGGCCACGGCGACCCAGGCGCTTGCGAACAGCAGGCCGACGCCGCGGTCCCTCACAGTGTCGAACCCTGACCAGTAACGCACGCCGGCAAGGTTGAGCCAGAGGTCGTTGCCCAGCATCACCGGCTTCCCTAAGTATACCGTACCGCGGTAAACGGCGTCCACGCCATCCCGCACCGTCACGGCCAGGGCCGGATTCCGCGGGTCGGGGGAGCGGCTGGCGAGCTGCTCTCCCTCCACCACGGCGTCGGGAAACAGCTCCGCCTCGATGGCCAGCCGCGTGCCGGGGAGGGTGAACCCGTCGCGGTAGCGGACCGGCTGCGATTTCAGGTCGGTGCCCAGGGCCACCCAGGAGCCCGACTTCGTGCGCCCCTGGGCGTCGGTGAGGACCAGCAGCACGGAGAAGCCGTGGAGGGTCTGATAGACCGTGAGGCCGCGGTGGACGAGCGGCTCGTTCACCCGCACCGTGGCCTTCCGGGCCTCTTGCCCCTCCCCGGCCACGGCGAGGTCGCTCGCGTAGTCGGGCGTCCCCCAACTGCCCTTGTGCACGGCGTGGAACTTATCGAGCCGGAGCCGGACCCCCGCGATGTTCCCAAGGGTCGTTTCCTGGCCCTCAGTCAGGAGGAACTTCCCCTCTTCGCGCGTGACCGCGCTGAGCGCTCCGGCCACCATCAGCCCCACAAGGCCGGCGTGGAAGAGCAGAGAGCCCAATGGTGCAGCCTGGATCCTGGATCCCAGGAGGCGTCTGGCGCGGGTGAGGACGCAGGCGGAGGCACTTAGGGCTACGAGCGCTGCGAGCGCCGCGAAAGGGAGGGAAAGGATGTGGCGTGGAACGACGGTGCCGATCATGCAGAGCGCGGCGAGCAGGGCGAGAAGCACCGCCGCAAACCGGCGCGAACAGAGCAAGCCGATTGCGGTTTGGAATCTGGAATGTGGAATGTGGAATCTGGAATCGCTCAGTGTGCCGCTGGCCATTGGGGGCCTCAGTAGCTCTGGTTGTGGCCCCCGCAGGTCGAGCCCCCGCCGTTCACCGCCGTACACGTGCCAGGCGTCCAGGCCGCAACCGAGTTCCCATTCACAAAGGTCCAGTTGCTGTTGGTCCAGCCGTGGACGCCGCCGTTCATTGGCACCTCGGGGCCGCCACCGTAGTGGCACGACAGGCAGCCGCCATAGCGCACCTTGCCGTCCGAGGTCCGCGTGTAGTCAGGCTTCCGGTGGTTGTTGTGGTTGTGGTCGCCGAACCGGCTGCCCGAGCCGCCGTTGACGTAAACGGACTGCTTATGGCACCTGACGCACAAAGGGGTGTACCAGTCGCCGCCGCCGGCGTCCACGGCGCTCAGGCCGGCCACGAGCAGGGGCTTGTTGTTCGTGCCGTGGGGGCCGGTGACGGCGGCGTCGCGGTGGCAATCCGAGCACCAGAGCGTGTTGTGCGTGCCCGCGGTCTGGTTCCAGGGCGACTCCATGGTCACGATGTTGCCGTTGGCCGCCGTCGGCGTGCAATAGGCGTTGCCCTGGGCCTTCGTGACGGGGTGGAAGGAGCCGGCGATGAGGCGATAGGTGTCGCCGGTTGCAGTGGCCCGGGAGAGGGCGCCCGACCAGGTGATCTGGGTGGCGGTGTTGGACGTAATCTTGCGCTGCGCGCCATAGTTCCTCGTCGTGGGGCCGCCGGTGAAAGTGATCCACCAGCCCACCAGCCCGTTCGGGGTGTAGCCGCCGCCGCTGTTGTTCACGGTCGTCGTCGTGCCGGCGCTGGTCGCGGTCCCCGTGCCGGCGCCCACGTTGAGCAGCGTGGCCTTGTTGCTCACGGGGTCGGGGCCGCCGTCGCCGGGGTTGTTCCCCGCCCCGGCGTAGCCCGCGTGGCAGAGGAAGCACAGCTCGTACTCATAG
>VGYW01000394.1 GCA_016872875.1 Planctomycetota bacterium | reverse complement strand
TCCCGTTGGTCGCGCTGGGCTACGGCTGGGTCGCCCGCTTCGCGGGCTGCGGGTGCTGCCGCATCGCCGATCCCAGCGCTCCCGTTGGTCGCGCTGGGCTACGGCTGGGTCGCCCGCTTCGCGGGCTACAGAAGATGCCGAACCGCGATCATCGCCCGCGAATGTCCTGGAACGAGCTTTCGGGGTCGCCGCAGAAGTCAATGGGGCCGGTGAAGCGCTCGGGGCCGATGGGTTTGCCCGATGCGCCCGTGACGAAGAGCTTGACGACGGCGCAGTTCTTGTAGTCGGGCATCGGGACGGCGATGAGGGTGCCGTTGAACTTGAAGGGGGCGTCGCGGAAGGCATTGTCGCCAGGATACATGACGCCCACGCGGCCAATGTCCCAGCCCCGCTTGACGCGGAGGAGGGCGTAGGGGGTCCTGGCGTAACGGACCTCGTCGGCGCTGTCAATGTGCGGCGTGATGATGCCGGCGACGTAGTCGAAGGGGCGGGAGGGCGACGCTCCTGCGGAGCCGCGCGCGGGACCGGGAGACGGCTCGCCGGGAGCCTCGCCCACCCGGGCGGGGTCATGCGCGGCGGGCACGGTGTAGAGCTTGCCGCGGGCGCCGTGCGGGTCGCGGAGCGGGTCGGGCTCGAAGCAGAGGACGCGGCGGCGGAAGGGCTCGTAGAGGGGCAGGTAGCGGGCGTAGTGGGCGACGAGCTCCTCCTGCGGCCGGCCGTCGCGGGCGATGGTGGGGAAGCAGCCGTGGAGGACGCACCGCCGAAGGTTCTCGTCCGTGTTCGTCCTGTTGTTGGTCCACAGGAAGAACATGGGCTTGGCGATGCAGGCCCAGAAGTACTTCTCCTCCGAGATGTCGCCGTCGCCCTCCAGGAGCACGCCGTCCACGTGGCGCATCGAGCGGATGCTCTGGGGTTTGTTGGCGAACATCGAGAGAGGGCGACCGAGCGACTTCATGTGCTCCTTGATGCGGCGGGTCAGCTCGTCGTAGGAGAAGTTCACGCTGTAAGCCGGGCGGTTGTCCACCACGGTGATGCCGTCGTCGTGGGCGAAGTCAATCTCGTAGTGGCGGAAGCAGTCGAGGAAGAAGCCCTTGAGCTGGGGGTATTCCGCGAGAATCTGCTTCGCGGACTGCAGGCAGAACTTGCCGAACGAGGTCGAGAGGTCGGCGTTGGTGTTGTGGCACATGTGCCAGCCGCTGGGGATGGGGTCGCCCTGGGGCGTGCGGCAGATGGCGTCGGGCCACCGCTCCTCGGCCACGGGGCGGAAGCCGTCGGTGTAGTTGAAGTACCAGAATGGCGCGATGCCTGCCTCGGCGATCCTGGCGAGCTGGGCCTTGATGTCGGCGCGGGTGTGATACAGACTCTCGACATCGGCCACGCCTAGCTCGGCTGCCACCTCCTCGGGCGTGTGGCTCTTCACCCAGTCCCACACCTGGTAGGCGTCCTTCTCGCGCCCCTCCTTGCGCCACTTGTGGAAGAGGCGTTCGAGCGAGTTGATCTTCAGCCAGCGCTCCTGGCCCGCCTGGAAGTAGTCGGAGTAGTAGGAGAAGTGGCCGTGGACCTCGAGGGTCTTGAGGCCGAGGTCGGTGTGGGCCTTGGGGTCGTGGCCGACCTCGATGCCGGAGCAGAGGAACACGCCCTCGGAGTCGTGGATTTCGGGCGAGTCGGGGTCGAAGAATGCCTGGTAGTGGCGATAGACCTTTTCAAGGCCGAGCCGCCAGTCGCCGCCGTGGAAGAGGACGCGCACGGCGGCCTTCATCGGCCGGTCGCCCACGAGGCCGATGTAGGACTGGAGGCATTCGAGGGTCTGGAGCGACTGGACGGGTTTGGCCGCGTAGCCCCAGTTGAAGCCCTTGTCGCCGTTCTCGAACTGGAACGTGGCCATCGGCACGGGGGCATCGAGGGGCAGGAGCATCGAGTAGCCGGCGTCGCTCTCGCGGCTCGTGTGGCTCACCATCGGCAGGATGATGTCGCGGCCAGAGACGTAGCTGACCTGGACGTGGCTGAAGTTGAAGTCCTCCATCCCGTCGAAGACGAAGTCGCCGTCGCGGCAGGGCGCCCAGACGTGCCAGCCGGCCTGGAGCGGCAGGTTGAAGCCCACGCGGAGCGAGCGGTCAGCGACGCGGCGGTTCGCCTTGCGCGCCTCGACCTGCCACAGGAGGCCGACGTCGTCGAGGGCGAAGGTGATGCTCAGTTCGAAGGGCGCGCCTGCGAAGCGTTTGGCGATGGTGATCTTGTTGCCCCGCTTCGCGGCTCGGACGCGGCAGCGGTCCTTCAGGTCGTTGTACCAGCGGTCGTCCCGCTGGTCGTACACGCGCAGGTAGCCGAGGTAGCCGGGGATGTTCTGGCGCTTGATCTGGAAGAGGTCCACGCCAGCCTTCTTGAAGGCCATCGAGCGAATCCAGGCCGTGGCCTTCTCGACCGCGATGGAGACATCGGCGTTCTCCAGGAACCAGCAGCGCCGCTTGTCGAGGGGCGGAGACTCAATCTTCATGGCGGTCCCTTCAGCACGGTCGTTCTCCCTGCCCCGCAAACATAGCTAACCTGACGGCAGGCGTCAAGGGCCACTTGGACCGCGAGCACGGGCTGACCCGTTGTGGTGGCAACCTCCCGCGGGTCACAAGACCCGCGGGAGGGCCCCCTGCGCCGCGCGCAATAGTCTCTGTTGCGGAAAGTCATAGGGACGGGCGGCTCGCCTGTCCCGTCTTCGACACGCGAGCCGCGTGTCGCTACGCCCGCTACCGGAGGGCGCGGCGGCGCGCTTTCCGCAACAGAAGCGCGATAGAAGCACCAGCGCCGCTCAGGAGATTCTTCTTGACCGCGCTTGGCGAATTGGGTATAATGCCAAGCATCTGAGAAGGAGCCCACAGTGAGAGCGGAAGTGCAAGCGCGAATGGAAGCCAGGGCCAGGATCATCAAGGCCATGGCCCATCCGACGCGCCTCTTCATCGTGGATGCCCTCTCGCACGGTGAGCGGTGCGTGTGCGACCTGACGGAGATGGTGGGGGCCGACATGTCCACCGTGTCGAAGCACCTCGCCCTCCTGAAGGCGGCCGGCATCGTGCGCGACGAGAAGCGCGGCTCCCAGGTCTACTACGCGCTCCGATGCCCCTGCATTCTCCAATTCTTCGAGTGCGTGGAGTCGGTCATCGCCACCACTGCTCGGGAGCAACTGGCCCTGGCCGCGCAAGCGGGAAGGAGGGGCGGCCGGTGAGCGAGCCGCTCCTTTCTTTGGCAGAGTCCTTGGCGAGTTGGGAAAGCCGCCATTCGCTTGGGCCACCCATCCCTCCTGATGAAGTGCCTGGCGATCGTTCTCACATTCTCAAGAATGTGAGAACGACGAACGCGGCGGCCGCGCGGACGCGGCGTGGGGGACGACGATGGTGAAAGAGCTCAAGGCCCTGGCTGTCCTGGCCGGCATCTTCGTGTTCTTCTACTTCGTGCCGATGGACACTGGCCTGGTGCGGGCGGCCATCGGGGAGGCGTTCGACATGCTCCAGTGGTACGTGCGCGAGCACACGCTGGCGTGCGTGGTGCCCGCGATGTTCATCGCGGGGGCGATCGGCACGTTTCTCTCGCAGGCCTCGGTGATGCGCTACCTGGGGCCGCGCTCGAACCGCCTGCTGGCCTATAGCGTGGCGTCGGTCGCGGGGGTGATTCTCGCGGTCTGCTCGTGCAGCGTGCTGCCGATGTTCGCCGGCATCTACGCGATGGGGGCGGGGCTGGGGCCTGGCAGCGCCTTCCTCTACTCCGGCCCCGCCATCAATGTGATGGCGATCTTCCTTTCCGCTCGCGTGCTGGGGCTGGACCTCGGCCTGGCGCGCGTCATCGGCTCAGTGGGCTTCGCGTTCCTCATCGGCCTGGGGATGGCCCGGCTGTTCCGCCGCGAGGAACAGAAGCGGGTCGAGGCGGCGATGCAGTTGCCGCCACCGCCCGCCAGCCCACGCCGCCTGTGGCAGACGGGCCTCTTCTTCGCCGCGATGGTACTCTTCCTCGTCTTCAGCGACTGGTTCAACACGAACGAGGTGACAATCACGCTGAAGGGCGGGGGCGAGCCCTTCAGGGCCAACATCAGCCAGCAGACCATTACCCGCCTGGTCGTCTACACGTACTCGGCCTCTGGGGAGCTCTCGCGCGAGAAGACGAAGCTCGCGAAGCCCGACATCGCCGAGGTGAGGCGCGAGTCGGGCTTCACGATGGCCGTCCACGGCATCAAGTGGCATCTCGCCGGGGCGATGGGCCTGGCCGTGCTCGTGATGCTCTGGCGCTGGTTCAGCCGCGACGAGATCAAGGAGTGGCTGGGGGCGACGTGGGACTTCGGGAAGATGATCGTGCCGCTCCTCTTCGGCGGCGTGTTCGTCACGGGGTTCATCTCGCAACTCATCCCTGAGCGGGCCGTGGCGGGGGTGGTTGGGGACAACGGTCCCGTGGCGAACTTCGCGGCCTCGTTCGTGGGCATGCTCTGGTACTTCGCCACGCTCACCGAGATACCGATCACCCAGGCGTTGATGAAGCTGGGGATGGCGAGGGGGCCGGCTCTGGCCCTGCTCCTCGCAGGGCCAGCACTCTCCATCCCCAGCATCCTCGTCCTCGTCAGGGTCATGGGCTGGAAGAAGACCCTTGCCTTTTGCGCCCTGGTTGCCGTAATGTCTACCGTCGTGGGTCTGACTTTCGGGAGCCTGTGAGGAGAGCGGCCATGTCGGACGACGTTGGTCGGCGCGCGTTCCTGGGTGTGGGGGCTGGCGCTGTGGCGGCACGAGCCCTTGCCGCGGAGGCCCCTGCGCCGGCGAAGGGCGTGAAGATCATCGGCGTGGCGTGCAGCCCGAGAAAGGGCAAGACCACCGCCGCGGCAGTCCAGGCGGTCCTCGACGCCGCGAAGGCGGCCAGCCCGGCCGTCGAGGTCGAGCTCATCGAGCTGGCGGACATGAATATCAATGGCGCCGTGGCGGCTGGCGTGCCGCTGCCGGCGGGGCAGGAGGACGATTTCCTGAAGCTCGTGCCCAAGCTCTCGGACCCCAGGGTCGGCGGGATCATCGTCGGCTCGCCCGTCTACTTCGGCTCGATGAGCGCCCTGTGCAAGGCGTTCCTGGACCGCTGGGTGGCCTTCCGCAAGGCGAACTTCCCGCTGAGCAACAAGGTGGCGGGCGTCGTCGCGGTCGGCGGCATGCGCAACGGCGGACAGGAGCTCACGGTCCAGTGCATTCAGGCTGCGCTCATGTGCCACGAGATGCTCGTCGTGGGCGATGGCCGCCCCACCGCCCACCGCGGGGCGACCGTGTGGAACCAGGGCGACGACATCACGAAGGACGAGCTTGGCCTGAGCACCGCGAAAAACCTCGGCCGCCGTGTGGCCGAGGTCGCGCTGAGGATGGCGGGAATCGCCGGGTAAATGGCGAGAAGGAGAACCTGCATGGCGGATGAAGTGCGCCTGGTTTACGACCGGCCCCTCCACTGCACGGTGGAGCAGGCCCGAACGAAGCACGCGCTCGAGTGCGACGTGGCCGCCGAGCCCGGCGGGGCAGGGGAGTGCTTCAACCCGATTGACCTGCTCGCCGCGGCGGTGGGCACCTGAATGATGGTCGTCATGGGCCGTGTAGCCCTGCGCGACGGACTGGACATCCAGGGGGCCACGGCGACGCTGCGCGCGGAGATGGCCGCCCATCGCCTCGCCAGGATCGCCGTGCGGTTCCAGATGCCCGGGAAGCTCTCGGAGGCCGACCGAGCGAAGCTCGAACAGGCAAGCGAGACGTGTCCGATCCACCATGCCTTGAAGCTTGCGGTGCCGATCGCCGTGGAGTTCGCGTGGCCCACATGAGCGCGGACCCGCGGCAGCCGGAGAGGATGAGTGGATGGGTGGATGAATGGATGGTTGTCTGACACCCATCCATTCATCCATTCACCCCCCTCGCCTGCACTTGAGGCCGCGGAGCAAGAAGGGAGCGACGATGGCGGCTGAAGCCTGCATCCCGAAGCAGCCGAAGGGCCTGAGCGTCTTCGAGCGCTACCTGACGGTTTGGGTGGCCCTGTGCATCCTGGGCGGGATCATCCTGGGGAAGCTCGCGCCCGGCGTGGCGCAATACCTGGATGGCCTGTCCATCTATGTGAGCGAGGCGCCCGTCGTCTCCATCCCCATCGCGGTCTGCCTGTTCTTCATGATGTACCCGATCATGGTGAAGATTGATTTCGCTGAGGTCCTCAAGGCGGGGAGGAGCGTGAAGCCCGTGGGCCTCACGCTCTTCGTGAACTGGGCGATCAAGCCCTTCACGATGTACGCCATCGCCATCCTCTTCCTCGGCACGCTGTTCAACACGTTCATCGGCCCGGAGGCGCGGGACCACGTGAAGATGCCGCTCGGCCTCGACCTCGGCGTTGGGGCGACCTACGGCGCGGGCACGGTCGTGCTGCGCGACGGGGCGAAGGTGCTCGAGGTGCCGCTGTGGCGCAGCTACCTGGCCGGCTGCATCCTCCTCGGCATCGCCCCCTGCACCGCCATGGTCCTCGTCTGGGGCTACCTTGCGAAGGGGAACGACGGCCACACGCTGGTGATGGTGGCCATCAACTCGCTCACGATGCTGGTGCTCTACGGCCCGCTGGGCGGGTTCCTGCTCGGGGTGGGTCGGCTGCCGGTCCCCTGGCAGGCCCTGCTCCTCTCCATCGCCATCTACGTCGCACTGCCACTTGTGGCTGGCTACTTCAGCCGCAAGTGGCTCATCGCCACGAAAGGCGAGGCCTGGTTCAAGGAGAAGTTCCTCCACGTCCTCACCCCCGTGACCATCATCGCTCTGCTGATCACCCTCGTGCTCCTCTTCTCGTTCAAGGGCGAGGTGATCCTGGGCAATCCGCTCACCATCCTCTGGATCGCCATCCCGCTCTTCATCCAGACCAACCTGATCTTCTGGCTCGGCTATTGGTGGTCGAAGCCGCTGAAGCTCACCTATGAAGACGCGGCCCCGTCGGCCATGATTGGCGCGAGCAACCACTTCGAGGTCGCCATCGCCACGGCCACCATGCTCTTCGGCCTCTCCTCCGGCGCCGCGCTCGCCACCGTGGTCGGCGTCCTCATCGAGGTCCCCGCCATGCTCATGCTCGTGAGAATCTGCCTTGCCACCCGCCAATGGTTCGCTGCGGAGGGAGTCGGCGTATGAGGAAGCTGAAGGTGCTCTTCCTCTGCACCGGGAACTCCTGCCGTAGCCAGATGGCCGAAGGGTGGGCGCGGCACCTGAAGGGCGACTCCATCGAGGCGCACTCGGGCGGCATCGAGGCCCGTGGGCTGGACCCCCGGGCGGTCCGGGTCATGGCCGAAGCGGGGGTGGACATCTCGGCCCAGCACTCGAAGCGCGTGGACGAGCTGGGCCGGATTCTGTTTGACTATGTGGTGACAGTGTGCGATCATGCGCATGAGAGCTGCCCGGCCTTCCCCGGGCGGGGAAAGGTGGCCCATGTGGGCTTCGACGACCCGCCGCGGCTCGCCGCGGGAGCGAAGTCCGAGCAAGAGGCCCTGGCGCACTACCGGCGCGTGCGCGACGAAATCCGGGCCTTCGTCGGATCCCTGCCGGAGGCATTGGAGGCCAGATGAAGATTCAGGTGCTGGGACCAGGCTGCCCGAAGTGCCGAAAGCTCGCGGAGAACGCCGAAGCCGCCGCAAAGGCACTCGGGGTGGACTACCAGCTCGAGAAAGTGACCGACATCGTGCAAATCCTCAACTTCGGCGTGATGATGACGCCCGCCCTGGCGGTGGACGGCAAGGTGAAGCTGGTGGGGA
>VGYW01000393.1 GCA_016872875.1 Planctomycetota bacterium | reverse complement strand
GGCGCAATGACGCGAGGCCTCGAGAGAGATGAGCCCGCATCGGACCGACACTCCTGCCGACCTCGAAAAGCCCCGCTCTGCGGGAGCCCAGGGGATCCGTCGTGAAAAAAACTTGACTTTCCACATGGCGGCTTCGCTCAGGACGGGCTATGCTCCCCCAAGCCGGTCGGGCGTTCCGCTTGCGCCCCTTGACCGAAGGAGATTACACGCACCCCCGCGGGAGAGTCTATCGCGTGGCGGTGGGGCCGCCGGCGGGGCCTCTGGAGGCCAGGTGGCGCTGGAAGTCGGCGTAGGCCTTGCGGTCAACCCGCATGTTGCTCCTGTAGGAGAGATTGGCCACGAGGCTGATGAGCGGCTTGCGGCGCCGCCACAGGCCGCTCCACACCCTGCGCGCGATGCGCGGCAGGGAGTAGAAGCTCCGGTTGCAAGCCATCATCTCCGCGATGATGGCGTCCACGGTCAGGTGCTTATACTGGGCGACCGGGAAGCTCAGGGTGTAGTACCGCCAGTCCTCTGGGAACACATCGAGGCCGAGGCGGCCGTCCGCCTTCATCTGGTCCCACAGGCGGGTGCCGGGCAGGGGGGTGAGGAACAGGGTGTTCAGGTTGTCCACCCCGTACCGGCTGGCCGCGTCGGCGATGTCCTGGCCGATGCCGGGCTCGTCCACGTCCAGGCCAATGATGAAGGAGCCGGCGACCAGGATGCCGTGCCGCTGGATGCGGCGGACGGAGGCGCGGAAGTCGCGCCCCTTCAGGAGGTTGAACTTCTTGCCGATCTCGCGCAGGCCCTCGGGCGTGGGTGATTCAAAGCCGATGAAGACGCCGCGGCAGCCGGCCTTCGCGGCGAGCGCGAGAAGCTCCTCGTCGTCGGCGAAGTTGATCGTGGCCTGGGCGATCCACTCCTTGCGCAGGTTGGCCTGGGCCAGGGCGCGGAAGAGGTCCTTCGCACGCGCGATGTGCTCGGGGCGCGTGCCGATCAGGTTGTCATCCACCACCAGGACGTGCCTCTCGCGGACCGCCTGGAACTCGCGCACCACGTCGGGGATGGGCCGCTGGCGGTACTTGGCGCCGTTGAAGGCCGTGACGCTGCAGAAGGTGCAGTTCAGGGGACAGCCGCGCGTGGTCTGGACAGCTCCGAAGGCGTATCGGGGGGGCAGAAGGTCGTGGCGTGCGAGAGGGACGGCGTCCATGTCGGCGAGCCCGCCGTCGTAGCGGGGCTTCAGGCGACCGTGGCGGGCGTCGTCGAGGACTTGCGCCCACACGCCCTCGGCTTCCCCTGTGACCACTGCGTCCACGTGCTGCGCGACCTCGTCGAGGCACATGGTGGCGTGGATGCCGCCCATGACGACGGGCACGCCCAGGCCGCGGAAGTGGGCGGCCAGTTCGTACGCGCGGTTGGCCTGGGAGGTGAAGGCGGTGAGGCCCACCAGGTCGGGGCGCGGCAGGGCCGAATAGTCCGGCGCGCCAAGGTTCTCGTCAACGATCGTCACCTCCCAATCCCGCGGGGTCAGCCCCGCGAGGACCATCAGGCTGAGCGGCTTCCACACGCGGTAGCGGTTCCAGCGGCTCTCCTTGACGTGGACGATGCTGACCAGCGGGTTTGAGGGGTTGACCAGGTACAATCGCACGGGATTCGCTCGACTACGTGCCCATTTGCCAGGACGCGAGGTACTTGCGCTGGGCGGGGGTGAGGGTGTCAATCGCCACGCCCATGGCCTTGAGCTTCAGGCGGGCGATCTCGCGGTCAATCTCCCTTGGGACGCCGTAGACGCGCTTTTCGAGCCTGGCGTGGTTCTTGACGATGTGCTCTGCGGCGAGGGCCTGGTTGGCGAAGCTCATGTCCATGACGCACGCGGGGTGGCCTTCGGCGGCGGCGAGGTTCACCAGGCGCCCCTCGGCCAACAGGTTGATGCGGCGGCCATCCTTGAGGGTGAATTGCTGGACGCTTGGGCGCACGCGCTTGACCGATTTCGACATCGCCTTGAGGGCGGGAATGTCCACCTCGATGTCGAAGTGTCCGCTGTTGCACACGCAAGCGCCGTCCTTCATCTTCGCAAAGTGCCCGCTCGTGATCACCGTGCGATTGCCGGTGACGGAGACGAAGATGTCGCCGGTCTTGGCGGCCTCGGCCATTGGCATCACCTGGTAGCCGTCCATCACCGCCTCCAGGGCGCGGAGGGGGTCCACCTCGGTGATGACCACGTGTGCGCCCATGCCGCGGGCGCGGGTGGCCACGCCGCGGGCGCACCAGCCGTAGCCCGCAACGACGAAGACGGAGCCCGCCAGGAGGCGGTTGGTGGCGCGGACGATGCCGTCAATCGTGCTCTGGCCCGTGCCGTAGCGGTTGTCGAAGAGGTGCTTCGTGTCCGCGTCGTTCACCGCGATGATCGGGTAAGCCAGCACGCCGTCGGCCTCCATCGCGCGGAGGCGGATGACGCCGGTCGTCGTCTCCTCCGAGCCGCCGAGCATCTGGGGGATGAGGGCCTTGCGCTCCGAGTGGATGGTCGAGACCAGGTCGCAGCCGTCGTCCATTGAGATGCTCGGGGCGGCGTCGAGGGCGGCATGGACGTGTGCGTAGTAGGTCTTGCGGTTTTCGCCTCGGATGGCGAAGGTTGGCACCTTGTAGTGCTTCACGAGCGCGGCGGCCGTGTCGTCCTGGGTCGAGAGCGGGTTGGAGGCGCACAGCGCCAGCTTGGCCCCGCCGGCGGCCAGGGTGCGCATCAGGTTGGCCGTCTCGGTCGTCACGTGGAGGCAGGCGGCGATTGTCACCCCCTTGAGCGGCTTCTCGCGGGCGAAGCGTTCGCGGATGAGGTGCAGCACTGGCATCGCCTCCTCGGCCCACTCCACCTTGTCGCGCCCCTGGGCGGCCAGCGTGAGGTCCTTGATGTCGTAGTTCATCGGCTTTCCCTGTGTGTCCCGTGTCGCTCCCACGAACCGCCATAGTATACCCGAACGCCGCCCCCTTTCGCAACCCCGCGCGGAAGAAGACGCGTCCCAATCAACCCTGAGCTTGACCGGCAGGCAAGATACGATAGAATGGAGGTAGGCGCTTGGGCGCGCAGGCGATCGCATTCGGCCCGTTACCGTATGGGGCCACCGACGTGGCGGTTGTAGAGGCAGCAGTAGAGAGCATGCAGGGCGTCCCCAACACCAAGACTCTGGGGGCATTCTATACCGACGAGACGGTTGCCGCATTTCTCGTGAAGTGGGCAGTGCGTTCGGCGGACGACACGGTGCTCGACCCGAGTTTTGGCGGCGGCGTGTTTCTCCGCTCTGCCTGTGCTCGGCTTGAGGAGTTGGGGGGACGCCCGGCGCAGCAGGTGTTTGGCGTGGAGATCGATCCCGCCGCGCGTGCGCGAGTGGCCAAGGACCTGGCGGCAACCTGGGGAGTCGAGAGCGCCAACCTGGTCTTGTCGGACTTCTTCGGAACCAGCGAGCGAGGAACAGGGCCTTTCGCTGCCGTGATTGGCAATCCGCCTTTCATCCGCTATCAGCGTTTCGCGGGCGAGACGCGCGCCCTCGCGCTCCGGCAGGCCGCGCGCCAGGGAGTGGTGTTGAGCCAGCTCACCAGTTCGTGGGCGCCGTTTGTGGTGTGCAGCGCCGCCATGCTCAGGCCGGGCGGCAGGCTCGCCATGGTGGTGCCGATGGAGATCGCCTACGCGACCTATGCGCGGCCGGTGCTCCAACACCTCTCGCGGGCATTCGCCGAGGTGACGTTACTGACCTTCCGTAGGAAGCTCTTTCCCGACCTGAGCGAGGACACCCTGCTCCTGCTGGCCGACGGCAAGGACCAGGGGCCAGCAAGATTCTGCTGGCGCGATCTTGACGGCCCGGGAGCCCTGGCCGCGGCCATGCCGGCCGGGCGCGCGAGGCCCGTGGGGCTTCGCAAGGTGGATGCAGCCGGGGTGTGCGATGGCCGTGAGAGGCTAGCCGAGCAGTTCATCTCCAGAAGCGCGCGCGAGCAATACCAGCGCCTCAAGCACCTGAACCTGACGACCCGCCTTGGGGACGTGGCTGACGTCGGGATCGGTTACGTAAGCGGCGCCAACGGGTTCTTCCACCTGACGGAACACGACGCGCGGCTTTGGGACATCCCCGATGAGTTCCTGCATGCCGTTGTGTGCAAAGGCCGTTTTCTCAGGGGCCTTCGGTTCACCCACACCGATTGGCACGAGGTCCTGCGGCGGGGGGAGCCCGCGTTCCTGCTGCACCTGGACCCCTCTCGCGGCGAACTCCCCGCGGGCGTGCGGCGCTATCTGGAGCACGGTGAACGGCTCGGCGTGCCCAAGGCATTCAAGTGCCGGACCCGCTCTCCCTGGTATTGCGTCCCGCACGTCCACGAGCCCGACGCCTTCCTGACCTACATGAGCGGCGCGTCCCCGCGGCTTGTGTCCAACGATGCCGGCGCGGTCGCGCCCAACAACCTTCACATCCTCCGGCTCCATCCGATCGCATCGCTCAGCCGGCACGCCCTCGCGGCGCTATGGCAGACGTCGCTCACCCGCCTCAGCGTCGAGCTGGAGGGCCACGCGCTCGGCGGCGGCATGCTGAAGATGGAGCCGACCGAGGCGGAGAACGTCCTGATCCCTTCCGGGATGGCAGGGAATGGTAGGCTGGAGGCTCTCGCTAGGGAACTTGATGGGCTGCTGCGTGAGGGCCGCGACCAAGTTGCCAGGTCCCTCGCGGACCGAGAGCTCCTCATCCGCGGCCTGGGCATCACGGAGAAGGACTGCCGCAGCCTTAGCCGCGCTGCCGACTGCCTCCACGCCAGAAGGTACGGCCGGGCGTGGGCGATAGCCTGCCCCTGATGGTTGCTCCACGAGTACGCCACGGATGCGGTTGCTGACTTGACACGTGGGACGCTTGGGTATATATATACCTCTGGTATGTGAAGGTCATGAGTGATAGGCGGAGGCGAGCATGCCTGAGAAGCAGATTCACATTCGGCTTTCGGAAAAGGCGCACAGGGGATTGCGGGTCAAGTGCGCCTATGAAGGCGTGACAGTCCAGGACTACGTGCGCAATCTCATTGGGGAACAACTCGAGCTCTATGGCCCGCCGGGGCTGGAGGAGCCGAAGCTTGCGCCGAGCCCCGCACCGGTCGCTCCGCGCCAAGGCGCGGAGGGGCTGGATGACCTGCCGGCCCGCGCTGAGCTTGAGGCAAAGTACGCGGCCAGGATTGTGGAACGCCCGGAACTCAGATGGCTCGCGAGCTACGTGCCGAACAAGACGATCCCCTTCCAGCGATGGTTCAGATACAAGGAGGCGTTCTCGCACGAGTTCCCTCAACTCGCCCTGAGCCGGTTCGGGCTTAAGAAGGGCGCGACGATCCTTGACCCGTTCTGCGGGGTAGGGACGGTGCTGCTTGCCGCCAGGGAGATAGGCTACCGTGCCCGTGGCTTCGACCTGCTGCCGCTGGCAGTCTTTGCGAGCCGCGTGAAGCTGCGGATGCCCGAGGAGTACGACCTGGATCGACTCAAGGCGCGGGCCACTGAGCTATGCTCTGCGAGGCTGGGCAAGAGCCAAGCAACCCTGCCCGACATCACGATACTGCCCAAGGCCTTCGACCCGGAAACCGCGGAGGAGCTTGTCTTCCTGAGAGACGCGATCTTGCAGGAGCCGGATGTGCCGATCCGTGAGTTCCTGCTATTGGGCCTTCTGGCCGTTGTCGAGGATGTTAGCCACACCTGCAAGGACGGGCTGGGCATCAAGCTCCAGAGGAAGGCGAAGCTGCCCAGGGTTCAGGAAGCGCTGGGCCAGCAACTGCGTATGATGCTGGCCGATCTCACCGGCGCGGTTGGGCTCTCGCGGAACGGTGGCAGCGCGAGCGTTGACCTGGCGGATGTCCGAAGCCTACCACTCAAGCCGGGGAGCGTCGCGGGGATCATCACGTCGCCGCCGTATCTGAACAGGTACGACTACGCGCGGATTTACAGCATCGAGCTGGCTCTTGGCTTCCTCTCAAGCTTCGCAGAGCTGAGGGACCTCCGCCACCGCCTGCTGCGCGGCTACATCGAGGCAAAGCCGGCGAGCACGGACAAGGTGAACCGAGGCGTGGTCCCGGCGGTGCTGGAACGCCTGAAGGGGGTGGCCCTGAACAACCCGAACATCCCAACGATGATCAAAGCCTACTTCGAGGACATGTATGACGCCATAGCCGAGATGGGGCGTGTGTGCAGGCCAGGCGGCCAGGTGGCGATGCTGATCGGCAACTCGCGTTTCGGTGGCGAGGTCATCCCCGTTGACCTCGTGCTATCCGAGATCGCCGAGACCCACGGGTTCGCTACGCGCGAGATCTGGGTCCTTCACTATAAGGGGAACGCCAGCCAGCAGATGGGCAGATATGGGCAGCAGCAGGTCAGGGAAAGCGTCGCCTTCTGGCAGAAGCAATGAGCCATAGCCGGCCCGCGTCTCTAACCGGCCTGTCCCACCGAAAAGGCAGGTAGTTCCCTGTTGTCACGCGTCACGGGTCACTCGTCACGAATCCCCTCTTACCCCGAACACCGAACACCCAACACCTGACCCCGCTTCAGGCGGCACGCCTCTCAGAGCCCTGCGGCTTGGCGGAGGGCGGGGACCTTCTCGGTGCGCTCCCAGGTGTAGATGTCGAGGTTGGAGTGGCCGAGGTGGCCGTAGCGGGCGGTGTGCTTGAAGATGGGACGGCGCAGGTTGTAGTAGGTGATGATGGCGCGGGGGCGGAGGTCCCAGTGCTCGGCGATGAGGGCTTCGAGCTTCTCGTCGGGCAGGCGGCCGGTGCCCTCGGTGCAGACGTTGACGCTGATGGGCCTTGCGACGCCGATGGCGTAGGAGAGCTGGACTTCGCAGCGTGCGGCAAGGCCGGCGGCCACGATGTTCTTGGCGATGTGCCGCGCGGCGTAGCTTGCGGAGCGGTCAACCTTGGTGGGGTCTTTGCCGCTGAAGCACCCCCCGCCGTGGCTGCCGCGCCCGCCGTAGGTGTCCACGATGATCTTGCGCCCTGTCAGGCCCGTGTCGCCGTGCGGGCCGCCCATGACGAAGCGGCCGGTGGGGTTGACGTGGAAGACGGTGTCGGCGTCGAGCATGCCCTTTGGGAAGGTGGGCTTGATGAGGAGCTTGATGATGTCGGCGCGGATGCGCTTCTGGCTCACCTTCTCATCGTGCTGGCAGGAGACCACGACGGTGTGGATGCGGACGGGCTTGTTGTCGCGGTATTCGACAGTGACCTGTGTCTTGCCGTCGGGTCGGAGGTAGGGGAGGGCCTTGCGTGTGCGGAGGCGTGTGAGGCCCTGGACGAGGCGGTGTGCGTAGCAGATGGGGGCGGGCATGAGCTCGCGGGTTTCGAGGCAGGCGAAGCCGAACATCATGCCCTGGTCGCCCGCGCCCTGCTCGTGGTCGTCCGTCTCGTCCACGCCCATCGCGATGTCGGGGCTCTGGCGGTGAACGCTGGTGATGACGCCGCAGGAGTTGGCGTCGAAGCCGACCTTGGGGTCGGTGTAGCCGATCTCGGCGATGGTCTTACGCGCGACGGTCGGGATGTCAATCACGGCCTTCGAGGTTATCTCGCCGGCGACGACGACGAGGCCGGTGGTGACAAGCGTCTCGCAAGCGACGCGCGACATCGGGTCGCCCGCGATGTAGGCGTCGAGCACGGCGTCCGAAATCTGGTCGGCCACCTTGTCCGGGTGGCCCATCGTCACGGCTTCCGAGGTGAAGAGGTGATTGCGCGCGCCTTGGCTCATTGCTTCTGCGTTCCTTTCGGTTGCGAGGGGCTGAACAACGGTTCCA
>VGYW01000392.1 GCA_016872875.1 Planctomycetota bacterium | reverse complement strand
GCCCCCTTCGGGGGCTTGGATGGGGGGGACGCGCGATCCCAGGGCTCCCTTCGGTCGCCCTGGGCTACGGCTGGGTCGCCCGCGTCGGCGGGCTACAAGGCCCCGAGATGTGGGCAAAGATCAGGGCGAAGCCCTGGGCTGATATAGCACGCTCCGTTCGGAGCTTCGGAACCCAAGAAGATTACCAGGATTGGAGGCCATACTCCCCAGAGAGTCTCTCTTGCGGGAGGCGGGCTACTTGGCACCTTTCTTTGTGGGGCGGGGGCGCGTGAAGAAGTCGAGAGTGACCTCGGCAGGCTTAGGGTCGGGCACGCTGAGGGGCAGGGGGTCGCCGAAGAGCTTCTGCTGGCCGGCCATCAGGGCCATCAGCTCCTTCACCCGGTCGGCGTGGGCGGGGTCGGCGGAGAGGTCCTTCGTCTCGTGGGGGTCGGCCTCGGCGTCGAAGAGCTGGGTCTTGTCAGCCTTGGGGTAGCGGAGGAGCTTCCAGCGGCCGCGGCGGACCGCGCGCTGGACGTCCCGATAGGCGAGGAACACCGTGTCGCGCACCCCCTCGGCCTTGCCCTGGATGACGGGCGCCAGGTTCCTGCCGTCGAGTCCGTCGGGCGCCTTCGCGCCCACGAGGCCGCAGACGGTTGGGAAGACGTCGAAGAGGTAGGCGAAGGCGTCGAGGGTTCTCCCCTGCGGGATGCCTGGGCCGGCGAAGACCAGCGGCACGCCCATCGAGTGCTCGTAGAGGTTCTGCTTGCCCATCAGCCCATGACTGCCTATGGCGATGCCCTGGTCGGAGGAGAAGATGATGATCGTGTTCTCGGATTCGCCCGATTCCTTGAGTGCGGCGAGGATGCGGCCGATCTGCTCGTCCATCCCCGTGATGACGGCGTAGTATTCGTGGAGGTGTCGGCGGATTTCGGCCTCGGTGCGGGGCCAGGGGGCGAGCCTCTCGTCCCGAATCAGCAGCTCGCCGTTGTCGAAGGGGTGAAACGCCGCGAAGTTGGGCGGGAGCGGAATCCTCGCCGCGTCGTACTGGTCGAGGTAGCGCTTGTCGGCCACCCGCGGGTCGTGCGGGTTGCCGAAGGCGAGGTACATGAAGAAGGGCCTGGCCCTGTCGCGGCCTTTCAGGAAGGCGATGGCGTCGTCGGCCACGGGCTTGCCCGGGAAGCCGCTCTTGCGGTCCGCCTCGTCGTCCAGGTACTTGCTGTGGGAGAAGAGCTTCTGCACCTCGAGGTCGGTGTTCCCGCGCTTGCCGTGGTGATAGGTCTCGTAGCCCGCCTCGTTGAGCGTCTTGGGGAAGTTGGGAAAGCCAGGGGGCAGGTTCCGCACCGAGAACCAGGCGCGGCCTCGCAGGAGCATCATCCGGCTGGGCAGGCACACCGCCCCGCTGAACCCGCCCATGCAGTAGGCGTTGCGGAACACCACGCCCGACTTCGCCAGGGCATCCAGGTTCGGGGTCCTGACGTGCGGATTGCCGAGAGCCCCAACCGTGTCCTCCCGCTGGTCGTCGGTGAAGAGGAACAGCACATTCGGCTTGCGGGCGGCGGCCTCCGCGGGATAGGCCGCGGTCCGCAAGGCCACAGAGGCGGCTCCCGCGCCAGATGCGCCAAGGAACCGCCTGCGCGTAGGGCTGGCTCGCATCTGAAAGCTCCTGAGCTTCCGTGCTCCTGCGGGGAACTCGGGCGAACGAGCCCAATTGTAGTGGCTGGCGATCCTCGGCGCAAGCTGTGCAGGCTGAGAGCGGGCAGGGAGGCCATCCCTGCGCGCGCGAAGAGCTTTCCGCAACGGGAACTTGTTACAAACCCGTTACGCTCCGGCGGGGCGAGGCGGGTATAATCAAGAGGCGGCGGAGACTCCACAGACACCTGGAGGGAAGGCAAGTGAAGACGTCCAACGTGGCGTGGTGCCTGGTCGCGCTCGTGGCGCTTCCCGGCGAGGCGCGGGAGCTGCCGCCATTCGAGGCGGCACGGCGGCTTGAGGCCGAGGGGAAGCTGCCCGAGGCATTCGCGGCCTACCTGGCGATCCCTGGCGCGGAGCACGCCGCGGCGCGCATCGCCCGAAGCCAGCCCAAGACATTTCTCCCGCTCATCGAGAAGGTGCCGCCCTCGCCCCGCGCCGAGCTCGTGCGCGGCGACCTCTTGCTCGCGGCGGGCGATAGGGCGGGCGCGCTGGCCTCCTACCGCAAGGTCGTCGGGGCAATCGGCAAGAAGCCGGAGGAGGGTTGGGACAAGGGCTTCATGCCCCCCGACTACTACCCCGTGGAGCTGCCGCAGCAGGAAGGGGTCCGCGGCGAAGCTCCGCCCTTCTCCCTCGGCCCCGGCAGCCACCGGGACAACTGGCTGCTCCGCCGCTTCCTGGCCCTCGATGCGCTCGACGACGCCGCGGGCGAGTTCGAGCGCATCTGGGCGCTCCACCGCAAGGCCGCCGGCGAAGGCCAGTTTAACGGCCTCGGCCTACAGTTCGCCATTGACTACGCCTACTTCCTCAAGCGGCAAGGAGCGGCGGAGAAGCACCCTCACCCCGACCCTCTCCCCAAGGGAGAGGGGGCGGAGAAGCACCCTCACCCCGACCCTCTCCCCAAGGGAGAGGGGGCGGAGAAGCACCCTCACCCCGGCCCTCTCCCCAAGGGAGAGGGGGCGGAGAAGCACCCTCACCCCGACCCTCTCCCCAAGGGAGAGGGGGCGGAGAAGTCGCTCGACGTCCTCACCGGGCCGCTCCTGCGGATCGACATGGACAAGAACCCGAACGAGCCGCCGCCGGCCGCTCGGCGCTTCGCGTTCTTCCTGGGCTACGTGGCCGGCATCTCGCGCAAGGAGTTCGTCCGCCTGGCCTACGGCGCATTCAAGGGGGCGGGGAAGGAGGAGGCGCTCGTCGCCGCGCTCACGAAACAGGTCGAGGGCGGGGCCAACCGCGCCCGCCGCGTCCTCGCACGAGTCCGCCTCCACCAGGGGAAGATTGACGAGGCGCTCGCGCAGGAACTGGCCTACATCGGGGAGGCGAAGTTCGACGCCGTAACGTCCGCCGTTCGCCGCGGCCTGGCCTACGAAGATTGCCAGAAGCTGCCGCAGGCTGCTGCGGAATACGAGAAGGCCCTGGCGCTCCCCTTCGCCCCGCCGAGCCTGCCCGACCACGACGAAGAGGAGATGCAGCGGATCGAGATGTCCTCGGCGCCTAGGCAGTTCATCCTGGAGGGCCGCAGCCTGCGCACCCAGGCGCAGCTCCACGCCGACCTCATCGCGCGCCTCCAGCGCGTCTACGGCGCGCTCGGACAGCCCGACAAGGCCACCGCCCTCGCACTCCGCCAGCACGAGGCCGACCCTGCGTTGCTGGAGACCTTTGAGGCGCTGGACGAGACCCGCCGCCGGTTCCAGGCCGCGGGCAAGGAGGCCGAGTTCCTCGAATGGGCGAAGAGGGCCGCCGCCACAGCCCCCACGCCGAACGCGAAGGCCAACCTCCATTGGCTCCTCGGCGACGCCCCCCGCACCATCGAGGCCGTCGCCGCCATCAGGATGGACCCGCAAAGGCGGTCAGCGTCGCTCGAAGACTGGAAGCAGCGGTTCCGCAAGGCAGGCCCGGACAAGTTGCGCCTCCTCCTCCGCGCACTCGTCGCCGCAGACCCCACCGACGCGCGCTCCCGCCTCGAACTCCTCGACCTCGGGGAGCCGGCGGGCGGCGACGAGGAGCTCCGGGCGCTCGAACTCCTCCTCGACAACCGGGCCGGCCTCAGCTTCGAGAGCACCAAGGGCAGCTACAACCGCACCCGCTTCCGCAACTGGTACGACCTGGCCTACCGCCTGATGCGCCTCTATGAGGCTCGCGGCCAGCTCGACAAGCTCCGCGCCCTCGGCCTCCGCTTCGCCACAGGAGCCACCTACGACCCAGCCCACTACCGATACCGCGACGAGAACAGCCTGCCAGAGGACATCGCCGGCTGCCTCGCGCTCCTCATCCAGCACGCGGACGAGGCGACCCTCGCCGCCCTGGAGAAGGCGCTGGAGGGCACGCCCCAGCAGGAGGGGGCGAAGCGCCAGCTCGCCCGCCGCAAGGCAGGCGGCTGGAAGCCCGCCGCGTCCCGCGCCATCGGCTGGGCGAACCTCCCGAAGGGCGTCAACGCCCTCGTCTCCTGCGAAAACGTCCTCTCCCTCGCCTGCGACGAGCGGCACATCTACGCCGGCATGCCCTGGGGCATCGCCGTCTACTCCCACAAGGGCGAGCCAGTCACCCGCGTGGCGCTGGCCGCCGCGGCGCGCGACCTCGCTGTCCAGGGCGGCCACCTCTGGGCCGCAACGCCCCGCGGCCTCTTCCGCGTCGCGGTCGGCTCGTGGGAAGTCGCCCGCGTGGACCTCACTCACGACGGGCTCGACCGCGGCGGCGCCCCGCTCGGCGCCCACACCGTGGCCGCCGCCGGCGGCCTGCTCTGGATCGGCACCCATAGCGGCATCCAGCGCCTCGACACCCGCACCAACACCCTCCGCGTCTACTCGAAGGACGAGCTCCACGGCCTCGACGGGGCCGGCAGCCGATTCCTGTTCGACCGTGAGTATGTCTGGGCCAGCGGGCGCGACGCCTCGCTCCGCTACGACCGGGCGTCGGACACCTGGGCGCCCGTCACCCTCGGCGAGCGTGGCGTCGGCCTCATCACCTTCGCCAACGGCCTCCTCTGGGGCCACGCCTGGCTCAACGACAAGCTCCGCGACAGGCCCTGCATCGTGGACCCCAATACCCTGGAGGTCACGCCTATCCTCATCGAGGGCAAGCTCAGCCCCGGCGAGGAGCAGATCAACGGCCCCTTCAGCTTCTACGGCACGCTGAAGGGCGAGCCCGTCCTCGGCACGTCGAGCTGGCGGCCATTCCGCTACGACCCCGCCATTCGCAAGCTCCGGCCCCTGCCCGAGTCGCCCGATGGCCGACGGCCCGAGTTCGAGAGCGACCTCCTCCCCGGCCTCCGCGGCGGCGAGCCGTGGCGGCGGCCCGACGGCGTCATCGTCTGCTCCCACAACGACACGCACCACCACGAGCCTGTGCCCGGCTTCCGCTTCGGCGCCCGCCGCTGGCTCATGGCGCGCCTGCCCGGCGGCACGCTCGTCCTCGGCGGCTCTCCCTCCCGCTCCCCAGACTTCGACGGCGACGCCCGCCGCGAGTGGCCCGAAGCCTACGAAGCCTGGGACGAGGAGGGCGGCCTCTACCTCCTCCCTCCCGCTTCTTCTCACGCGGCACGCGGCACGGAGAAGCACCCTCACCCCGGCCCTCTCCCCAAGGGAGAGGGGGCGGAGGTCCGTCGTGTCTCCTCATTCCCCGCCACCGACTCCCTCCCCGGCGACGCCGCCTTCCGAACCGTCTTCGCCACGGCCGGCAACCACTGGGTCTGCACCAGCCGCGGCCTCGCCGCGCTCAGCGCCGAGGGCGCCGTCACCGCCCACTTCACCCGCGCCGATGGCCTTATCGCCAACCGCGTGGTGAGCGGCGTCGAGCTGCGTGGGAAAACGTACTTCGCCACGGGGTGGGGCGACCACGGCGGCGGACTCATCGTCTTCGACCCCAAGACCGCCGTCTTCACGGCACTTGTCCAATCCGATGGCCTCGCCACGGACAAGCTCGGCGGCGTGGCGGCCGACGGCAAGGCCCTCACCCTCGTCTACGACCTGGAGTATGGCCGCGGCGGGAACTACGGCTATCGCCTCTTCCCGCCGAGCACCCTGGACCCTGATGCGCGCGTGCGGCCCAGCGATGCCCCGGCCCTCATGGACAGCTCAGGGGCCGACCGTGTGGAGTCCGCAAAGCGCAAGGACGGTGCGCCGGTGCCCTGCATCGGCGGCTTCGTCATCGCCGAACAGGTCCACGAAGGCCGCCGCTACCTCTGCGGCACCCGCGGCCTCGTCATCCTCGACGCCGGCACCCGCCCCGAGCTCGCCTTCCAGGAGCTTGCCCCGAAGGTGGTCCTCGACCCCGCGATCGAGCAGCGCCGGGCAGCACAGGCCCTCAGGCCGCAGGTGAGCTCGCCCAACGACCTGGCGCGCTACCTCGAGAGCGACAACCCCTTCGTGCGGGCGGAGGCCATGGCCTCCATTCGGAAGAAGCCGGAGGACTTCGCCGCATACGTCCCGCTCTTCGTCTCCCAGTGCCAGCATCCGAACCTTCGCGTGCGGAGCACCGCCCTCTACTGGATCGCCCAGGCCGACGACGCGGCAGCCGTCCCCATCCTCCGCAAGTACCTCGACGACCGCGACCGCCTGCTTCGCGCCATCGCCACCATCCACCTGACCCGCCGCGGCCAGGCGCCCGACGAGAGCCATCTGCGCGCCATCCTCAAGGCCGAGGGGAGCTTCGGGAACCTCCTCTACGGCGCCTCATACACGCACGGCAGCGAGCACGTGGACACGCAGCGCCTCCTCGAAGCCCTCGCCCCACACGCAATCCCCCAGCACCTTCCTCTGCTCATGGAGTTCCCCATCCCCGACGAGGACCACGCGCCGCGCCAGGCCATCCTCAAGGAGCTCGGCAAGTCGCTCCTGAAGCACCCCGAGGCCGCCGACATGCTCCTCAAGGCATACGACCCCCAGCCCAGCTCCCGGGGCCAGGTGCGCTTCGCGCAGGCGGTGTTCGCCTACGCAGGCCCCACGATGGTCCCGACCCTCCACAAGGCCCTGGCAAGCCCCGACCGCGTGGTGCGCTCGAATGCCGCGAGGGCCTGCGGGCAGATGGGCGACCCCTCCTCCATCCCGCACGTCCTGAAGGCCCTCGACCTCGAGAGTGGCCTCGCAAGGGCCTCGATTGTCTGGGCACTCGGCAAGCTCAAGGCCAAAGAAGCCCTTCCGCACCTCGCACGCTTCTACGTGGACGCCCGCAACGACGAGCGGCGGCGAGCCGGCTCAGGCTTCCGAGGAGCACAGGCCCAGGCCGCGATCCAGGCACAGTACGACAGCATCAGCAACCTCGACGCCGTGGGCGCCGATTGGGACGAGGTGAAGTCCGCCGCCACCCCCAAGCCCATTGACCCCCAGCGGCACGAGGACCTTCTGAGACCCGACCACATTCTGGCGGCCGTCCGCGAGATCGGCCCAGCCGCCTCGCAGGACTTCTACCGCGCCCTGGCCGGCGAGAGGGATGCGGAGGGCCGCTGCGAGGCCGCCATCCAGCTCGCCCAGGGCGGCAAGGACGACCTCGACAGGAACCTCGTCGTCCTCCGCCAGCTCCTTGCCGACGCGGAGATCAGCGTCCGCGTCAGGGCCGCCGCCAGCCTCCTCATCCTCAAGCAGGACATCGCCCAGCGCACCATCCTCGAATGGCTCACATCCCCGAACGACTGGGAGAAGGCCCACACCCTCGAGCAACTCGGCCGCGTCAAGGACGCCTCCCTCCTCCGTTTCGCCCGCGACGCCATCCAGGCCATCGCCAACGACCCGAACATCCATTACGAGACCCGAGCCGCCGCCCAGCGCCTCGCCCAATCGGCGTCCGTGCGTTGACGCAGCAGCCAGCGGCGGCTATACTTCGGGAAGTGACAGAGGTGCCTGGCCGGAGGTGGAAGAGCGGGCCTGACGAAGGAGGTGTAGCATGAACCCCCTGCTCGCGTTGTGCGCCATCGCCGCGGCCACGGACGCTGTCCCGCCACCCGCCAAGCCCTTCACCAACGTCACAGCCGAGAGCGGGGTCGCCGCCGTCGTCAGCGCCCATTTTCAGAGCGCCCCCAAGTGGTGGATGAGCGGGATTGACCTGGTGGACCTCGACGGCGACGGCGACCTGGACCTCCACCTCGGCAGCCACGGTGGCCCGTCGGCTGCCGCA
>VGYW01000391.1 GCA_016872875.1 Planctomycetota bacterium | reverse complement strand
GGGCAACACCACGTAGTCTCCGCTTGGACCATTGAGGATTGGAGTTTGGGGCTTGTTTGGCGCTTGGTGCTTGTGGTTTGGTGGTTCCCGCATTTCTCACCAGCCGCTGGTGAGAAATGCGGGCTAGCCGCCTGACCGCGCCTTGACACCGCGGGCTTGGGAGGTACAATCACATGTGGCCCATCGCGGCAAGCCGCAACCAAACGCGGAGGAAAAATCTTTCCGGAAAACAAGATTCTGCATGTTTGTAGCACAGAGATACCCCGAGTGACGCCGAGGACACGCCGATGGGCATGCTGAGGAAACGGGTTCGGGTATCCAACAGCAAACAGCCCGAACGGTCCTTTCAGGATGAGTTCTGGGTGGACACTGGGGCGCTATACTCCTTCGTGCCCAAGGACCTTCTTGAACAGATCGGCGTGGAGCCCTCCGCCACGCGTCGCCTCGTGTTGGCCGACGGCCGGGAGGAGACACGCCTGCTCGGCTTCTGTGACTTCGAGGTCGAAAGCCTGGAGGGGAGGATCCCCTGCCCGGTCATCTTCGCGCCGGAGGGCTCCCTGCTCCTCCTCGGCGCCACGGCGCTGGAGAACTTCGGCGTGGAGGTGGACCCTATCCACAAGACGCTCAAGCCCATCGTGGTGGTCATGGCGGCTTCATCGCTTCCGCCTGAAACGTCTGGGACAAGGAGCTCATCGGTTCCCTGTTCCTGAGCCCCTCTCCTTCTCCGTCCAAGAAGAAGTGCGCAGAGCGGAAAAAGCAGGCCCCCTCCTCGTGAGGTGGCCCCAAAGCCTTGCAATGCGTGGCCCTTTGCGCGAGAATGCGCGCGGAAGGAGCGAAGCATGCGATTCGTCGTAACCATCTTCCGCGATGAGGACGGGATGTTCATCGCCGAGTGCCCGGCGATCCCCGGCTGCGTGAGCCAGGGTGTGACGGAGCGTGAGGCGATGAGGAACATCCGCGATGCCATCAAAGAATGCCTCGAGGTGCGGGCCGAAAAGGGCATGCCTCTGACAGTCAGCGTTCACCAACTGGAAGTGGCTGTCTGATGCCGCGTGTCCCCCTGCTGCGCCCACGCGACGTTGTGAAGGCGTTCCAGAGAGCCGGCTGGGAAGCCCCGCGCCAAAGCGGCAGCCACATCATCCTCACCAAGCCCGGCCACCAGGCGACCCTCTCTGTACCCAACCACCCTCAAGTGGCCCGCGGCACGCTGCGAAGCCTCATCGCCAAGGCTGGGATGACCGTGGAGGAGTTCATGGACGCCCTGGACAGGTAGCCGACGCCCATGCCACGCAAACAAGACATCTTGACCTTACTGCTCTGTCTGGCCGCTGCGACCGTCAGCCGGGTCTTGGGCGGCGAGGAGAACTGGCCGCAGTTCAGGGGGCCGACGGGGCTGGGCTACACGCGGGAGGCGAATCTGCCCCTGGCCTGGGGCGGGCCGAAGAATGAGAACGTCCGCTGGAAGTCGCCACTCGTTGGCCAGGGACACGCCAGCCCGGTGGTGTGGGGCAATCGCCTCTTCGTCTCCACCGTGCGGTGGCCGGGCGAGGGCAAGCAGGACGCGAAGGTGATGCCCGAACACCACGTCCTGTGCTACGACACAGGCGACGGGAAGCTGGTGTGGGACACGCAGGTGCCGCCCGGCCCCTGGCTGCGGAACGACTTCCGCAGCGGGCCGGGGGGCGGCTACGCCGGCCCGACGCCCTGCACCGACGGGAAGCTGGTCTACGCCGCCTTCGGCTCGCTCGTCCTTGCCGCGCTCGACTACGAGGGCAAGATCGTCTGGCGGCGCGAACTCGTCCCGTCCACCTTCGACGTCACGGTCGGCAGCAGCCCGATCCTCTACGGCGACACGGTGATCGTGGCCTACGAGACGCGGCCCGAGAACGCGCGGGTGTCGGCCTACGACAAGGCGACGGGCGAGGTGAAGTGGGAGGCGAAGCAGCCCACGATGGGCTTCGGGCACAGCACGCCCACGCTCATCGAGGTGAAGGGCAAGCCGCAGATGCTCATCCTCGCGGGCGGCCTGGGGCGGGTGCCCGACGCCCTGCGGAGCCTCGACCCGGCGACGGGCAAGACCCTCTGGTGGTGCGCGGGCGCGGGCGAGACCGCCTCTCCTGCCTACGGCGCGGGCATCGTCTACTTCGACAACGGCCGCGGCGGGCCGGGCGCCGCAGTTGACCCCACGGGCGAGGGCGACGTGACGGCGACCCATATCAAGTGGAAGGTCAACTCGGGCGGCGGGCTCAGTTCGCCCATCATCGTCGGCGAGCACGTCTATCGGCTCTACGACCAGGGCACCCTGAGGTGCTGGGAGGCCGCGACGGGCAAGGAGGTCTACTCCAAGCGGCTTGAGGGCATCTCGTCGGGCTGGGCGAGTCCCATCGCCGACCCCAACGGCCGCCTCTACTTCGCCAACGCCGGCAAGAGCTACATCGTCAAGGCCGGCCCGGAGTTCCAGGTCCTCGCCACCAACGGCCTGGGCGACGGCAGCCATCCCTCGCCCGCGGTCGCCGGCGGCCGCATCTTCCTCGTGGGCCAGAAGAGCGTCTTCTGCATTGGGCAATAGGATACTCGCCGCTGCGAAAAGGAGTTGCTGCCGAAGCAGGAGCCAGCGTGGGCAATGGACAGTTCAAGGATTGAACACGTGGTCAGCACGACGTGCGAGACACGCACGTGATCTAGATACATGTTACTGCGTCGGCGTATCCTCAACTTCCGAGCTATGAAGGTCAACCGGCTCGAGCTCCAACTGTCGGTTGATCCATGCCTCACGTTTTGCCGGATCCTCGCTGATTGCGCGCTCGATCGCCAGGCTCTCATGGTACTCGGCGGCATCGGCCGCCATCGTCCACTTCGCATCTATGCCCAGCTTCTCGACTTCTTCGCGGATATGCTTGAGGTCTACGCGGAAGAACTCCTTGCGGTAGTTCACTTTGTTCACCTGCAAGTCAACGAAGTGCTTGTGGAGTTGGGTTTCGAGCGCCGGGGCGTCCTCGCTGAAGATCATGGCGTGAACATCAAACTCGAACGGGACACTTGAGTCCCCAAGTTCGCGGACCCGATCCAGCGGCTCAAGTCGCCTGGTCAACCCAATCTTGTACACGTGCTCCCCGAGCGAGCCCACGTTTGAGATGATGTAGACGTGGCCGCGCTTGGTCTGTTGGGCCATAGAGATAGCGCGTTGGTTGCGTTCCTCGGCCTCCCTCAGCTTCTCAGCGAGTTCCTGGAGTTCCCGCTCGTACTTCTCCTTCTGCTCGGCCGTGGCCTGCTGCACGCGCTGCTCGGCCACCTCCATGGCCTTGCGGAGCACTTCCTGTTCCTTCGCAGCGTCGCGCATCGCACGCTCGTATTCGCGCCGGGCTTTCTCTTCTTCCCGGATCTGTTCCCTGATACGCTGCTGCTCCTCACGCTCCTTGAGGGGAGATCGCTCGGTGTCAGCGGCGTGATCGTCTCGAAAACGCCAGACTTGCGCGACGCCTTGGCTTCTCCACGATGAAGGAAGTTGTCCATCGCATCCGAAGGGTCAAGCCGGTCAAAATCGAGGTGATCGATATCTGCGCGGTGCATCGCAACCGACAGCACCTGCTGCTCGACTGTCTGGCCGGTACGCGGGTCAAGTTCGCTTGCTGAAGCTGTGACTAGCACTGTGTTCGCGGGCAAGAGAGCGAACACCTCGCGCGCCACGCGCAGGACGCACCCGCAAACGTAGTCTTGATATATCTCGTGAAAGCGCGCCTTCGACATCGGTTTGACAGAGACTCTCCCCGAGGCCGTGAGCGTCTTGACGTCCGACGGAATGGCTTGCCTTCCGTTTACCTTGAGCCGGAACTCCAGGAGGTCGGCGCTGTGAACAGTGTAACGCAGCGAGGAGCCAAGGTGCGAGATCTCGTCAAACGGGTTAAGTTCCACCAATGCCTCGCTGTACGCCTTGAGCTCTCCCGCGAGAACCCGTCGAGCCAGGCTCCTCATCTTCTCCCATTCGGACTTCGCCTCCTCATACGCGGTCAGTGCCTCTTGATACTCCTGCTCATCCTGGGACCGCGCGAAGTCAATCGCGGCATGGCTGTCCCCTTGTTCAGGCGAAACTGACAGTTGCTGTCTGACCTTGAATTCGTGGTGCGAATGCCGCTCTGGACAGGGAGGACTCAACGATGCCACTAGGCCGGGCCAGTCCCATGCCTCGCCCTGCTGCTTGTGGATCGATAGGAGCACTTCCAACTGGTTCTCGTGGGTCTCGACCTCCAGTCGAGCCTGCTCGATTGCAGAGAGGTTGGCTTGCTCCCTTGCCCGGCGCTCTGCCTCGCGCTCGCGCTTCTGGGCCTCGCGCAGTCCCTGCCGCGCCGCCACTTCCATCGCACGAACCAGCGCTCGCCAACTCACCGGAGGGCTCCATCGCGGCGGAGGTTGCCCGCAAAGCATGGGGAACGTCCCAAGTTCTTGACAGCGTCCCAAGTTCTTGAGTTTGGGTCGGCGGCCAGCGGCGCTTCGGGCGAGTTTCCATGTCGAGCCCGACCCTGGGGGACCCGTCCCCCAGACCCCCTGGGATTTACCGCATCGAGCCGCCGGCACCCATCTGGGAAGCCAGCGTGCCCACCATCCTATGGGGCTGCCGGTGGCCCCAAGGCGGAAAATCCTGGGGGTTGGGGGGCAAGGCCTCCGCATGCCTGCCCGCCGGAGCCTCGACCAGAACCTCAGGAACTTGGCACGCTGTCAGGGCTTTGCATCGGCCTCATCCCGACGCCGAACGGGCCCGGGTGTCACATCCGCAGGCATGAGGGCCGTGCAGAATGGCGGGAAGGCCCCGGAGCCAGCCGGACTGCCGAAAGGCTCATGGTGGATCAACGGCCGCGCGCAGGTGGTCCAGTATGGGAAAAACGGCCAGGGATGCATCCGGATCGCCAAAACGCCCATAGTGTGTCAAACATCAGGCGCGCAGTTGACACACTATGGGAGAAACGGCCCCGGAAACGTCCGGACCGCCAAAATACCCATAGTATGCCAGGTTTGAGGTTGACACAGTATGGCGGGACCGCCCCGGATGCGTCCGGATCGCCAAAGCGCCCATAGTGTGTCAAACATCAGGCGCGCGGGGTTGATCCAGTATGGGGACCAGAGAATGGGTTTACCTCACAGCATTGAGATGGGGTCAACATCGAGTGTAATGGTTGCCTTGCCAGAGGTGCCGGCGAGTGGGCGGAGGGCGTGGGCGGCGGCGTGGATGGCCCGGCGGTCAGGGGCCTTGATGAGGAGCTGCCAGCGGCTCCGCCCCTTGAGGTTGGCGAGGGGGCACTCGACGGGGCCGAGGATTTCGAGGGGCGAGGGACGAGGGGCGAGGGACGAGGGGGGAGGGACGAGGGGCGAGGGGGCGGAAGGCTCGGTGAGGCGGCGGGCGAGGTCGGCGGCGCGGCGCTCGGCGTCGTCGGGGCGGGCGGCGGTGACGACGACGCGAAGGACGTGGCCGAAGGGTGGATAGCCGAGCTCGAGCCTCTGGCCCAGCTCGGTGTCGGCGAACAGGCGGTAGTCGTGCCGCGAGGCGGCCACGATGCTCAGGTGGTGAGGGTTGGTGGTCTGGACGATGACGCGCCCGCCGAGCGTGCCGCGTCCGGCCCGGCCCGCGACCTGTTCGACGAGCTGGTAGGTGCGCTCGGCGGCGCGGAAGTCGGGAAGGTAGAGCGCGGTGTCGGCGGAGACGACGCCGACGAGGGTGACCTGGGGGAAGTCGAGGCCCTTGGCGATCATCTGGGTGCCGATGAGGATGCGGGCCTGGCCGGAGCGGAAGCGGTCGAGGAGTGTGGCGTGTGCGGCGCGGCCGCGCGTGGTGTCGCTGTCCATCCGCGCGAGGGGGAAGGCGGGGAACTTGCGGGCGATCTCGTCCTCGATCCGCTCCGTGCCGGCCCCGAAGAGGAGCATGCGTGAGACGCGGCAGGCGGGGCAGATGCCCGGCGGGGCGACGTGTTCGCCGCAGTAGTGGCAGAGGGCGACGTTTCGGCGGCGGTGGAAGACGACGGGGACCTTGCACTTCGGGCAGGAGAGGGCGTGGTGGCAGCGGGGGCAGTAGACGAGGGTGGAGAAGCCGCGGCGGTTGAGGAACAGCATCACCTGGCCCCCCTCGGCGAGGGCCTGCTTCATCAGGGCCTCGAGGCGCCGCGAGATGAAGACCATGCGCTTCCGCTCCGCTAGCTCCTCGGTCATGTCCACGATCTCGACCGGGGGCATGCGGAGGCCGAGGACGCGGTGTGCGAGGAGGACGTAGGCGTACTTGCCGCGGCGGGCGTTGTTGAAGCTCTCGAGGGAGGGGGTGGCGGAGCCGAGGACGACGAGCGCGCCGGCCCGCTGGGCGCGCAGGATGGCCACGTCGCGCGCGTGGTAGCGGGGGGCGGGCTCCTCCTGCTTGAAGGTGTTCTCGTGCTCCTCGTCCACGACGACGATGCCGAGGTTGTGGACGGGGGCGAAGACGGCGGAACGCGGGCCGATGACGACCTGGGCCTCGCCGCGGCGGATGGCGAGCCACTGCTCGCAGCGCTGGCCAGGGGTGAGGTGGCTGTGGAGGACGGCGATGCGCCCGAAGCGTGCCTTGAAGCGGCTGATGGTCTGGGGGGTGAGGGAGATTTCGGGGACGAGGACGATGGCCTGCTTGCCGTCGGCGAGTGCGTCGGCGATGGCGCGGAGGTAGACCTCGGTCTTGCCCGAGCCCGTGACGCCGTGGAGAAGGACCACGGCGAAGCCCTCCTTGCGGCGCTCGCGGACGACGGCGAGGGCGCGCTGTTGCTCCTCGGTCAGCGCGATCTCCTTCGGCGCCTCGGGCGCTACGTCGGCCACGGGGTGCTCCGTGACCAGCTTGGAGCGGTAGGAGAGCTGGCCGTCCTTGCGGGCGGCGTGGACGACGCCGACGGAGCAGCCGGCGAGGGCCGCGAGCTGGTGGGGGGTGAGCTCCTCGCCGGGGCAGGAGGCGAGGGTTTCGAGGAGTGCGGCGCGCTTGCGGAGGCGTGGCGGGAGGGCGGCGATGGCGGCGCGAAGCTCGGCGCCGCGCAGGACGGGCTCGACGACCTGGATGGTGCGCGAGGCGGCCTTGTGGCGGACGCCTGCGGGGAGGGCGGCCTCGAGGGCCTCGCCCCAGGAGCAGGCGTAGTAGTCGGCCACCCAGCGGGTGAGCTCGAGCATGGCGTCGTCGAGGAGCGGCTCGTCGTCCACGATGGCCGCGATGGGCTTGACGCGGGCGGGGTCAATGGTCGGCTGGTGGAGGAGGCGGACGCAGTAGCCGGTGAGGGTTCGGTTTCGGAATGGGACTCGGACTCGGAGGCCCGGGCGCAGGCGGGCCTGGAGCTCGGGCGGCACGGCGTAGTCGAAGGCGTCGGCGACGGGGAGGTTGAGGGCGACTTGCGCGAAGCGCATCCCAGATTCCAGATTCCGAGTTACATATTCAGCGCCTTGGCGGCTGGGCGCGGTTGGCGACGAGGAAGGCCAGGTGCTCGAAGTCCGCCGCGAGGTCCACGGAGCGGACGGGGACGTTTGGGGGCGCGACGACGCGAGTGGGGGCGAAGTTGAGGATGCCGCGGACGCCTGCGGCGACGAGCTGGTCGGCCACGCCCTGCGCGGCCTCGGCGGGCACGGCGATGATGCCCAGCTCGATGCCGAGGTCGGCCACGGTGCGCTTGAGCTGGCCCATGGGGAGCACCTTGAGGCGCGCCCAGGTGCAGCCCTCCTTGCGGGGGTCGCTGTCGAAGAGCGCGACGATCTGGAACCCGCGCTCGCGGAAGGTGCGGTAGGTGGAGAGCGCGC
>VGYW01000390.1 GCA_016872875.1 Planctomycetota bacterium | reverse complement strand
CTCCACCCAGATCCGCTTCGACTCTTCCTGAACCCACTCGCCTGTAGGCTGTTCCGGGTTCCTTCGCGCCCACCCCGTATCCCTGTTCCCAACGCCCCCGCCCCTGCCACAGCAGCCCCATGCCTAAACAGCACTCTCCTGTGGCCCCAACCCTACCCCTTGCACCTGACCGCACATACCGCCTCTCCCGATTCCGCAGCCCTGCTGGCAAGTTTGCGCCGTTGACATTCGTGCGCGGCGCTGCTATACTATGGCGGATTGAGGCGGCGGGGTTCCGGCGCGCGGTAGGGCGGATGCAGGTCTGCCCGCACGAGGCCAAGCTGTTTTGCTGAGAGGGTGATGAGCAGGTACGCGATGGGCGCCAACACGGGGACGGTCGGCCCCAGCCAGCGGACCTATGTGACCGCGGACGTGGCGCGCGCCATCCTTGGCGCGCGGCGTGACAGGGAGGCAAAGGTAACTGTCTCACTCGACCTCAACCGCACCCGCGCGGTAGTCTACATCGGCCCCACGAGCGTGCGGTTCCCCGACGGCGGCGAGCTCGCGCTCAAGAAGGTCCAGGGCCTCCTCCGAAAGGGGCTGCGGGTCTTTCGCGTTGACCGCGGCGCGCTCATCACGGTCGAGCGGCGCGGGAACTTCTACTACAAGCTCATGGCCACGGATTCGGCGCCCACGCTCGAGGTGAGCGGGATCAAGATGCACCGGACCGAGGGCTGCTGCCCCTACGCCATGGCCGAGGCGATCGTCCGAGCGGTGGTCCGCCCCGGCGACCGCGTGCTCGACTCCTGCGGCGGACTGGGCTACACGGCCATCTGGGCCGCCCGCCTCGGCGCCGAGCGGGTCGTCTCCATCGAGCACGACCTCGACGTCCTCGAAATGGCCCGCCAGAACCCCTGGTCCGAGGAGTATTTCTTCGACACGCGGATTGACGTGATACCTGAGGACGTGACGGGGTATCTGGCGGCGCAGCCCTCCGGCTCCTTCGACGCCATCGTCCACGACCCCCCCCACATCTCGCGGGCGGGGGAGCTCTACGGGCGCGGGTTCTACTTCGAGTTGAGCCGCGTGCTGACGGCGACCGGGCGGCTCTACCACTACGTCGGCTCGCCCTACGCGCGGCGGGGCCACAAGGATGTCCACGAGGGCATCGCCGACCGACTCGTGAAGGTCGGCTTCGAGGCAGATTACGTCAAGGAACTCGCCGGCTTCGTCTGCACCAAGCGCCGCTAGCCCGCATTCCTCGCGGAGGGACCAGCCTGAGGTGCCGCCCCTTCGGGGCTGGGTGTTTCCTTGCCGCGATCCGGGTCTTCTCTGGAGCCTGAAAGGCTCGCATGGTAAAGCCCAGGGCGAAGCCCTGGGACCCTCGCCCACCCCGGGACCAGCCCTGAAGGGGCGGCATAGCGGCGCCCTATTTCGCCCATTCAGGGCTGGCCCGCGGAGGCCACTGGACCCAGGGCGTTGCCCTGGGCTATCCTATGCGAGCCTTTCAGGCTCCAGACGAGAGATGCGGGCAAGCCCCTCATCGGTCCAGAAACCCCAAGATCGCGCCTGCGTCCTCAAGCGAGCTGACGACCAGGTCGGCCTGGGCGAGGCGTTCAGCGGGCATGGAGTTCGTGATTCCTATACATCGCATCCCTGCGGCCCTGGCGGCCTGGATGCCGAGCGGCGAGTCCTCGATGACCACGCACGCGGTGGACGGCAGGGCCAGGCGGGCGGCTGCCAGTTCGTAGACGTCGGGGTGCGGCTTGCAGCGCGTCACGTCGTCCGCCCCCACCCAGGCGTCGAAGCAGCCGCGTATGCCGAGGGCATCGAGCACGGTCTCGATGTTGCGGCGCCAGGAGTTGGACGCGACGCCGAGGCGGAACCTCGGGCGGAGCGTTCGCACCAGCCCGACGACGCCTGGGAACGGCCTGACGTCCGCCGCCAGGAGTGCCTGGAAGAGCTGCCGCTTGGCCTCCCGCCACCAGGCGACGTCGCCCGCCGTGCCGCGCCTGGCGAAGAGCCACGCCAGCCAATCGGCGTCCGACATCCCCACCCCCTGGGCGTACTCCTCGTCTGTCAGCTCCACGCCGCGCTCCGCGAAGAGCCGCCGCCACGCCTCCACGTGCAGACCCTCGCTGTCCACCAGGACCCCGTCGAGGTCGAACACCACCCCACTGTCCCTGCGGTCAGCGGCCGCCATCGCCGCCTCCCTTCCTCCGCCGGGACGGGTCGGGCTCGGGCAGGCTCTCGTAGATGTGGCAGTAGCTCTCGTAGCGCTGCGGGTCAATCGCGCCGGTGGCCACGGCGTCCCGCACGGCGCAGCCGGGCTCCCGCAGGTGCGTGCAATCGCCGAAGCGGCACCGCCCGAACCGCTCGCGCAACTCGGGGAAGCAGTGTTGGAGGTCGCCCCGTTCCAGGTCGTAGAGCGCGAACTCGCGGATGCCGGGCGTGTCCACCACGAAGCCGCCGAAGTCGAGCGGGAGGAGCGAGACGGCGGTGGTGGTGTGGCGGCCCTTGCCCGTGGCGGCGCTCAGCTTGCCGACCCGCAACTGGAGGCCCGGCTGCACGGCCATGAGGAGCGCCGACTTTCCGACGCCCGACGGGCCGGCGAGGACCGACGTCTTGTCCCGCAGCGCCGCCCGAAGCTCCTCCACCCCCTGCCCCGTCACGGCGCTGGTGGCCAGAGCCGCGTAGCCGAGGCCACGGTATAGCCCCACGATCTGCTCGATTTCCGGCTGAAATCTGGAATCTGGAGTCTGGAATCTGGAATCGCCGCAGGCGGCGAGGTCGAGCTTGTTGATGCACACGACGACGGCGAGGGCGCCGTGCTCGCCAGAGACGACCAGGCGGTCGAGCAGCCCGCGGCTGAGCGGCGGCTCGGCGGCGGAGGCGACGACGACCAGTTGGTCCACGTTGGCCGCCACGACCTGCTCGACGGCGCGGCCGCCGGCGGCCCTCCTGGCCAGCTTCCCCGGCCCGCGCGGCTCGATTGCCCCAATTGTCCCCTCGCCCGCCGCGCCGAGGCAGACGCGCACGCGGTCGCCGACCGCAATAGGGTGCGTCTGGCCCCCCCTGGAAAGGCGCCACTTTCCGGGCAGCGTGCAGCGCACGCTCTCCCCGCCGCATCGGACGATGCACGAGGCGGAGTCAAGACGGATGACCACGCCAGTTGCCGTGGCGGAACGGGCGGCTGAGGGGTGAGGATCGCCTGACGCCATACGCCCCATCATGACAGCACGCCAGCACGTGTCAAGTGGCCACGTGTTGGCGTGCTGAGCCGCAGGCCCCGGCGTGAGCCCGATGGGGCGTCACTTCTGGATGACGCCGATGACCGCTCCCGACGGGTTGAGCATGGTGATCTTCGGGGCCGACGCGTTGATGTCGAGCCACCAGCGCCCCATCGCGCCGCCGCCGGAGGCGATGTTCCAGAGCCTGACCATCATCTGGGCGTCCTCGATGACGTAGACCACCCCGTTCTTCACCTCGAAGGACTCGCCGCTGATGCGGATCGTGTTCCTGTTGCTGTTCCCCTTCGGGTTCATGCGGATGTAGACCGCCCGCCCCTCATAGAACAGCGACCCCCTGGAGGCGAGCAGGTCATCCCTGTTGATCGTCGTGCCGTCCCCGATCCGCATGTCGAACTCGAAGTCGTTGTTCCTCGGATTGATGTTGAGCGAGCCCCGGAGCTGGCTCTCGCCGGTCAGGAGCGCGAGGACTGCCTCAGCCGCGGCCTGGCTGTCCGCGGCGCCCTGAATCTCCTGACGCTCCACCCTGCCGCCCGATCTGAGAATCGCGACGTCCTTGCCGCAGGGCAACGCGGTGAGATACGTCTGGCTCTTGTCCACCTCCGCAAGCGATGGCTCCCGGTAGAGCAGGCTGAGCGTGGCGCCAGGCTCCGACTCCTCGACCGCCGGGTTGATGAAGGCCGCGGCATTCTGCACGAAGGGGGCCAGCTCCGCGGCAAGGTCCGCCCCCTGCATGGGGTAGGCTCCGTACTTGCGGAAGTAGAGCTCGAGGGCGGAACTGACCTGTTTGAGGTTGTTCTCGGCGAGCGCCACGCGCGCGGAGAGCCTTGCGCCGCGATAGACGCTGAAGCCGAGCCCAAGGAGTATGGCGATGACGGCAACGACGGCGAGCAGTTCGATGGCGGCGAATGCCCTACGGTCCCGGTCTGCCCCATGTCCCATGGCGGGCCCCCTTTCGAGCCGTGCTCGACCTCCCAAGGACCCCGCCTTAGGTTGCGTTAGGTAGTAGCAAGAGCCGTGCCGGTCCGGTGGCGGCCCTCGGCAGCCAGGGGTAAGTGGCGTGGGTTGAACGGTTTACGCCCTCAGGGCAGCGGGCGGGCGGTTCTCCCCGTTTGGTTGCGGCCTGCGGCCGCGTTAACGCTTGTGGCCCGCACGCGCGCGCTCGGCGGCCTCGTGGAGGATGGCCCGGACGGGCAGCCTGCGGAGCATCTCGCGCAACTCGGCGTCCTCCAACGCCGCGCGCACCTTGCGGTCGGACGAGAAGCGCCCGTAGTTGCCCGCCATCCACTCCTTCATCAGCTCGGGGTCGGTCAGGACCGCCTTCACCCTTGGGTGTCCCGCAATCCTCCTGATCTCATCCTTCTCCGCCACGACGCTCAGGGCCTCGGGATGCTCGGAGAGCACCGCGAGGTCAGGTATCAGCGGCTGGAGCTCGAGGAGCCTGGCCGGGCTGGTGGGGCGGACCACGTAGTTGGTGAACGGCGAGCCGTCGAGCTCGCGGTGGACCAACGGCAGGCGCTCCTTGCGGAAGTCCTCGGGCAGGGCATCCAGCACGCCGATGGCCACCCAGGCGAGGAGGAGGGCCTCGGCGGCGCCGGCGAGCGCGCCCAGCTTGCGGTTCCACGGCCTCGGCTCGCCCTGGGGGTCCGATCCCAGTTTCTTTGCCACACGGCCGAAGACGATGCGGCACACGATGTAGACCACCACCCACGCCCCAACGCAGCAGAGGGCGTAGACCGTGGCCGAGGGCATCGTGGACCTGGGGGCGACCACCATGGCGGCCTGGGTGCCCACGAAGCCTGCGGCGAGGCTGGCCGCCACCAGCGCCCCCAGGCTCGCAAGGTGCCGCAGCAGCCCGCGGCGATAGCCCAGGAACGCGAACAACACCACCACGATGAGGACGATCAGGTCAATGCCCATTGGCCGGGCTCCGTGGCGGGGATGGCGGTCTCGGGGGCTTACGGGGATGGCACCGGAATTATAGCCTCGCGGCGCCGGGGAGTCAATCCCTCTTCAATCGTCCTCGTCCCTCGTCCTCGTCCTCATAATCGCCTTTCTTGCCTTGCCGGCAGAGGGATCGAGGACGAGGACGAGGGACGAGGACGAGGACGACCAGGAAATGGATGAGGCGCGAGCCGTTTGACAGCGCGTCGCCCCGCCCATAAGCTATGCCGCCACAGAGAGGAGACGCCGCATTGAGGATCATCGCCGACGAGAACATCCCATTCGTCCGCGAGGCGTGCGCGACGATCGGCGAGGCGACGCTCGTGGCGGGGCGCGAGGTGACGCGGGAGACGCTCCGCGACGCCGACCTGTTCTTCTGCCGCTCGGTGACGAAGATCAACCGCGCCCTGCTCGAAGGCACCCGCGTCCGCTTCGTGGGCACGGCCACCATCGGCTTCGACCACGTGGACCTCGCCTATCTGCGGCAGGCCGGCATCGCCTTCGCCAGCGCGCCCGGCTCCAACGCCAACTCCGTTGCCGAGTACATCGTCGCAGCCATGCTCGTCCTCGCGCGCCGCGGCGGGTTCGCCCTTGAGGGCAAGACGATTGGCGTCGTCGGCGTGGGCAACGTGGGCAGCCGCGTGGTCGCAAAGGCCGAGGCGCTCGGCATGCACGTGCTCCAGAACGACCCGCCGCTGGCCCGCGCGACAGGCGAGAGGCGCTTCCTGCCCCTCGATGCCCTCCTCGACGCCGATTTCATCACCTTCCACGTCCCGCTCACCGTGGCGGCAAGCGTCCCGCTTGCCGAGGACGCGACGCATCACATGGTTGACACCGCATTCCTGGCTCGGATGAAGCCGACGGCCTATCTCCTCAACAGCTCGCGCGGCCCGGTAGTAGACGAGGGTGCGTTGAAGGCCGCCCTGACTGAGCGCCGCGTCGCGGGCGCAGTGCTGGATGTTTGGGAGACCGAGCCGGCCTTCGACCCCGATCTCTTGGCCCTGGCGGCCCTCGGCACGCCGCACATCGCGGGCTACTCCTTCGATGGCAAAGTGGCAGCAACCGAGATGATCTACCGTGCCGCCTGCGAGACCATCGGCGTCAAGCCCACCTGGGACCCCGCCGCCATCATGCCCCCGCCCGGCCACCCGCGCCTTGAGATTCAGTGCGCCGGGCGGCCCGATGAAGACGTCCTCCGCGAGGCCGTCCTCACGATCTACGACATCGAGTCCGACGACCGTGCCCTGCGCCAATCGCCCGCGCCCGCCGCCGAGCGTGCCGCATACTTCGACCGCCTTCGCAAGGTCTACCCCGAGCGCCGCGAGTTCCAGAACACCACCCTGGTGCTCCGCGGCGCCGGCGAGCGCCTGAGGGCGAAGCTGGCCGGGATCGGCTTCCGTGTGGGGCAATGACGCGGTTGAAGCCCCCACACGAGAGTGCTATTCTTGTCGGTGACGGGGGGGGGCCGCGCGCCGCCGCCAACGGACTCCACCAATTGACGCGGCGTGCGATAAGTGGTATTCTGAAACAAGATGGTGTGGCGGCCATGGCTTTATCGAGCCTGAGGAGGAGCACGTCATGGTATCTATGACCCTGAACAAGACGCAGCTCAGGGAACTCGTCAAGGAGGCTGTGACCGAGTTGCTACAGGAGCGGCGCAGCCTGATGCGTGAACTCATCGCGGAGGTGATTGAGGATATTGCCTTGAGCAGAGCTATAGACGAGGGAGAGAAGACCCCCATCGTCAGCCGCGAGGAAGTTCTCAAGGCGTTGGACCGAGAGTAGTGAAGACGCACATCCGGCAGAGCTTCCTTGACGATGTGCATAGCGTGAGGGAAAGGGGCCTGCGGCAGCGGGCCAAAGAAGCGATGCGCCGCGTCGAGCAGGCGGAGAGCTTGCGCGACGTGCCGAACGTGAAGAAACTGCACCGGCTGAGGAACCACTACCGCATACGCGTCGGCATCTACCGCATTGGCATCTCGCTGCACGAGGACACAGTGTACTTCGTGCGGTTCCTGCCGAGGCGTGACATCTACCGTTACTTCCCCTGAGAGGAGGTTGGCGCGATGAGCAAGTCGAAGGTAGCGGCTCTGATCGCAGGCGGGCTTGTTGTCGCCTGCATCGCGTTCGTGGTGTTCCTGCTGGTCATCAAGGGGCTGTGGGCGTGGACGGTGCCCGACCTGTTCCCCGGCGCCGTGGAGAACGGCCTGGTGGCCAGGACGATCTCGCGGGGCGCCGCGGCCAAGTTGGCCATCTTCCTTGCCGTGCTCGCCGGCCTCGGCAAGGGCCCCCACGTACAGACCTCCGGCCGTGAGGCCGGTGGGGCACGATAGAGGAGTACGGCCCCCAGTCCTGGCAGTTCTCTTCGGCTCCGAGGCTCCGAATGGAGCGTACTATAGCAGCCCAGGGCGAAGCCCTGGGACAGTCGGACGGCCAGATTCAGCCCTGTAGGGGCGTACTACCCGCCCTGGGCAGGATGTGGCGCCTGGAACCACATAGTACGCCCTTTCAGGGCTAGCCCACCTACCGCCCCTTTCCCAGGGCTTCGCCCTGATCTTTGCCCACATCTCGGGGCCTTGTAGCCCGCCGACGCGGGCGACCCAGCCGTAGCCCAGGGCGACCGAAGGGAGCCCTG
>VGYW01000389.1 GCA_016872875.1 Planctomycetota bacterium | reverse complement strand
AACTCGCCTCTGGGGGACCAGTCCCCCAGACCCCCTGGGATTTATCGCATTCGGCCACCGGCACGTCTCCTGGAGGCCAGCGCGGCCATTTTCCTGTTGGGGTGCCGGCGGCCCGAAAGCGGAAAATCCTGGGGGTTCGGGGGCAAAGCCCCCGACGGACCGGCCGCAGGCACACCCACGATCTCAAGGACTTGGGACGCTGTCAAGCTGTTTGCCCTTTCCAAGTACCACCCGGTCGGCGTTATGGTCTTCGGACGGGCGGCCTTCATGGGCGTTCCTTGGGAGACCCTGGTGAAGGTATACAGGGCCAAGCTGCAAGACCGATCATATCCAACCTTGCAGCAGTATGCGGACGATTTCGTTCGCTTCCTGGATGGCCCCAACCAGCTGTTTCCTGAGGCAGAGCAGGCAAGGCACGTGCGGTCCTCGCTCATGTCGTACCTGCAACTGATCCGGAAGGAGTTCATGGAGGCGGTGGAGACCCTCTTGCAGAGCAGGAGGAGCAAGCGGGTATCGGTCAGTCAGAGCAGACGGCTTGCCGGCAAGATCATCCGCAAGCACTACACGGAAGTGAGGCGGCGGCCCCCTTTGCCTTCGCTGCCCAAGCAGCATGTGCGTGTGACGGAGGGGCGGTACGCGCAGGCCATTGAGGCCGCCATGGACGCGGTTCTTGAGAAGCTCCCTCTGAACGATGTGGCCAGGAGACGGGTCCGTCGGCTGGGCGGCGAGCTGTTCTACCGCGAGATATTCCCGGCCAACACGTCTGGCATCGTGATCGCTGGGTTCGGGGCACATGAAGCCTTCCCGAGTCTGGTCTCTCTAGAAGCTGAGGCTGTCGTCGCGGACAGGCTCAAGTGCCGGCGGAGGGATGAACAGCGCATCAGCAACGACAACAACGCGGCCGTGCTGTCCTTCGCTCAATCCGAGATGGTTTCCGCTTTCATGGAGGGTATTGACCCCGAGCTGGCAAAGTGCATGGAAGGTTACCTCACGGAGGTTTTCGAGAAGTACCCCGCTGCGATCGTCGAGAGCATAGGCGGGCTCGCTGACGAAGCAAGAGCTGAGTTCACGAGGAGGCTCGTCTCCGCCACGCAAGCGCTCTTCGAGGATTACCGAACACGGATGAAGACGTATAGGCGCGAGAGGCATGTGAACCCGATTGTCACGGTGGTCGCTCACCTGCCGAAGGACGAGCTGGGATCCATGGCTGAGTCGCTCGTGAGCTTGACTTCCTTCAAGCGGAGGGTTACGATGGAAGCAGAGACGGTCGGGGGGCCTATTGACGTGGCCGTCATCTCAAAGGGGGATGGGTTCATTTGGCTCAAACGCAAACACTACTTCAAGGCGGACCTGAATCCTCAGTTCTTGGCCAACTACTACCGGGAGACAGCCGATGGCCAGTGAAGAGGCAACACGAGCCACCGTGTTCAGGTCAGCGGCCGAACTTGAGCGCGCGTTCTTCCCCAACTGGCACAAGCGGCTCAAGGAGAAGGGGGAGCACAGGCCTGCCGCCGTAGGCGCGAGCCTTGCCGCGCAAGCCCTCCGCAGGGTGAGGCGCGAGTTGCAGGCGTCGCCCAACGCGACGACCTGATGCCACGGGGTCCCTTGACGCCGCCACGCTTCATTCTCAGACGGTTGCGGGTGCAAGTATGCACCCGCTACCGCGCTTTGATCTCGCAGAATGCGACATCAAAACTGGCCCCATGGGAGGGAGCTTCCGGGTGCGCCTCGTCCCTTTGATGTTGCAATCTGCAACTTCAAAGAGTCGAGCTTCGCTCGGGTCAGGCCGAAGACGAGATCGGGCGGGAACCGGGACGCATCCCGTCTCATTTGCTGGTTCAGCCGTGAGGTGGCTTTCACTAAGGGTCCTTCCTCTCTTGCTGCTCGCGGGCCTTGGCGAGCGCTTTGCGCATAGGCTCGAAGAAGGCATAGGGGAAGAAGAACGTACCGACCGAGCTGAGGGGAATGACCACATCGGGGTGTACGATCCAGTCCCAAGCCGCCTGGGCGATCAGGCTCTCGGCGGCGCAGAGGATGGCCAGGACTGCGCCCACCGTGAGCTTCACGCGCGCGGGCGCCGCCTCGGGCTGACGCCTGTGGTACAGCAGTGCACCAGCCTCGGAGCCGAGGATGGCGGCCACCACCAAGGCGTAGAATGGCTCACCAACGTCCAAGGCGCTCATGACCAACACGGTGGCGAGAAGGCCAGCGACGTGCGCCGCTCCCACGATGGCCAGTTCGTATGCTCGCATGGTCATTGCCCCGCAGGTTTTCGCAGGTCGTAGCAGCGGATGCCGCCCATGACGCGGCAGAAGAGGAGGCCGTCGGCGAAGGCTTCGAAGACAGGGACCTCGTAGCCGCCGGTGGCGATGTGGATGCGGTTCTGGGGGTTGTTGACGTGCCAGCCCTTGCCGAGGGCTCGGAAGTCTGTAGGCTCGGTGGTGTAGAGCTGCCAGATTTCGGGGTTGGCGGCGCGGGGGCGGTGCTGGAGGTCGCTCACGGTGATGAGCCTGTCGCCCCAGAGGTAGAAGTGGTCAACGCCGAGCTCCTGGGACTTGAGGATGGCGCCGTCCTTCTCGCGGATGATGAGGAGCCGGCGGTGGCGCTCCTGCCCCTTCTTGCCCCAGCAAAGGTAGTAGACGAGGCCGTCGCGGGGGATGACGCGGCGCCCGGCGCCGCCGTCGAGGTGGAGCTCGTGGATGTGCTCGGCGGGGAGCGCCCAGTCACGCTTGGCTCCGCTCTCGTCGTAACGGTAGGCGGCGAGGACGCCGTAGCGGTTGACTTCGCCCGGCCTTGAGCCGGGCTCGCCGCTGTAGGTGGGGTTCGGCTCGAAGACGAAGAGGTGCTCCTCGCTCGCCACCGGCTGGGTGAGGTGCTCGCACTTGAGCGGGACCGTCCAGAGGATGCGGCCGGTCTTCGGCTCGATGAGGCGGAGGTCGCCCTTCGCGTTGGCCGTGGCGACACAGGTCTTCTGCCCGATGCGGACGGGGCAGGGGGCGTTGTAGCCCGAGAGGACCATCTCGCGGCTGCCCTTGTCGAGGCGCCAGAGGGTCTTGCCCGTGGCGGCCTCCACGCCGAGCAGCCCCCAACCCCAGTCGGGCACGAGCAGGACCCCATCCACGACGAGCAACATCCCGTAGGGGCGCGGGACGTTTGCGATCCGCCGCTCGGCGAGGGCCTTGGCCTTCTCGGCCTCGAGCTGCATGTGCCGCTCGCCGATGTCGGATTCCCACAGCGGCTTGCCCGTGGCGAGGTCGAGGGCGTAGATGCGCCCCGTGGTGCCGAGGGAGAAGATTTTGCCGTCTGCCGCGCAGGGCGTGACCGCCCAGCCGCCGCGCTTGCCTGCGCCGGTGTTGACCCCCTTGTCCTCGAAGACCTGCTTCCAGCGGGTCTTGCCCGTCGCGGCGTCCATCGCGATCACCACGTCGTCGGCGGCGACGAGCCAGACGTGTTTCTCGAAGGCCGCGCCCATCCGCTTCTCGATGGCCGCGTCCCACACCTCCCCGCGAGGGGCGAAGTACGACTGGATGACGAGTCCGCCCGCGACGATGGGGCTGGCCTCGCCGCCGGGCGGCAGGCCCAGGAAGTCCTTCCCCACGCCGCTCTTGCCGGCGCCGGTGTGGGCTTTGCCGAAGCCGATCTTCGTCTCCTCGCTCACCCAGGCCAGGCGCACTTGGGTCATGTCGTCGAGGAGCTTGGCCCCCGAGCGCTCAGTGAAGTCGCCGCGGGGGCCGAGATAGGTCGGCCACTCGCTGCGCGGCGCCTCCGCCGCAGCCGCCAGGCCTCCCACGAGCACGAACGCCGCCAGCGCTTTCATGGCTTCTCGACCTCCGTGTTCCTACTTGACGAACATCTGGCTGAGCACCTGGGGAACCTGGAAGACGCAGAAGTAGCCGAAGACCAGAAAGGCCACGATGAGGATGGCGCCGTGGACCCATCCGGGGCGAAGGACTTCGCGCGCTTCGGGCGAGAGCAGCTTCCTCTGGGCAAAGAAGAGGCCGTAGGCGACCGCGAGGGCCTGAAGCGGGACGAGGATGAGGCCGTCGCAGATGGCGCCCAGCTTGATGAGGCGGAGGGGATTCGTGCCGAACAGGGCGCAGATCGCCAGGTTGGTCACGAGGAAGAGGCACAAGAAGAGGCGGAACTGCCTCTTCGGCGCGAGGCTCCCGAAGGGCGGATGGACGTTTCGCACGCAGTCGGCGAGCAGGCGGGGCCAGCCCGCCAGTTGGCCCAGTTGGGTGCTCACCAGCGCGGCGGCGCCGGCGACCAGGAAGAGGATGCCGCCGAGCTCTCCCCAGCGGAGCGAGAACAGCCGCGAAAGCTCCAAGGCCACCGGCGCCCCCTTCGGGGCGAGATGCGCAGGCCCCAAGACCCCCGCTCCGGCCAGGAAGAAGGCCGACGTGACGACGACGCCGATGACGAAGGCGAACGTCGCGTCCCAGTTGACCACGCGAACCCAGGAGCGGACCTCGCGCGCCTCCTGGGCCGAGAGGCTTGCGAGGCGCGCCTCGTCCGCCCTCTGGCCCCACGTCCGCTCCTGCGTCATCCCGTAGCCGGCGCCCATCACCCAGTAGGTGTACCACACCTGGCTTGCGAAGCCGCCGGCCGACCAGCCGATGAGGGGCAGTATCTCGCCCCAGGCCGTCTTCACGTCGGGGTCCGCCTGTCGCACCCAATCGGGCACCTCGGGCACGCGGAAGCCGAAGACGGCTGTGAAGATGTCCCGCACCGGCGGCAGGGTGTACGCCGCCACATACACCACGCCGATGACGATCGCCAGCACCATCAGGCCCATGAGCTGCTTGAGGAGGCCGAAGCGGTCCGACCACGCAGCGGCGAACGCCCCCGCAGTGACCACCGTCCCCCATATCGCCGTCGAGTGCGCCCCGAGCGGCAGGAGCGTGCCGAGAAACGTCGCCGCCGCCACCGCCAGCGCGCCCACCGCGCAGACCCCTGACGCCACCTGGCCCACCAGCACCACCCACACCAGCCAGTTCCGCGGGCCGGGCACGCGGCTGAAGCAGTCAACCATCCCCTCGCCCGTCACCACCGTGTAGCGCGCGCCGCACAGGCCGATCCAGTATTTCAGGAAGATGCCGAGGACGATCGTCCAGAGCACCGTCGGGCCGAGGATGGCTCCCGTGCGCGTGGCGATGATGACCTCGCCCGAGCCGATGTACTCGCCGCACCAGATGAGCGACGGCCCGAGCGCGAGGACCAGTGCCCACGCGCCCAGGGGCGGCTTCTTCTTCTCCATTCCGCACTCCTACTGCCCACCAGAGGCCAACCGAACTCAGAGTATGCTAGGCACCGCGGCACACGCTGTCAACTCAGGGTCCTTCTTCAATCGTCCTCGTCCTCGACTCTTCTCCGCGCGACCAGAGGGATTGAGATCGGTCCGATCTGTCCGATCCGTCCGATCCGACCGATCCGACCGATCACCTCTTCTCCACGCAGCCAGGGGACTCGAAGACGATCGAGAGACCTTGTCCTCCATTGCATTTCGCCCCGCCATCCGCTATCCTTCTCGCTTGGCGGAGGGCTTGGGAGCTTGTGGCGCAAAGGGTCTGACGATGAAGCCACGCGAGATCGTCCTGGAGCAGATTCATCACCATGAGACGACCCCAGTGCCCTACACGCTGGGCTTCGAGGGGGACGTTGCGGAGCGGCTCGACGCCCACTACGGTTCGAAGGCCTGGCGCGACCGCCTCAAGCCGTTCATCAGGGGCGCAAGCGTGCTCTCGAACATGAAGAAGGAGCCGACCGAGCGCGAGGGCATCCAGCGCGACCCCTACGGCACCCTCTGGCGCATGGACCGGCGGCCCTGGCACCTGGAGTCGCCGGCTCTCGCCACGGCATCGTTCGAGGGCTACCGCTGGCCGAAGCCCGAGGAGTTCCACCAGGACGCCGCGGCCATCGCCAAGGCCCAGGAGTTCGTGGCCGCCGAACGCGGCGAGCACTTCATCCTCGGCAGCATCGGCTGGGGGCTCTTCGAGACCAGTTGGGGCATCCGCGGCTTCCAGAACGCCCTGATGGACGCCGCGGCCGCCCCCGGTTTCTACGGGGAACTGCTCGACCGCATCACCGGGCAGTTCCTGGCCTACCTCGACTTCACGCTCCGTTGCCTGCCCGACGTAGACGCAATCATGTTCGGGGACGACTGGGGCGACCAGCGGGGCGTGATCCTGGGGCCGGAGCGCTGGCGCCGCCTCCTCAAGCCGCGCTGGGCGCGGCTCTACAAGGCCGTCCACGAACGCGGCAAGCTCGTCATCTCACACTGCTGCGGGAGCATCGTGGACATCTTGCCCGACGTGATCGAGATCGGCCTCGACGTGTTGGAGAGCGTGCAGCCCGAGGCCCGCGGCATGAACCCCTACGAGCTCAAGAAGCGTTGGGGCGACAAGCTGGCCTTCTGGGGCTGCCTGGGCAGCCAGAGCACGATCCCCTTCGGCACGCCCGCGGCGATCAAGGCCGAGGTCGCCCGCCTGCGGCGCGAGATGGGCAAGGGCGGCGGCTTCATCCTCGCACCCGCAAAGTCCCTCCAGCCCGAGACCCCCACCGAGAACGCCGCAGCGGTCGTCGAAGCATTCACCGAACCAGAGAGAGCTCGCCGCGGGTGATCGGGACGGTCCGAAGGGCATGGGCTCCTCAAGAGGGGAGTGCTTCGGCAGTCCACAGCGGTCTCAAGCGACCGCACTCCGACAGGCTATCGCACGTCGTCCGGGGCATCACCGTGCAGGGGGGCGCAGGTTGCTCGGGCGGCGGAAATCCACGGCTGAAGGGGGACTCGTGCGGAGACCGGCGAGGCCTCAGGGCGTGGCGGCGGAGAGGACGAGGTTCTCGTCGGCCTCGAAGAGCTCGTAGATGCGCTGGGGGAAGGCGTAGGCGCGCTCGGCCTCGGGCTGGGACACGCGGCGGCGCGTATGGTCCACCGGGCCGGCGAGGACGAGGCGGCGCGGGGCGACACAGGCGATCCATCCCGTCGGTCTGATCTTGGCTGTAGACTGCGACCCGCTCGGTGGCTTGACCTTCGCGGTGCGCAACCGCAAGCGGGCGAGCGGGCATCAGGGGTCATTCAAAGAGTAAGGTAAGGTTCTTGCCGTCGAGCGTGATGAGAAAGCGGTTGAGGACGTTGCGGCCCAGGAGCACGTCGTCGCGGCGGGCGGCGATGCAGCGTACCGCGGGAAGCCTGATGCCGCCTACGAGTGTCGCAGCGTAGTAGTCGGGCATGCTCAACCAATCACCTCTGGCGAAGGCGCTTCGCACACAGTGGGTGCTTGCTCCACCCTGGCGATGTAGAAGGGGGCGTCGCCAAGCTTCCTGAACATCCTGTCCGCGAGCTCCTCGTCGTCAGCCCCATGGCCCACCAGGCGCCCGTGGTAGAAGGCGACGTACTCCCCCTTGTGGGCAACGAGAAGCGCCGGCAACTTGCGGCGGAACGCGGCCGCCTCCCTCGTCAATGGATCACCGGGCAGCGCTCCTGGCTGTGACCGGGCCTTCACAGTGGACATTGGGCTTCCTCCAGGGGTCGGCGTCCTTTCCCCTCACCACATTCTACGGCACTGAGCCGGTCAACGCAAGGCAACCATCACGCATGAGTATGGCCCCCAGTTCTGGTGAACTGTTCTGGAGCCCCTTCAGGGGTGTACTATAGCAGCCCAGGGCGAAGCCCTGGGAAGGGGCGACCGGTAAGGTCAGCCCTGACAGGGCGTACTATGTGCCCCCCCGGCGCCACATCCTGCCCAGGGGCGCCAGTACGCCCCTACAGGGCTGACCCGCGTATCACCGCCTTTCCCAGGGCTTCGCCCTGAT
>VGYW01000388.1 GCA_016872875.1 Planctomycetota bacterium | reverse complement strand
CTCGTGGCGTGCGGTCTCGAAGAGGGTGCCGAGGCCCTCGACGAGCCAGATGGGATGTGTCTGGCGGCGCGCGCCCATGTCGGCGTGGTGGAGGGCGTGGGTGAACTCGTGCATGACGACGCTGGTGTTGATGATCTTCCAGGCGGGCAGGTCGCCGCAGAGCAGCACGTTGCTCCCCGCGTTGAACACGCCGCCGCCCCGCCCGCCGGGGAAGACCTTCGGCGTGTCCGCCTGGGTCAGCAGCACGATGTAGATGGGGTCCTGGGGGCGGTTCTGGAGGAGGTTCTTCCATTGCCACTCGCCGAACTGCTCGAGGGCGTGGCGGACCTGGGCCAGGTCGTCATCGCTCCGGGAGTGCATGTAGATGAAGTTGCGGGCATTGTCGTGTAGGGTCTTGTAGGCCTTGGCGTCCACGCTGCGTGCGGCGAGGGCCTTGTGGACCCGCTCGACGGAGAGTGCGACGCCGCTGGCGACGTACTTCGCCCGCTCCTTCATCAGCGCCTGGAAGCCGGGGTCGTTGCGCATCCCGTCCCAGTCGGGGTCGGCCTCGATGTGGCCGAACTTGATGAAGCCGGCCTCAAGGGACTTCCGGAGCATGGCCACCGCCTTGGCGTTCTCCTTCGTCAGGGAGTAGGCGCAGGCCAGGTTGTAGATCGAGGTCGCGTCGTCGGGCGCCGCCTCGAGGATTTCCTGGTAGAGCTTGATGGCCTCCGCGTACTTCTTCTCCTGGAGAATCTTGAGGGCCTGCTCGCGCATCTGGTCGAGCTTGCGCTCGTCAAGGGTCGGGCGCTCGGTCACCGCCTTGACGTCGGCCTGGGCGATGGCGCGGTCCTTGCCCTCCACCTTCAGTGTCAGTTGTTGCGGGGATTCGGCCGTTATCTGGCCGACGAGCTTCGAGCCGTCCTTCAGCTCGACCGCGTAGCTGGAGCGCTTGTGCTCCTTGATCTGAGCCTTGGGGATGGCCAGCTCGCCGTAGGGGGTGCGGAGGACCAGCTTGTCCTGCGCCTCGCTGACCACGCGGCCTTTGAGGGTCAGGTCGTCCTTCGTCGTCACCGTGTCGGCGGCGAGTGTGCCTGCCAGGGACACGGCGATCCCAAGTGAGAACCAAAGGCTAATCCTCATGCTCCGCGTTCCTCGTTCAGGACTGTTGCAGCTTTCTGGCGGGACGCTGGCCGGTGCGTCAGTACAGACTGCGAAGCTCATCGGGAGAGACTTCCGACACCGGCTTGCAGAATGTGGTGCGGCTGAGGGCGGCATCCCGGTACGCCACGACCTGCAAGCGCTCGCGGGCCAGCTCGACGGTGAGGCACTCGGGTGCCAACGCGGCCCTCACCTGGTCGACGTAACGCGAGAGCCAGCCCAAGACGCTCCGGCGCTCCTTGTGGGTTGCACGACCCCATCTCCTGAGATTGAGCGACCCGAGCACCATGAAGAAATCGTTGTCCCAGTCCTCTGGGCTCACGTGGTACTTGTGGACCACGTTGAAGTACTCCACATCCTTCCTCAGGCGCGCCAAGAGCGGTTGAAAGAGCACGCCATCCGGGCCGACCGGCCAGCCTATCGCGACTACTAGACCGTTATCGTGCACGGAGAACAAGCGCTCAAAGGGGCGGCGAACGGGGTCTTGGGGATTGACAGTGTCCGGCCCCACGCCGCCGAACTGGATGGTGATCGGCCACTGAAGGCCGCGGAGGTACGCGAGGAGTCCCGAGAAGTCGATAGCTCTGTCAGAGCTGGCGTCTCGTGACCAGACGTCGCCGTGCCGCAGGTTCTCGTGGATCACGCTCCCGTCTCTCTGCCGGCGCCCCTCGAGGCCTATGATCGTGCCGTGGACCTGCCGGCGAGGCATGGGTTCGAGCCAGCCGGGTAGTTCCGCCGGGATGTTGTGGACGGCGAGTTCCAGGAGATGCTCGATTTCCTGGGGTTTCGGCAGCCCATAGAAGGCGACAAGCGTGACACCGGGGCGCGTGGTCTTGCGCCCGGACCATGTACGTGCGAAGCGATGGTCAGCAATGGTGATGAGCTCTTGCGCTTCCAGCATGGTTGCGATTCCGAAGCCTTGCGTGCCAGCTCAGGGCAGCCTTCGCCCCGCCACCGTTCGCCCCCCGTAGGGCTCGCGGCCCTTCTTGCGGAAGACCGCCGAGAAACAGGCTAACCTATACGGGGGGCTCTGTTCGGTACAGCGGCACCTCGGGTCAAAGGCAGATGTGAAGTAATCGGGCCGGCGATGGTTAAAGACACCCCCCACTGGGTGCCACTTGCGCCAATCCAGGCCGACCCAAGCGACGTCCACATCCCCGGCCAGCGCGCGCAGCGCGCCAAACGTGCCGTTGATCCCGTATCCGGCTGCAAGGATCGCAAAGTGGTCCGGGGAGTATGGACTCCGAGTCAGCGAGACGACGCCCCACGCAATGTGACGTTGGTCAGTCGTTGGGTGCTCCATCCCGCTGAGAAGGTCTACCAAGTTCCTTCCCTTGTACCCTTGGATCAGGCTGTTGAGGTGGTCTGTTCCCCCGATCTGGTCAACCCATTCAGTATGGGAGACTCGCCGGTCCTCGGCCAGCCCCTGAAGTGTCCTGGTGGCCTCCTCCATTGCGCGCTCGATGGCAGGATCGATCCGAAAGCGGAATGCCGCAGCCGTATTGAGCTGCCTTGAGATCAGATTGACCGCGGGGCAACCGATGGAGAGGATGTGGCAGTTGCGCAGGGCCGCTCGGTCGCCATGGCGGTCGTGGTCCTCCAGGATCGCGGTGTCAGGCCATACCTCCACGCTCTTCAGGCTGTCAAGCCTGAGGAGATGTATCAAGGCCAGGTCGCCCGGGGACGCCGCCCTGGCAACAGCGTCCTGCCAGAGGTCCGGCGGGTTCAGCCGGCGATCGCCCACGACGATTGCCAGCGGGTCGAACTTCCCCGGGAAATCCTCCAACGTTGGGTCATTCTCGCGCAGGGCCTCGACGCTGCGCCGGAGCTGGGCGAGGCGATCAGGGACGTCGCCAGCAATGGAACTCGTGCCGAACTTGTGGAACTCCTTCCGGATCCTGTCTGCTGAGTCCCAGAACTCGACACGCAGGCCATTCTTGTTGGGCCTGATCTCGCCAACGTTCCTCTTGAGGCGCTTCAGGGCTTCCAGCGTGGCCCCGCCCCACAGGGCGATTGTCAGTTCCCCAGCCTTCCCGGCACGGGCAGGAACCCTCTCGTCGGCCTCCATGGCCTCCTTAACTTGCTCGACGAGATGACCTACATAGCCCTGCGCTTTGGCGCTGTCGTTGTACTGCTTAGCGTGCTTCGCGACGACAACGCCAAGCGCCCCTTTGTCAGTGAGGTACACGATGTCCTTCCCCCGCTCCTTCGGGCCGTGCCAGAAGATGGCTCGCCCCCCGTGCCGGGCCGCGAAGATCGGCAGCAACACGTCAGTGAGCAGGTCTTTCTCGCTCTGTACCCGCAGTGGCGTGTCGGCAGGCCTATCGGCCATGGGGTTGCCCTCCATACGTCCATTGGAGCTAGCCCGCTGCTCAGACACACAAAGTCTAACACCCCGGCGGTCCCGCGTCAAGCCCACGCGGCGAGCTCTTCTGCCCCACCGGGTTCCCACCATACAGCGCCGTGTCCCACGAGCTTACGCTCCCTCGACTCTGCTCGGGACGGCTACCCTCCGCCGCCCGCAGGAGCGGGCTGGGCAAGCGCCGACCCTTTAGGTCAGTGCCATTCCAATGTGCCTCCCGTATATCGCCTCAAAGGTCCGCACGTCCTCGATGGTGTCGGAGGCGGGGGAGCGGAAGGGGGCGCCGGTGCGGACGCACTCGGCGAAGTGGCGCATCTCGGCCTTGTAGGACCACTCCCGCCCGCCCTCGGGGAAGGTGTGGGTGGCCGTCTTGGCCGGCGTGTTGCCGCGGTAGACCTCGACCGTGGCCGGCACGTTGCGGAGGAGCAGCGGCGGGGCCTCGGTGCGAATCCAGCCCCCCTCGAAGTAGAGCTGCGTGTGCTCCCTTGCCCGCGAGCAACAGGTCAGTCGCGACCTCGCCCTGGGCGAAGAAGTGCCCCGACACTCCGACGGCACTGATCTCCTTGTCCTGCGCCAGCTCGGCGTGGCTGGCGTAGAGCTTTGGGATGCGGAATCGCTCCTGCACCATTCTACCCAGCTTCGGGCGAAGCTCGGCAATGGCCGCCAGCTCCACCCCATCCAGAGCCAGGATGTTCGGGATATGCACTTACTGCGCCATGAACCCACAGCCCACATAGCCCATTCTGAGCCTGTCAGCCATTGCTCACTCCTTGCTCCTCCGCTCGTACAGGGATTCGACCAACCCAAGCCGCTTCCCGGTGACGAGCTGGATCGCCCCGGCGATGAAGAGGACGGCCAGGGCGATAGCGGCGAGGATATAGGAGAGGTACAGGATGAACACGGCTATGTAGAGGATCGTGTAAAGGACCGTGTAGGGGTAGGAGGGCATACAGAGCATAAGGAGGCCAAACGTCAACCACAACAGCGCGATCGTGAGGGGTGCCAGCAGCATCGCCCCGAGCGCGTGTAGGCGGGCACGACTCGCTGTTGTCCTCTCGTCTGCCATGCGCGGCATCAGTCCCCTCGCCTCCGTTCGCGCGCGGTGAGAACGAGTGCTCGCCGTGCGGGTATCACACGGACAGACACGGACACACACGGACGGCAGGAGCTTCTCTGCTGAGGCAATCGTCCGTGTTCGTCCGTGTATGTCCGTGTCACCGCGCTAGCCAAGCTCACCACAGCCTCGCGGCCACAGGGCTTTCGCGGCGGTCGAGGAGGCGGATCGCGTCCTTCTTGCACGTCACACATCACCTGTCCCTTCCGAACCGGCCATACCTCTGAGGCAGGCATCGCGAAGCTGCCCAAGATAGGCGAGGACCGGGACGACGCTCACGGCGCGGGTGAGGGGGAGGGCCTCCTCGGAGAGGGCGATGACCCGGCCTGGGTGCGGCGCGAGGGGGGCGAAGAGTTCGGCGAAGCGCGCGAGGCCAGAGGCCATGGCCGGCCGGGGCGTCTTCGAGAGCTTGATCTCGAAGGGGCGCGGGCGCCCGTCGGGGTCTTCCACGATCAGGTCCACCTCGAGCTGGTTGTGGGTGAGGAGATAGGAGAGCCGCGGGACGATGCCCGCGGCGAGGAAGACCTTGAGGGTCTCCTGGATGCAGAAGTTCTCGAAGAGGGGGCCTGCGAGCGGCCCGCGGAGAAGGGCCTCCTCGCCCCCGACGCCCGCCAGGTAGCAGACGAGCGCGCAGTCGGTGAAGTAGACCTTCGGGGCCTTGCGGACGCGCTTGCCCAGGTTGCGGGCGTAGGGCGGGAGCAGGAACAGGATGCGGCAGGCATCGAGGATAGAGACCCACCGCTTGACGGTGGTGGCAGCGACGCCGAGGGCCGAGGCGAGCTCCGAGAGCTGGAGGAGCTGGCCGCAGCGGGCGGCGAGGAGCTGGGTGCAGCGCTGGAAGTCGCGCAGGTTGCCCACGTCGTAGACCGTCCGAACGTCCCGCTCGAGGTACGTCTGGACGTATGCCGCATACCAGCGGGCCGGCTCGATGTCCCTGGCCACCACGACCTCGGGGTACGACCCGCGCAGGCAGGCGTCCACGAACGCCGCGTGGCCCGTCCCCAACCGCGCTCCGAGGCCGGGGCAGCGGCGCTTCTCCTCGACGTCGAAGGGCAGGAGTTCCAGGAGCGCGATGCGGCCCGCGAGCGATTCCGAAAGCCCTTTCATCAAGGGAAACTGCTGTGAACCGGTGAGGACAAAGCGGCCACGCCGGCCGCGCGCCCGGTCGATCCGCAGCTTCACGTAGCTGAGCAGGCCAGGGGCGTACTGCACCTCGTCCAGGATGGCCCGCTCGCCGGCCAGGTCGAGGAACAGGTTCGGATCGGCCACAGCCTGCTCGCGGAGCACCGGGTCGTCGAGCGTCAGGTAGCGGTATCCGGGCAGGCAGTGCTGGAGGAGGGTGGACTTGCCGGACTGGCGCGGGCCGGTCAGGGCCACCGCGGGGAACTGGCCGAGGAGCGAGGCGAGCAAAGGCTCAATCGAGCGTTGGACGTAGAGGTCAGCCATGGCTTCATCATAGCGCGTGGCCCCATCCGTGTAAAGGCAATTTTGCTTTCCTATGCCATGTTCGTCTTATGCCCTGCAGTGCTAAGGGAGTCAGCCATTGGTCACTCCTTGCTCTTCTTGTAGAGGGATGCGACCAACTCGATTGGCTTCCCTGTGAGCAGTTGGATCACCCCGGCGATGAAGATGACGGCCATGGCGAAAGCGGCGACGACGTAGCAGAGGTACAGGATCGATAGCGGCAGGTAAATGACCGGGTGGCAGTAGGGCCCCGAAGGCCACCGGAGCGCGTAGAGGAGGTACCACGTCAGCTGCAAGAGACCAATCAAGACCGGCACCAGGAGCAGCGGCATCAGTAGCATCGCCCCGGCCGCGTGCAGGCGGGCGCGACTCGGAGTTGTCTTCTCGCCGGCCGCGCGGAGCATCATCCCCCTCGCTCTCGTTCCCACGCTCTGCGTGGGAACGGGTGTCTGCCGACGCTCTGCGTCGGTGCGCCGCATCCCCGCCGCGTGGCGAGATGGGACGCGGAGCGTCCGGGAAGCTGCGTTCCCACGCGGAGCGTGGGAACGAGAGGTCGGTTCATTGTTTCACCGCGTAGAGGTAGGTGTTGCAGGGGACGTAGAGGACGCCGTTGGCGGCGATAGGGGTGGCGTGGATGGGGGTGCGGAGGTTGATCTCGGCGAGGAGCTTCTTCTCTTTGCTCGCCGCGAGGACTGTGAGCTTGCCGTTCTTGTTGCCGAACCACACCTTGCCGTCGGCCACGAAGGTGGAGCCCATGCAGTCGCGGCCGCCCGTCTCGTGCGTCCAGTGGGGCTTGCCGGTCTCGGCGTCAACGCAATGAACGGTTGCGACGTAGTCGGCGGCGAAGACCAGGCCGTCGGCAATGGAGGGCGTGGCCATCGAGCGGTTGATGCCGGTGTAGCGCCACAGCACGCCGGTCGCGCTAATGTCCCCGGCGGGTGGCACAGGCATCTTGCCTGTGGCGCCGCCAGTCACAGGCGGGACGCCTGTGCCACCAGCGCCTGTGCCACCGGCATCAATGCAGGTGAGGCAGCCCTTGCCGGGGCCGTGGCGGGTGTCCTGGCCGACGATGGTGTAGACCTTGTTGTTGACGCAGACGACCGTGGCGGTGATCTCGCTGGGGCCTTCGGCGTTCTTGTTGTAGGGCAGCTTCTTGCCATCCCGCATCCGGTAGTCGGGCGGATTGGCGTCGCACTTCCACACGGTTTTGAGCACCTTGAGGTCCTTGCCGGGGACTTCGACGGGCGTGGGGTCGAAGGCATAGCAGATGCCGTCACCCGCGCCGAAGAGGAGGAGCTTTCGGCCATTGACATCGGCGAGCGAGGGGGACGACCAGGAGCCGTGGAGGATGGTGGGCCCGACCTTCTCCTCGTCGGCGGCCACCAGCTTGCCCGTCTTCTTGTCGAGGGCGATCATCGTGGGCACCTGGGGCGACGGGATGTTCTTGTGCGAGAGGTCAACTCCGTTCGAGGGGTTCACGTAGACGAGGTCGCCGTGGACGATGACGGAGCACGACGAGGCGTCCTGGGGCCAGGCGTCGAGCTCGGCGATCATGTCGTAGCGCCAGATGATGTCCGCGTCTGTGGGCGTCAGCTCGATGGGCTTGACGGGCTCTTCGGGCTTCTCGTCGGGCTTGGCCCCTGGGGGCTGCTTGCCGGCCTTGCGGCGCCTCTGGGGGGCGATGTACTCCCCCTCATCCTGAAACGGCCCGTCGTTGCCGTTCGCCAGGCCGTTCAC